>JAFOWX010000101.1 GCA_017391905.1 Paludibacteraceae bacterium | reverse complement strand
GCCTACTGCTTGTTGCAATTTTAGCAAAACCATCATAACAACGGGAGCACTCAAAACAGTGATTAGTTCCCATATTGTAAGGGCTACTTCTGTTTTAAATACCAAAAAGCCTGCTACCGCAACAAAATACAAGACACAGGTGATAATACCTATAATAAAGATGTTTTTGTACATTAAATCTCGCTTCGCTCGGTTTCACCCCTACGGGGTGCCCTTGTGGGGGATGCTTTTACACAGGCCTTGCGCTTCGCTTCGCTTGCTTAAGACCTGCCTACAAATAAGATTCACACCCTACGGGCGTGTTAATTATTCGCTCCGCTCATGATTTTGCTCACTAACAATACCACGTTTTCTACATGATGGGTATGAGGGAACATATCCACAGGTTGTACCGCTTCTACTTTGTAATGGGCATCGAGTAGGGCAAGGTCGCGCGCTTGGGTAGCCGGGTTACAGCTAACATATACAATGCGCTTGGGGTTGGCAAACAAAATGGCGTTAATCACATCTTCGTGCATGCCGGCACGAGGAGGGTCTGTAATGATAACATCGGGTTTGCCGTGTTTTTCTATAAAGTCTTTGTTTAGAATGTCTTTCATATCGCCCGCATAAAACAGCGTATTGTCTAATCCGTTTAGTTGGGCATTTACGTGAGCATCTTCTATGGCTTCCGGAACGTACTCAATACCAATTACTTGTTTTGCTTTTTTAGCCACAAAGTTGGCAATGGTACCGGTACCGGTGTAAAGGTCGTACACCAATTCGTTGCCGGTAAGGCCTGCAAAGTTGCGAGCAACACTGTAAAGCTCGTAGGCTTGGTGGGTGTTGGTTTGGTAGAAAGATTTTGGACCAACCTTAAATTTAAGGTCTTCCATGGTTTCAATAATGTGGTCGTCGCCTTTGTACACCATCACTTCTTGGTCGCCAATGGTATCGTTGCATTTTTGATTTAAAATATACAGCAACGAGGTAATTTGCGGAAAGTTGGTGGCAATGTGGTTTAAAACTCCTTCCCAAATGGTTTCGTCTTTTTCGGCAAACACCACAATAACCATTAATTGATTTGTGGTCATGGCATTACGTACAATTAAAGTACGCATCATGCCTTGTTGTGCGCGCAAATCAAAGTATGAAATGCCGTTTTCTTGGCAGTATGTGTGTATGCTGTTTCTAATTTGGTTGGTAATATCGTCTTGCAAATAGCATTTGTCTATATGCAACACTTTATCAAAACAGCCGGGGATGTGAAAACCTACCGCATTGCGTGGTGCAGTAGGGTCTATGGTTTTAAGTTGTTCGTACGTAACCCACGCCTTATTAGAAAAGGTAAATTCCAACTTGTTGCGGTAGCCTGCGGTTTGTTTAGACCCTAAAATAGGCATAATAGGGGGCAGGTCTATCTTGCCAATGCGTGTTAAGTTGTCTTCTACTTGTTGTTGTTTGTACTTAAGCTGCTCTGCGTATGGTAAATGTTGCCATTTGCAGCCTCCACAAGTTCCAAATTGCGAGCAAATAGGCTCACAACGTACTTCTGCGTACTTTTTATAGGCAATTACTTTGGCTTCTGCGTACGATTTTTTCTTTTTGGTAATTTGCAAATCAACTACATCGCCGGGAACAGCAAAAGGAACAAACACAACCATATCGTTGTAGCGAGCCAAGGCTTTACCCTCGGCTGCCACATCGGTAATAAGTATGTCTTCTAATATAGGAAGTGGTTTTTTACGAGACATTTATCTAATTAGGAATTAGAAATTAGGAATTAGAAATGAAGAATGAAGAATAATTCCTAATTCCTCATTCCACATTCCTAATTGAATTTACACTAAGTAGCTTGAGCTAATAGATTTGTTGGTATTTACGTTGATAATGGTATTAGCAATCAAATCGGCAACGCTCAATACTTTGATTTTTTCGCTTTCTTTTTTCAAAGGAATTGAATCGGTAAAGTAAATAGCGGTTAGTTTCGATTTTTCAATGCGTTCGGTAGCAGGGTCTGAAAGCACACCGTGCGATGCAAAAGCATGTACCGAAAGGGCACCGTTTTCAATCATCAAGTCGGCAGCTTTGGTAATAGTACCTGCGGTATCTACCATATCGTCCAAAATAATAACGTTTTTGCCTTGTACGTCGCCAATAATTTTCATTGACTCTACTACGTTGGCTTTAGCACGTTGTTTGTGGCAAAGAACCAAGTCAACTCCCAAGTATTTGGCATACGAGCTGGCACGTTTAGAACCACCTACGTCTGGCGATGCAATTACCAAGTCTTCCAATTTCATAGATTGGATGTATGGCAAGAAAATAGACGAAGCCAACAAATGATCTACAGGGCAATCAAAGAAACCTTGAATTTGATCGGCGTGCAAGTCTAAAGTAATAATGCGGTCAATGCCAGCAGTGCTCAACAAATCGGCAATTAATTTAGCACCAATTGATACACGTGGTTTGTCTTTGCGGTCTTGACGAGCCCAACCAAAGTAGGGGATAACTGGAATTACTTTGCGAGATGAAGCACGTTTAGCGGCATCAATCATCAATAACAATTCCAACAAGTTATCTGAGTTTGGGAAAGTAGATTGTACCAAGTAAACTTCGCAACCGCGAATAGATTCTTCGTACGAAACCACAAATTCGCCGTCTGCAAAATATTGAATGTTCATATTACCCAATGGGCAACCCAATTTTTCGCATACTTTTTCGGCCATGTATCTGGATTTAGTACCCGAAAATACTTTAAATGGAGCTGGAGTGTTCATATTGTTTTTATGTATTTAAACAGTTTCTATTAGTAAGCAAATAAAGGATAATCTTTCATGGTGTCGTTTACACGAGCACGTACTTTTGCAATAACTTCTTCGTTTTCTGGGTTAGAAAGTACTTCTTCAATCATTTCGGCAATTTGTACCATCAAGTCTTCTTTAGCACCACGGGTGGTGATAGCAGGAGTACCCAAACGAATACCAGAAGTTTGGAAAGCAGAACGGCTGTCAAATGGAACCATGTTTTTGTTACAGGTAATGTCGGCTGCTACCAAGGCTTTTTCGGCTACTTTACCGGTTAGTTCTGGGTATTTGGTGCGCAAGTCAACCAACATAGAGTGGTTGTCTGTACCGTCCGATACAATTTTAAAGCCACGTTTAATTAGCTCTTCGGCCAATTTAGCAGCATTTTTTTGTACTTGAATTTGGTATTCTTTGTATTCGGGTTGCAAACATTCGCCAAATGCAACGGCTTTAGCTGCAATAACGTGTTCCAATGGACCACCTTGGATACCTGGGAATACAGCCGAATCCAAACAAGCTGACATCATTTTTACTTCGCCTTTAGGAGTTTTTACGCCTTTGGGGTTAGGGAAGTCTTGGCCCATCATGATAACACCACCACGAGGTCCACGCAAGGTTTTGTGGGTGGTAGAGGTTACAATGTGAGCGTATTTAAGTGGGTTGTCCAACAAACCGGCAGCAATTAAACCGGCAGGGTGAGCCATATCCACCAATAGAATAGCACCTACTTTGTCGGCAATTTCGCGCATGCGTTTGTAGTCCCATTCGCGTGAGTAAGCAGAACCACCACCAATAATCATTTTTGGTTTTTCGCGCAAAGCAACTTCTTCCATTTGGTCATAATCAACACGACCGGTAGCTTCGTTTAGGTTGTATTCGCAAGGAGTATAGATAATACCCGAAGAGTTTACCAACGAACCGTGCGAAAGGTGACCACCGTGAGCCAAGTTTAAGCCCATGAATTTGTCGCCAGGATTCAATACTGCCAAGAATACAGCCGCATTGGCTTGAGCACCAGAGTGGGGTTGTACGTTTGCCCAGCAAGCGCCAAAAATTTCTTTTAGGCGGTCAATGGCCAATTGTTCGCTTTGGTCAACCACTTCGCAACCACCGTAGTAGCGTTTGCCTGGATAACCTTCTGCATACTTGTTGGTTAAGCAAGAACCCATGGCTTCCATTACTTGGTCGCTCACAAAGTTTTCAGAAGCAATCAACTCAATACCTTTTAATTGACGTTGACGTTCTCTGTCGATGATGTCAAAAATGACGTTGTCTCTTTTCATAGATAGTGGATATTTATAATGTTTCTAATAATCTGTCTAATTGCATTTCGTCTTGTAGCAATACAGCGCGCGATTTGCTACCGTCTGCAGCTCCTACAATGCCTGCCGCCTCTAATTGGTCCATGATTCTACCGGCACGGTTATAACCAATGGAGAATTTGCGTTGTATCATAGAGGTAGAACCGGATTGGCTTAACACCACCATGCGCGCTACTTCGTCAAACATGGGGTCGCGTTTGCTCATGTCAACACCGCTTAAATTGGTATCACCATCGATTATTTCAACCTCGGGTAGGGCAAAGGGTTGTGGATAACCTTGTTGCTCGCCAATGTGACGGCAAATGGCTTCTACTTCCGGGGTGTCGATAAAGGCACATTGTACACGCACCAAATCGCTTCCTTGTAAAAACAGCAAGTCGCCTCTACCTATAAGTTGGTTTGCGCCCGAAGCATCCAAAATGGTACGTGAGTCTATTTGCGATGCCACACGGAAAGCCATACGTCCAGGGAAGTTGGCCTTTATGTTACCCGTAATAATGTTTGCAGCAGGACGTTGGGTAGCTATAATGGCATGAATACCAGCGGCACGTGCCAACTGCGCAATACGGGCAATAGGCATTTCTACCTCTTTGCCGGCAGTCATGATAAGGTCTGCAAACTCATCAATAATTACCACAATGTAGGGTAGGAAACGGTGTCCTTTTTCGGGGTTTAATTTGCGGTTTACAAACTTCTCGTTGTATTCCTTTATATTACGAACGTGCGCTTTTTTAAACAAGTCGTTGCGATCGTCCATTTCTTTACATACCGAGTTAAGGGTTTGTACTACCTTATTCACATCGGTAATAATGGCATCGTCGTTTTCGGGTAGCTTAGCCAAGAAATGTTTTTCCAAATCGCTGTAGATGCTAAACTCTACTTTTTTGGGGTCAACCAAGATTAGTTTAAGTTGCGAAGGGTGCTTTTTGTAAAGTAAAGATGTGATAATCGCATTTAACCCAACGGACTTTCCTTGCCCCGTAGCACCTGCCACCAACAGGTGAGGTAGCTTTGCCAAATCCACCATAAACACCTCGTCCGTAATGGTTTTGCCAATGGCAATGGGTAGGTCGTAGGTGGTTTCTTGGAATTTCTTGGAAGCTAACAGCGATTGCATGGGCACTATCTGTGCGTGCTTGTTGGGCACCTCAATACCAATGGTTCCTTTGCCTGGAATAGGCGCAATGATACGGATACCTATGGCCGATAAACTCAATGCAATATCGTCGCCTAAGTTACGTATGCGCGAAATACGAATACCGTCTGCAGGTACAATTTCGTACAACGTAATGGTAGGACCAATGGTAGCCTTGATTTCTTTAATACCTACGCCGTAATTTTGAAGCGTACGGATAATACGTTCTTTGTTGGCTTGTTGCTCTTCGGCATCAATTTTGGCGGTGGTATCAAGTTTCTTTAATAGGTCAAAGGTAGGATATTTGTAATTGGGTAGGTCCAATGTAGGGTCGTACACACCATATTGGTCCACCAATTCAGAACCTAAATCTTCGCCTCGCATTACCTCAAAACCAATTTCGTTGTTGGCATCAGCCTCTTGTTCAGAGGCATTGGTTACTTCAAAAGGAATGTCGTCGTTGCCTTTTTTCTCCTCTGCCACGGGCGCAGGGCTTGGAACGTCAAATTCCACCTCGTTTGCGCAGTCTATTTCGTCAATAGCCTGAGGAGCGATAGACTCTTCTATATCCACAAGCGGAATATCCACATCGTCTGCTTCGTTATCGTCCACCATATTATTTACGGTGGTATCTTGCATAGCAGGCTCTGTTTCTTCTACAACCGGTTTTTCTTTTCGTTTAAACAAACGAATAACAGCCTTTTCAATTTTATGGTAGAAT
>JAFOWX010000100.1 GCA_017391905.1 Paludibacteraceae bacterium | reverse complement strand
GTCCATTCCACACCTTCCCATATTTGGTAAGAGCGTAATGCTTGATATACAAACATCTCCCAACCGTTGCGTATGGTTGCTCCTTTCATTTCGGCTTGTTGTAAAAACAAGGTTCTAATGGGGTTGTAGGTTAAATCAAACGCCAAATGTTTGTTGGTAATATACTGATAAGGAATATTGGGACACTCCTTTATATTAGGAAACATGCCCACCGGCGTGGTGTTAATAATAATGGTATATTCTTCCATAATGGCCGGTGTAATATCTTGGTACGAAAACTGTCCGTCTTTTGGCGTACGGGATGCCAACTTGTAGGTAATACCCAGTTGGGTAAGTGCATACGTAATAGCCTTAGACGCCCCGCCAGTTCCCAATACCAATGCTTTGGTATGCCAAGGTTTTAACAAGGGTTGTATAGAACGAGTAAAACCATACCAGTCTGTGTTATAACCTGTTAGGTAAGGCTTGCCGTCCTTTTTTTCCACTTTTACCACATTAACAGCCCCAATGGCCTGTGCATTGCTATCTATTTGGTGCAAGTAAGGCATCACCTCTTGTTTATAAGGTATGGTTACGTTAAAACCACGCATCAGCGGACGCTGCTCCACAATGGGCAAAAAGCCCTCTATAGAAGCAATGTCAAAAGCATGGTATGCCGATTTTATCCCTTTTTGCACAAATTTTTCGTTAAAAAAGGTAGGCGAATAAGAATGCGACAACGGATTACCAATAATGCCGTATTCTTTGGTAATTATTTTTTCTGTTTTAAGCATAATTTTTTAATGATAAAGTATATAATAACAATAGCCATTAGTGCCAAAATAACAATGGATAGCTCGTGGCTATATTCATCAATAAGTTCTTGTTGTCCTTGCGCAAGATACCCTAACAAGGCAAGTACACTATTCCAAAGTCCAGCACCAATGGTGGTAAACAACGCAAAGTGAAATACATTCATACGTGCTAACCCAGCAGGAATGGAAATAAGTTGTCTAACGGCAGGAATTAGACGACCCACAAGGGTTGAGGTTTTACCGTGCTTTACAAAATATTCTTCGGCTGTAACAATCTTATCTTTGCTTAGCAAGCACAAACGTCCCAATTTACTTTCGGCAAACTTGTAAATAATAGGTCTGCCCAACCACAACGCCAAATAGTAATTGACAAACGCACCTATTAGCGCCCCTAACGTACCAAAGGCAACCACTAAAAATATGTTGAGGGTAGAATCTGGTTTACTGGCAATGTACGCAGCAGGTGGTATCACCACTTCCGATGGAAAAGGAATAAACGAACTTTCTACAGCCATAAGAGCCGTGATGGTATAATAGTTGGTATTTTCTTCGTACCATTTTTCAACCACCTGAATAAGGCTAAGGTTGTTTACTGCGGTAGAGTCTAAGTTGCCAGCCCATAAGCTGCCAGAAATTAAAACAAGGCTAAGTAAAATCAATACTTTTTTCATAAGGTGTTATCGGTGTTAGAATGATTATCGGCAATAGAATCGGTGCGTATTACATGACTAATATCCGGATTGCTTTCCAAAAAACGGATTACGGCTTCCTTGTCTTTTTGATAAGCCATGGAAAAATGGTTTTGGGCCTGCTCCAAGTTGTTAAGTGCCTGATACGCCAATGAAATGTGTAAATCAATAAGTGGGTGGTTAGGGTTTATTTGTGCCACGTGCAAAAAGGTTTGTAACGCCATGTCGTAATCGCCCGTGGTTAAATAGAGCGTGCCTAACCATGCCCAACGCGATGAATTAGAATCGGCTTTTACCGATTTTTGCGCATAAGCAATAGCCAACGGTATATTGTCTAATTGGTAATATATTTTAGATACGTACGAAACCACCTGCGCGGCAAACTCGCCATCGGCAAGAGGCAGAAATACGCGCAAGGCATCCTCCCAAGCTTGCATCATAAACAACGTAATGCCCTTTTCTACCAATAATAATTTTTCGTTAGGAAAACTTTTTTCGGTTTCGTGACAACGTTGCAAAGCCTCTTGATAAAGCCCCAACTGCCTTTCGCAAATAATCCAGTTAAGCAATATAACCAACTGATTAGGCGTAAGTTCATTACAAACCTTTAAGCAGTCTATAGCACGCTGGTAGTTGGTGTTTTCCAAATGGAGTAGCGCGTAGTTGTACCACGTTTCGGTATGTTTTTCGTCAATACTTATGCTGTATTCAAAGGCATTTTCGGCCTCCACTACCATACCCATTTCGCGGTAAGCAATGCCCAAACGGCACCACGCCTCGTTAGAGTACGGATTCATTTTGGTCATTTCTTCCAACACCTTAATGCCTTGCATAGATTGCCCCAACTGAAAATACGTTTGGCACAGCATAGCCCAAGCCACTTGGTCGTTTGGGTTAGCCTTGCACGCCTTTTGCAGGCACGCATTGGCCTCGCTTAACATATCCTCTTGCAAGTACAAATGCGCAAAATCCAAATACGGCGAGGTAGGATAGGGAATGTATGGAGCGTAATGCACAGCCGCTTGCAGCATCTTTTTAGCCTCCTCGGGCTCGTGGCATCTAAGGCTAATTTCGGCCTTAAGCAACAAGGATTCGTACATATTGTCCCAAAAAACAGCAGACAATTTCTTTTTGGCCGAAACAATCCGCTTTTTATACTGTGCAATGGCGTACTGAATGCTTTGCTTGCTCAATTCCCATTTTTCTTGTTCCATGTAACAACGCGCCTGTTGGTAATACAGGGGCGTGTAAGTAGGATGCAGTTCAATGCCCTTTTGTATAGCCGCTACCGCTTTGGTAAATTGGGCCATGCGCAAATAATGGTCGCAGATAAGATCGTACTCATCTGCTTCCATGTACTCGTTAGGCGAAGACTCGTATTGTTTCACCAACAAGAGGGTATTGCGTTGCTCGTTATGATTCATGTTGCGCTACATCCGTATCGGTAGGTATGCTTTTTTGGTCGATAATAAAATATTGATAATACGTAACAATAATGGTGGTAACAGGCAAGGCAATAATCATACCTACAACGCCCATAAGCGACCCCCAAATAGAAAGCGAAAGTAAAATAATAGCAGGGTGCAACCCCGTAGCATTGCCCATAATCTTAGGCGTTAAAAAGGCGTCCAAAATAAGCTGGTTTACCCCAAATACAATAAGAATAAACAAGGCTGTCCACCAAAAATCGGGTCCGCCAATGGCCGATTGCATGAGCGCCACACACAAAGGCGGAATAATGCCTAATGAGTGCATATAAGGCACCATGTTTAGCACCCCAACCAATAGCCCCATGGTAATGGCCATAGGTAATTGCAAAATGCTAAATCCTATGGCAAACAGAATGCCCAAAATAAAAGAAATAAGGGCCTGTTTGCGAAAATAGGTGTTCATTTTTTGCGTTAAATCGTCCACCACCGTAATGGTAAACGAACGGTACTTTTTGGGTATGTAATTGTGCCATGTTTCCGATAGTTTGTCGTAGTCCATAGCCAAAAAGAACAAATACAAACAGAAAATAAAGAGCACCACCAAACTGGTAAGGTATTGGAACGAGGCCGAAACCATGTCAAATGCCTTGGGTACTACCGATTTGATAGTGGCTATCATTTTATCCATATCAAACCATTGGTCAAACTCTACGTGGCTAAACGTGTCTCTAAAAAAGTTGGCTATCAAAGGCGGTAGGTTGGAGTTGTGCTCCATGGCAAAATAGTGAGAGGTAAGTTTTTTCATTTCCACTATTTCGTTGGTAATGTTAGCCGCAGCAAAATAAATAGCCCCAAACAAGCAGCTAAAAATGGTAATAAACACCAGCGCAACGGCCAATCCACGTTTTTTTACTTTTAATTTGTTTTGAAAAAAATGAACAAATGGATTGAGCATGTACGCTAATAGCCACGCCGCAAAAAAAGGCAATAGTACGCCACTTAAACGTTTAAGTAACAGAATAATACCTGCTATGATTAGGATGCCCCCAACGGTACGTACGGTACGGTCTAATGTAAAAGGTTGTTTGATCATTTGGATAGAGGCTTTGGTTTCAACTTAAAATGTATTACTTTTGCAAATGTATAAAAATAAAGCCGAAATAAGAAGCCGTTTAAATTTTATTGTGATTGTTTGGGGCTATACACGCCTGTAAAATAACGTTTGTAAACAAGATGCAATAAAATACAGCCAATAACCCTGTAATTATGGATAAAAAAACAATATTGCGCGAATTGCGCACCGAAGTAGAAAGCATGCAAAAAGCCATGGCTTCTATCCTTGCAAAAATTGATTTGTACCAAGGCATGTTAGAAGCCGACGAGGCTGTGCAACAAGCCACCGTGATGCAATTAAAACAACAAATTGCTGCGCTAAAAGCACTTGGAACAGCCCAAACAGCTCCTGCTGTTGCTATGCCTCAAGCAGAGCCAATTGCCACTCCTGTGGTAGAAACACCTGCTCCTGTTGTGGCAGAAGAAAAGGTGGTAGAACCCGCTCCAGCGTTAGAAGAAAAAATGGTGGAGCCCGCCCCTGTGGCGCAAAATGCACCCGTGCAAGTGGAAATAGCCGTAAAAGCGCCCCAAGTAGAGGTTGCACCAGCACCCGTGCAAGAGGCTGTTAAGGCAGAAGCGCCTGCGCCTGTGGAAACCCCGCGAAGCGAGAACAAGGATGCACGTCTTATTACAGACCTTCGCAAAGCCATAGGCCTAAATGACCGCTTCCGCTTAAAACACGACTTATTTGACAACAACGAAGCCTTGCTTTTTAATACCATCGATGCACTAAACAGCATGGAAACCTTTGCCCAAGCCGATGCGTACCTAAAAAGTAATTTTAACTGGAACGCAGACGATGCAACGGTGGTGTATTTTTACGATATGTTGCAACGAAAATTTGTGTAATCATGAAACTATACATTGTTCCCACACCCGTAGGCAACTTAGAAGACATGACTTTTAGAGCCATTAAGGTGTTAAAAGAAGTGGATTTTATTTTGGCCGAAGATACACGTACCACGGGTATCTTGCTCAAACACTTTAACATAGAAAACCGCCTGATGGCGCATCATAAATTTAACGAGCATCAGTCTGTGGCAGGGGTTATAAACTTGTTAAAGCAGGGTAAGGTGGGGGCTGTGGTGTCTGATGCCGGTACGCCCGGTTTGTCGGACCCCGGATTTTTAATTGTTCGTGAGTGTGCTGCCGCTGGTATTGAGGTAGAGTGTCTGCCGGGTGCCACCGCAGCAATACCGGCCTTGGTAAACTCGGGGCTTCCCATGGATCGTTTTTGCTTTGAAGGGTTTTTGCCACCCAAAAAGGGGCGTCAAACCCGTTTGCAGCAATTGGCTTTGGAAGACCGCGCTATGGTGCTGTATGAGTCGCCCTATAGGGTGGTAAAAACCCTTCAGCACCTCGCAGAGGTGCTTGGTGGCACCCGGCAGGCAGCCGTATCGCGCGAAATTTCCAAAATACACAACGAAACCGTGCGCGGTACCTTGCAAGAACTCATCGAACATTTTACTGCCCACGAGCCCAAAGGCGAGTTTGTGTTGGTGGTGGCTGGCAAGTAGCTAAAAGCCCTATTTGTCATAAAAAATGTATTTTATTTTTTTTTGCGGTCAGTTTTTCCTAATTTTGTGGCCGATAAATTGATTACCTAAAACCAATTATATGAAACTATTTGTAAAATGTGTAGGCGTGGTAGCCATCATGATGGCCATGCTAAGTTCGTGCGACTTTAAAACTTCAGCACATAAACGAGTAGAATTTGAAAAAGACTCTATTCAAAAGTTACAACAAACCCAATTGGCTGAGTTAGAGGAGTATTTGGACTTGATTCAAGACGTGGATTCTGGCTTTGAAGCTATTCGTAATTCGCAAAATATCTTAACTTTTGCTTCGTACGACAGCGAAAATCCTTCGCAAGACATGCGTCAAAAAGTAGTTGATAACATGTATATGATCAACAACTTGTTGGCAGAAAACCAAGCAAAAATTGCCGAGTTGGAAGAAAAATTGGAAGCAAGCGATGTAAAATCTACCAAATTGCAACGCATGGTAAACAAACTTACCTCCGATTTGAAAAAGAAAAACAAAGAAATTGCTGAGCTACGCGATGTATTGGTAAGCAAAGATTATCAAATTGATAGCTTAATGGTTGTTTACCGCATGTCGCAAGACCGCGAAGCTGCTTTGGTGGCAAAAACCAACGAACAAGACAGCATCATGAGCAGCCAAGATGCTCAATTGCATCGTGCTTATTTCTTTATGGGTAACCGTCGTGCCTTGCGTGACAACGACATCAACGTGAAAGACCGCGATGCAGGTTATCGTACCGAATTGTTTACTCCCGTTGATATCCGCGTGTTTGACCGTTTGGAAACCGGTGCTAAATCGGCTAAAATCTTAACCAAACACCCTGAATCTTCGTACCAAATCAAAGAAAATAGCGACAAAACCAAAGTTATTATCATCAAAAATGCCAATAGCTTCTGGAGCGTTTCTCGCTATTTGATTATCCAAACTCGTTAATAGGAGCATGTACTATAAGTACTTGTTCTTTGATTTAGACAACACGTTGTGGGATTTTGACAGCAATGCCAAACACACCCTCAACGTGTTGTTTGATAAATATGGGTTGGGTAATCATTTTTTGCATTTTGATGCCTACTATCAATTGTACAAAGGTAATAACGATAGGTTGTGGCAACTATATGGTGCCGGAAAAATTACCAAAGAGCAGTTGAATCAAGAGCGTTTTGCGTATCCTTTACGCACGTTTAAGGAGTCTTTGTTGCCTGTGGCGGAGTGTATGGAAAGGGAGTATTTGCCCCTTTTGGCGCAGCAAACGCGCTTAATGCCTCATTGCTTGGAGGTATTGGACGCTTTAAAAAGCAAGCGTTATAAACTCTACATCATTTCCAATGGATTTGTAGAAATTCAACACCTAAAGTTGCAGCGTTCTGGCTTGTATTCGTATTTTGATAAGTGCTACTTTTCGGAGCACATAGGTGCGCATAAACCTGCCAAGGTGTTTTTTGATTACGCCATAAAATCGTCCAATGCGCTTAAAAAACAAAGTTTGGTAATAGGCGATAATTTTGAGGCCGATATAATGGGAGCACGCAATGCTCGCATAGATCAAGTGTATTTTAATCCCAATCCATCGTCAGCACCATTGCCCTTTAAACCCACGTATCAGATTACAAATTTGAGGGACTTTCTGAAAATTTTGGATGAATCGTTGAATCGTCAATAAAATAATCGACTAAACGCCTCAACGACTAAACATCAACTCACCAAATCACCGAATCACCAAATCACCAAAGCACCAAATCACCAAAGCGAAGCGACTATATGATAGACACACATACGCATATTTACGACGAGGCTTTTTTGCCCGATGCCGAAGCTATGGTGCTGCGTGCTAAAGAAGCCGGTATAACCCATGCCATATTGCCTAATGTAGATGCCTCTACGGTAGATGCCATGCGTTGTTTCCATGCTCAATTTCCCGATTTTACATCCATGATGATAGGCATACATCCTACCTCTATACAGGCTGATTATCAGGCAGAATTAGATGCTTTTAATGCCGAAATTTCCTTGCGTGCATCGGATTATATTGCCATAGGCGAAATAGGGTTGGATTTGTATTGGGACAAAACTTATTTGCAAGAGCAGAAAAAGGTGTTTGAATACCAAATTGACGTGGCAATACAGCTTCAAAAACCTATCTGCATCCATTGTCGTGATGCGTTTAACGAGGTGGTAGATAGCCTGAAAAAGTTTAACCCTGCGCAATTAAACGGGGTGTTTCACTGTTTTACCGGTACACCTCAAATGGCAGAACAAATAGCCAAATTAGGCAATTTTTACTACGGCATAGGTGGCCCGGCAACCTACAAAAACGCCAAATTTATCGACCAAATTTTGCACATTCCACTTTCTCGCATTTTGTTGGAAACAGATGCTCCATACCTACCTCCTGTTCCTTTTAGAGGCAAACGCAACGAGCCTGCCTACGTGCCCTACGTAGCGCAGAAATTGGCGGATATTTACGGAATAACCGTGTTTGAGGTAGATGAACAGACTACCAAAAATGTTAAAACCCTGTTTTTTGGCGGTTGCAATAATAATTTTTAAGAAATTCTTTTGCTGTTTAACGTACTTTTTGTATCTTGCACACGTTTTTAGTGTCAGTAGGCTTTTGCCTCTCTGGAGAGATGCTCGAGTGGTTGAAGAGGCACGCCTGGAAAGCGTGTATACGTCAAAAGCGTATCGCGGGTTCGAATCCCGCTTTCTCCGCAAATTTTGTATAATTTACTAACTAAAAAATATATTAATTTTAAAAACAAAAACATGAAAAAGTTATTTGCTGTGCTAGCAGTTATGGCTAGCGTAAGTTTTATGAGTGTTTATGCTCAAGATGAAGTAGCTCCTATTTCTGAAGAAGCTCCTGCAGTAGAACAAGTAGCTGAAGAAGCTGCTCCTATTGCCGAAGAACCCGCAGCTCCTGCTCCTGCAGCAGATGAAGAACAAGGTGGTATTCACCAAGCACTTAAAACCAAATTCATCGAAGGTGGTGCTGGTTTCATGAGTACTGTAGCTTTGTGTTTGATTTTAGGTTTGGCTATTGCTATTGAACGTATTATTTACTTGAGCTTGTCTACTACCAACTCTAAAAAATTGTTGGCTCAAGTAGAAGAAACTTTGGAAAAAGACGGCGTTGAAGCTGCTAAAGAAGTTTGCCGCAACGCTCGTGGTCCTATCGCTTCTATCTTCTACCAAGGTTTGTTGCACATGGAAGAAGGTTTGGACGTTGCAGAAAAATCTATCATTGCTTACGGTAGCGTTCAATCAGGTTTGATGGAAAAGAACTTAAGCTGGATTGGTTTGTTCATCGGTTTGTGTCCTAACTTTGGTTTCATGGGTACTGTAATCGGTATGATCGAAGCTTTCGACCGCATCCAACAAGCTGGTGATATGTCTGCTACTATCGTTGCTGGTGGTATCAAAGTTGCGCTTATTACTACCGTGTTCGGTTTGATCGGTGCTATCATCCTACAAATTTTCTATAACTTTATCTTGGCTCGTATCGAAGCTGTTGTTGCTGACATGGAAGACTCTTCTATCACCATGTTGGACATCTTGACCAAAAACCAAATTAAAAAATAATCACCTATCTAATAAGGAGAATTGATTATGTTAAAGAATTTATCACGCATTGTACTATATGTACTATGTGCAATCACAATAGTGATTACGTTGCTTTTCTTCTTAGGAGGTGACGTAGATCCTAATGCTGATTACGTGGAGCCTGTTTACACCAATGCTATGATTAACTTGATGTATGCTTGCTTCTTCTTAACAGCATTATTGGCAGTAGTTTCTGCTGTATGGCAATTTGTTATTAAATTACAATCTAACAAAAGTTCGGCTATCAAAACCGTTGTTTCTATTGCATTAACCGTATTGGTATTGGTTATTGGTTATTTCACTTCTTCTGGCGAATCTATTACTCTATTAGGTTCTGGCGAAGTTGTTGACGAAGGAACAATCAGAATGGTGGACATGATGATTTCTACCATCTACGTTATGATGGGTGCCGGTTTCTTATTAATGATTTTAGGTCCTTTGGCTAAAAAAATAAAATAATATCACTATGGGAAAGCAAAAACGTGAAGTACCTGAGTTAAATTCAAGTTCTACGGCGGATATCGCATTCTTGTTGTTGGTATTCTTTTTGATGACAACCTCAATGGCTGTTAACAAAGGTTTGGCGCGTCGTTTGCCTCCTCCTGTTCCTGCAGAGCAAAAAACAGAAGACTTAAAGGTAAAAGAGCGTAACGTATTCGTGGTGCTAATCAATAGCGAAGACCAATTATTGGTTCGTGGCGAATACACCGAGTTGGCAGACTTGAAAGAAAAAGCCAAAGAATTTATTAAAAACGCAGGTGATGATCCAAATATGCCCGAAAAAGAACCCATGGACGTGGAATATTTTGGTACCGTATTGGTAACCAAAAATCACGTAATCTCGTTGCAAAACGACCGTGGTACATCTTACTCGGCATACATCAATGTGCAAAACGAATTGGTGGCTGCTTATAACGAATTGCGTAACGATTTAGCAAAAGCTAAATTTGCAAAAGGATTTGATGAGTTGGACGCTGAACAACAAAAAGCAATCCAAAAAATCTATCCTCAAAAGATTTCGGAAGCAGAACCTAAAAATTATGGAGGTAAAAAATAATGGGAAGATTCAGATCTAATTCATCATCTTCTGGTACACCCAAAATTAGTACCGCTTCATTGCCCG
>JAFOWX010000099.1 GCA_017391905.1 Paludibacteraceae bacterium | reverse complement strand
GAGTTTCCTAAACTTTAGATCCGGGTGCGATTCCCGGCGGGACTACGAACAAAAAAGCATTCCTTGCGGAATGCCTTTTTTTTGTTCGTAGTCCCGTACCGTTTTTTATTACGTGCCTTTCGGCACGGCGCCCAGAAGGGCGCTTGCTGCCTAAGCAGCTTACCAAAAAGCATCCCTTTGGGGATGCTTTTTTCGTAGTCCTATAACTCCTAACTCCTAACTCCTAATTCCTAACTCCTAATTATAGCCCCACGCTATCGCGGTAAAAATCCAGGGCTTGGAAGATAAGCTCTTTCTCTACAATGCAGTTGGGAACAATGTTGCCTACGTCTTTTAGCAAGGTAAAGTTTACCTGGCCGGCAATGGCGTTCTTTTTGTCGTGCGCCATGTATTCGTATAGGGCAGGATAGTCGTTGCAAGTAATGTCAAATACGCCGTAGTTGTCTTTGATAAAACGAACGGTCTGTAATAAAACATCTTGCGGAAATCCTTGTACTTTATGCGAAAGGAAAAGTTCGCCAATCAATCCCCATGCTACGGCATAACCATGTAAAATGGGGCGGTTTGTGGCGTGCGAATAGCTTTCAAAGGCGTGCCCAATGGTGTGCCCTAAGTTAAGCGCTTTTCGGATACCCTTTTCTGTAGGGTCTTGTTCCACTATGTTGGCTTTTATTTGTACCGAAGTTTCTATGAGCGATGCAAGCAATGCATAATCGGGCTTTGTAGCGTCAAAACTGCTTAATCGTTTCATTTCCTGGCGCGACGAAAGCAAGCCGTGTTTTAGCATTTCGGCATAACCCGAAAGTAAATTGTGTGTATCGAGCGAACGTAAAAAGTCGGAACAGATAACCACCGTTTCGGCAGGGTTAATAACGCCAACTTCGTTTTTAAGTCCGTTAAAATTGATGCCTGTTTTGCCCCCTACGGCAGCATCTACCATAGAAAGCAGGGTGGTAGGTACGTTGATAAAACGAATACCTCGTTTAAAGGTATTGGCAATAAATCCACCTAAATCGGTTACTACACCGCCGCCCAAATTGATGAGTACCGAATGGCGCGTACCACCATTTTCGCCCAAAAATTTCCATATATCCACTACGGTCTCTATGGTTTTGTAGTGGTCGCCGGCAGGCATGGTGTATATTTTGGCGTGTTGCAACATGCCTTCGCTTTGCAACAGCGGTAGGCAATGTTGTTGGGTTTGTGTATCGGTTAGTATAAACAATTGTTCCGACGAAACGCCCTGTAAAAGGGCATTTACATCGGAAGCTAATTGTGTAGTAAAAATAACCGAGTTGTTATTTTTTGATGTCACCTTCTTTAATTAAGTATTCTGCAATTTGTACAGCGTTTAGGGCTGCACCTTTTTTAATTTGGTCGCCTACGCACCAGAATGTTAAACCGTTGGGGTTTGCCAAATCTTTGCGGATACGGCCTACAAAGATAGGGTCCAAGCCAGATTTGAAAAGTGGCATAGGATATACTTTTTCGGCTGGATTGTCTTCCAATACTACGCCTTCTGCAGCAGCAAATGCTTCTTTAGCTTGTTCTACGCTAATGGGGCTTTCGGTTTCAACCCAAAGAGCTTCTGAGTGAGCGCGAAGTGAAGGTACACGTACGCAAGTTGCACTTACTTCAATGTCTGAGTGCATAATTTTGCGGGTTTCGTTGTACATTTTCATTTCTTCTTTGGTATAACCGTTTTCGGTAAATACGTCAATTTGAGGAATCAAGTTGAAGGCTAATTGGTACGCAAATTTGTTTACGGTAACTTCTTCGCCTGCCAATACTTGACGGTATTGCAATTCCAATTCGGCCATAGCAGCAGCACCAGCACCACTGGCAGCTTGGTAAGTAGAAACGTGTACTCGTTTAATGTGCGAAAGGTTTTCGATGGCTTTCAAAGCCACTACCATTTGAATGGTGGTACAGTTGGGGTTAGCAATAACACCGCGTGGACGGTCTTTAGCATCCACGGCGTTTACTTCGGGTACTACCAAAGGTACATCGTTATCCATACGGAATGCGCTTGAGTTGTCAATCATTACCGCACCAAATTTGGTAATGTCTTTTTCAAATTCTTTAGAAATACCTGCACCAGCCGAAGTAAAGGCAATGTCAATATCTTTAAAATCGTCGCCGTGTTTTAGTTCTTTAACGGTATAGGTTTTACCTTTAAACTCGTAGGTGGTACCTGCACTACGTGCTGAACCAAATAAATACAAGTTGCTAATGGGGAAGTTACGTTCCGCCAATACCCTTAAAAATTCTTGTCCAACGGCACCGCTGGCTCCAACAATGGCTACATTCATTTTTTTAGTGTTTTATTAAATGATTATTAAATTGATTTTCTTATCTTTGTCCTCGTTGTCGAGGATGACTAAAATCGACTGCAAAAATACTATTTTAATTCGTTATCTAACACTTTTTTATGAAGAAAATGCTATTTCTTTGGCTAATGCTACAGCCATTTGTCTTGCTTGCCTGGCAGGGCGATGTTTCTTATTTTCAATACAACAATGGATTGTTTACGCTAAATGCGCCTGCAGTGGCAGATACGGCGTACATAGCAACGCCTTGTAGCGTTGCTGTTAATGCACAGTGGCAGGCTACCATTTTGTTGCAGTACGTACCCAGCTCTGCTAATGTGGTACGCATGTATTTAATGGCCGATACAAGTTGCTTAACATCCCCATTACAAGGATATTATGTGCAAGTGGGTGGTGCTCAAAAAACCATTTCTTTGTACCGACAAGACGGTACAAAGGGGCATTTGTTGCTAACTGCGCCACAGGATGTGCTGTGGCAAGCACCGGTACAGGTGCATGTGCGTGTGTCTCGCTTGTTGGATATGCGGTGGCGTTTGCAGTATGCTTTGGGCAATGGCATCTGGGTGGAAACAGACAGCGTAACAGACGCTACCTACACGCAAAACAAGGCGTGGGGACTGTGGTGTAAGTACACCAAAACCCGCAATCAGGCCTTTGCTTTTTCAAATTTAGAGGCGGTGGGAGACACCTGTGCTACGCCTGTTTTAGAGCCCATTACAGACCTTTATCTATCCGAAGTTTTGTACAATCCTTTTCCGGGTGGGGTAGATTTTGTGGAACTTTACAATGCCTCCCATGATGCAATAGCGTTGGGGCGTTGTGAAATATCCAATGGCAAAAAATCCGTTAAACTACCCCAATATGAGTTGGGCCCCCATGCTTATGTGGCTGTTACACCTTCCGATAGTATTTTGTTGGAACAGTACCCCGAGTCTTGCTTTGACCATTTTTTGCAAGTGCCCTCTTTGCCCAATTTTGTAAACGATTCGGGCAAGGTGTACGTGTTGAGCAGTGGGCAGGTGCTTGATTCGTTGTGTTATAGCGATAAGATGCATCATGCCTACTTGAACGATACAGAGGGGGTGTCGTTGGAGCGTGAAAGCCACAACAAAGCGGTGTGGTTTTCGGCGGCTTCTACGGTGTTGGCTACGCCCGGGTGCGAAAATTCGCAAGCGGATAGATTGCCTAACCCTGTGTTGCCCACAGATAAACCGTTTTGGTTGTCTAATGGTTGGTTTGCGCCCCAAGAGCAGTATGTAAGCCTATTTCATCAGGTAGAGGCGGGGAGTATTGCCAATGCGTGGGTGTATAACTTGCAGGGTGTTTCGGTGTATCAGTTGTACAACAATGCGCTGTTATCGGCATCGGGCAGTACGTATTGGGATGGCAGGGATAGTGCTGGGAATCCCTGCGAGGAAGGTATCTATGTTATTGCAATAGAATGGATTACTACTTTGGGCGAAACAAAACGCCTCAAAATTCCCGTTGCTTTGGGTAGGTAATAGGGTTCTATTTGTTTCGGTACAACTGTATGGAGTTTACGGTGTTGTGCCAGATGCTGTAAAAACCACCGGCAACGGCGCAAATGGGGTCCATAAAGGTGTAGGCAAGCCAGATAACAAAAACGGTGTTTTTTTGTCCCAAGGCTTGACCGGCGCTGATGCTGTCGCCAAAGGGTTTGCCTATTTTTCGGCCCACATAAAATTGAAATAAACAAGTAATAGCGGTGATAACCATAATGCCTATTACCGTCATTAGGTCAATGTTGGTGTGGGCAAAAGCGCGGGTAGCGGTTGCCATGGCCAACGCAAGGGCTACCATCCACAGGTAAAAGGCGGCGTCTTTGGCTTTTCGTATTTGGTCGCGTAGCTTGGGTAAATATCGGTTGGTAAGTCTGGCTAAAATAAGCGGAATCATCAATACGGGGCACACTTGCTTTACAATGCTGGTAAAGGTTTCTAAAAAGCCTACCTCGTTTTGTACAAAAAACGGAATAAAGATGGGTACGGTTACGGCCACCGATAGGTTAATTAAAATGTTGTACATGAGCAGTGTAGCTGGATTACCCTTTAGCTTTTCAACAATAACTACAGAGGCGGTTGCTGTGGGGCAAATAAAGCAAGCAAGTGAGCATTCTAATAAAATAAACCAATTGTTGTGTGGTAAAAAATGCAGCAAGGTAGAAAGCAAGCCCATGATGCCTATTTGTACTAACAGTAGGTAACCATGCCATGGTCTTAGGCGTAGTTGCTTAAAATCTATTTTGCAAAAGGAAAGGTACAGCATGCTAAAAATAAGGGCAGGCTGTACTATTTTTATGCCGTTGTTAATGCTGTCTTTTACGGCTGTGGGTAGTTGTAAGGCATGTGCTATTATATATAGGAGTACGCCTAAACACATTACAATGGGCAATGACCAGTTTTTTATAAATTGTTTCATGCTTTTTCTCTTACTAATTCACTCACAAAGGTACTCAAAATTTCTCCTTGCTCCTTTTTTAACTCTCCTTTTATTACTACCTTTGCTTCGTTATGTCCAAAGTACCTCAATATGCTCACGTTATATTGCCGCTGGCTGTAAACGGCTATACGTATGCTGTACCTGCGCATTTAACCGTGCAGGTAGGCAGTTTGGTGTGTGTGCCATTGGGTAAAACCAAACAGCATTGGGGTATAGTAAGTGCATTGCAACCCAATGCGCCACAGGGTGTTACGTGCAAAGAAATATTGCAGGTTGCTTATCCGTATCCGTTGGTTACGCCGCATCAACTGCAACTATGGAGTTGGCTTGCTGGTTACTATTGTTGTAGTTTAGGCGAGGTGTTTAAAGCTGCGGTACCCACGTTGTTGCAACGCGATACGTTTAAACCCTTGCAGGTGTTGTATGTAGCGATAACGGGGCAGACCCGTTTAGCCAAAACCAAACAACAAAAAGCTATTTTAGAGCGGTACAATCAGTTGGCGGCTAAAAAAGCTTTGCTCACTGAGCCTGTCGAAGTGCCCAAACTTGGGCTCTTATCTACACCTGTGCTTAAAAGCGATTTGTTAGAGGGACAGTCTGTTTCTGCGTTCCAAACCTTAGTAAAAAATGGCGTTTTGTCTTGTTTTAGCCAAGAAAGTTCGCGCCTACAATTAGCGGATAGTAGCGTTGATTGGCCTGTTTTAAGCCAAGCGCAACAAACAGCGTTGCAGCAAATAAACCAATGTTTTGAGCAAAAACCCATGGTGTTGCTGCATGGTGTAACGGCCAGCGGAAAAACCGAAATCTATTTGCAGAAAATAAAAGAGGTGGTAGAACAGGGGGGACAGGTGCTTTATTTGGTGCCCGAAATTGCGCTAACGGCTCAGTTGGAAAACCGTTTGGCGCGTGTGTTGGGTAGCAAAATGGTGGCTTACCATTCGCAAATAACGGACAATAAGCGGGCAGAGATTTACTTAAATCTATTACAAAATAAAGGGATTCAGGTGGTGTTAGGTACGCGTTCGTCTGTTTTTTTACCTTTTACCCATTTGCAATTGGTGGTAATTGACGAGGAGCATGAACCTTCTTATAAACAATACGAACCAGCTCCGCGCTATCACGCCAAAAATGCGGCGTTGATGATGGCGCAGATGGCGGGTGCTAAAACCCTGCTGGGTTCGGCCACACCTTCTATAGAAAGTTATTATTTGGCGCAAAAGGGTGTGTATGCATACGTATCGTTGCAAGAACGCTATCATCAGGCGGTATTGCCTCATATTGAGGTGATTGATAGGCAAGATGCTTTTAAGAAAAACCGCATGAAGGACATGTTTAGTTGGTATTTGCTGGATAAAATGCGCCAAACGTTACAAGCGGGTAAGCAGGTTATCTTGTTTCAAAACAGACGTGGTTTTTCGTCGTATGTAGAATGCGTGGCGTGCAATTACATTCCCAAATGCAAACATTGTGATGTGAGCTTAACGTATCACAAAAAAACGGATAAGTTGGTGTGTCATTATTGTGGATACAGCATGCCTATGCCTCAAACGTGCCCGTCTTGTGGGGCGGAAAAACTGAAGGATAGGGGTTTTGGAACAGAAAAAGTAATAGAGGCATTGCGTAACTATTTTCCCGATGTAAAGGCAGACCGTTTAGACGTGGATGTAACGCGCTTGCGCACGCAGTTTGAGGGGGTTATTAAGCGTTTTGCCTGTGGCGAAACTCAAATTTTGGTGGGTACGCAGATGGTTGCAAAAGGGTTGGACTTTGATAATGTGGGCTTGGTGGGTATTTTAAACGCCGATAATATGATGAATTTTCCCGATTTTAGGGCAGCCGAACGGGCTTTTCAGCTTATGGTGCAGGTGTCGGGTAGGGCTGGGCGAAGACAGGAGCAGGGATGGGTGGTGTTGCAAACCACGCAACCTGAGCATTATATTATTCCAGCGGTGTTAAACCAGCAAATGGAGGATTTTTATCGGGTAGAACTGCAAGAAAGACAAGATTTTATGTATCCGCCTTTTGCACGTATCATTGAGGTACAGGTAAGGCATAAGCAGTTGCAGCTGGCTTCGGCCGTAATAGAAAAAATGGCAAACCAAGTAAAAAAACTACCCGATGTAACCGTGTTAGGTCCTGGCTCTGCGTTGGTGGGTAAGGTGCAGACGTATTTTGTAAAACAGTTTTTATTAAAAATTAAAGGAACGGGTACGCAGGTAAGGGCGTGCCTAATGCAGCAAATGGCCTTGCTTAAAAAAGAAGTGCCATCGGCGCAAATTATCATTGATGTAGATCCGTTGTAATGAAGAAAAAAATAGTTGTATTGGCGGCCCTTTTGTGGGCTATTAGTGGTGCTTGCATGGCGCAGTCTGTGTTGCAAAATGTGTATAGGTGTTATGTGTATAAGGATATGCAAACCTGGAAACAGATTATAGATAGCTTGGAAGCGTTGCCTACTTTGTCGGAGCAGCAACGTGCCGAGCTACTAAATGCAGAATATGGGTACGTAGCGTGGCGTTTAAGTAAAGATTATCAGGATAAAAAGGAGGCGGCGCATTATTTGGATAAGGCGTATGCGCAGCTGGAACGTTTGCCTAATGAGGGTAAACATGTGTCGCAAATAGCGGCGTATCATGGGGCTTTTATTGGCTATCAGATTGCTATATCGCCTATGAAAGCGCCTTTTATTGGATTGAAAAGTTTGCGGTATGTAAAAGAGGCGGTGGCTACAGATTCTACTAACTATTTTGCATACATTCAATATGGTAATGTGTTGTACTATATGCCTGCTATGTTTGGGGGATCAAAAAAAGAGGCGGTGGTTAAGTATTTAAAAGCAAAGGAGTTGATGCTGCAGCAAGATGTACATCAAAACAACTGGTTGTACATGAATTTGCTTTTAACGTTGGCCGATGCGTATAAAAAGAACCAAGACTGGCAAAGCGTTAAGGGGTGTTACGACGAGGCGTTGCAGCTGCAACCTGATTATCCGTATATCACCCAAAAATTGTATCCAACCCTCCAACAGAACTTGGAAAAATAAAATCGGTGCATCAACTCACCGAATCACCATAAGGGGATGACTAAAAAGTAAATTAGTCATCCCCTTATGGTGAGAGGTTGAAGAAAAAGATGTAGTTTTAGGCACGCGAAGCCTGAAAAAGCGGAGTTTACTTGGCGTAATTCTGCGATTAAGCGAGAGGAGAATAAGTTTACTTAGTATCCCGAGCGTGAGCAGAATCGCTAAAAGCAAATGAGCATTTTGAGGGCGAGCGTAACGACAAAATACACTTTTTATTCAGCCTCTTTATTTTGCTTGATG
>JAFOWX010000098.1 GCA_017391905.1 Paludibacteraceae bacterium | reverse complement strand
TTAGGCAGCAAGCGCCCTTCTGGGCGCCGTGCCGAAAGGCACGTAATAAAAAACGGTAAGGGACTACGAACAAAAAAAAGGCATTCCGCAAGGAATGCTTTTTTGTTCGTAGTCCCGCCGGGAATCGAACCCGGATCTAAAGTTTAGGAAACTCGTATTCTATCCATTGAACTACAGGACCGCTTTATATAAAGGGATGCAAATTTACTATTTTACCTCCATTTTCGCAATAGTTCGCAACGATGATTCGTACACCGCAAGCCAGTGACGATAACGACCAGTATCAGACAACACATCGTTATGGAAAATACAAGAAAACTCACCATATACCTCAGCCACTTGAGCCGCCAACGCCATTAGTTTTTCGTACACATCTTGTTGCGTGTATTGACCACCACGCAACATATCGTCGCAAAACGCAATGGGGTGAATTTGCAATTTATAGTAATCTTCTTTTTCTAAATCGTAGTACTTATACGGCGTACAGGTACTGGCTCTAAAGCCCAACATATCCGGATACACCATGCTAAAATCGTCCTTAAACGACAATTTTAGCAAATTTCGGTACGACGAAGGCATGCGAAACGCCAACTTGTGAAAACAATTCATGTTTACCTGCGAACGGGTAATCTTGTACAATTTTTTTCGTTCCGAAGCTAACTTATCAAAACTCTGGGCAGCCTGTGGCGAACTATGCAATTCGAACAAATAATGACTGGAAATCAAGTTTTTGTACGAAACAGTGCGTGTATATAAAGGTTTTTCCTTGTAACTATCGTACGACACACGCAAAAAGAAAACCGGCAACAAGTTGTTTCTGTTATGCAACAGCAACAGCGAAGCCACGTTGTTATAAGGATCTTCTTCTATACGCAACCTTACTTTTAATTGCGTAAGTACAGCATGCCATTTTCCTTTTCTTATGTTTCCAAATAAGGTGTAGAAATTATGCAATATGGGATTGTTTCTATACTTAAACAGTTTATCAATCACCACAAGCGGTCTAAAAACAAAAACACGGTTGGCACTTGGCTTATACAGAGGCGAGCATGCAGCTAACTCTTTTTCAAACGCCATTACCCATTTATCCACCAACGGCTCCATTAAGAAACCTTGTTGATACGCCAAACTTGCCGTGGCCTTAAAGCGACCCATTTCATCAAAATCAGCCTCATCCGCCACGTATTCTTCGTATCGGGTTATTAGGTAAAATACGGCCGAAAAAATATCAAAGGGGATATTACCGTCCAACGTTTGAAAAAAGGTGGTAAGCCCTTGCCATTTACCCACTTGAAATTCTTGTTTTTTCAAGCCTTTTTTAAACAACAAGCCATACGGCGTTACTTTAAAAACACCCTTAGGACAAGATTGGGCAGTATAAGCCACCACCACATGGGTAGCAGGATCTGGTAAATGCTCTATGGCATTTACCCATTTAACCTGCTGTTTAAGCATGGTAGTAAAAATATGCGCAGCAATGTACTGCACACGTGGTGTTAATTTATCCGAATAAAAATATATCATGTATCCAATGTATTCTCGTCCAAAAAACTATAGTACTGCGAACCGGCTATGATAATATGATCCAATACCCTTATATCCAACATTTTGGCACCATCCATAATGGTTCTTGTCAGCTTTTTATCAGCTTGGCTTGGAAATAAATTGCCCGAGGGGTGATTGTGACACAACACAATGCCCGATGCCAAATGCAACACCGCCTGCTTAAGAATGATGCGACAATCTACCGACGTTTGGTGTACACCACCCATCCCCACCTTAAATTTGGCTAACGGTTTATTGGAGCGACTAAGCAACAATACCCAAAACTCTTCGTGCTGTAAATCGGACAACAACGGAGCAAACAAAGCAGCCACTTGCGCACTGGACTGTATGCTATCTACCTGCACAGGGCTTTCGTTGTTTCTACGCCTGCCCAACTCCAACGCTGCAGCAATGGTTACAGCCTTTGCCATGCCTATGCCCTTAATGGGCATGCTTAACTCTTTTGGTGTTAACTTGCCCAAAGCGGTAAGCTGGTTGCCACAATGCTTCAACAACATTTTTGCCAGATCCAAGGCCGACTCATGCTTTGTTCCCGTAGCAATTAAAATGGCCAACAATTCTGCATTTGACAAGGCTTCAGTACCCTTTTGCATCATTTTTTCGCGAGGTCTGTCATCCACACTCCAAAACTTGATACTTCCAATACTTTTTTCTTCGTACATAGATATTATAAAATTAAGATGAATATTTTTGCTTGGTTAAATAGACCAACCAAACAAGATTTTTTACAAAAGGTAAAGGTAGTGAAAAATTACCATATACCTTAGCTATTGGCATAAAAAAACCTCTCTTTTTACAGAGAGGTTAAATCTTAATGGTTTAATTAGGCCAATTTATTAACGTGAAGAGCCAATTTAGATTTCAAGTTGTTGGCTTTGTTTTTATGAATCACGTTCTTTTTTGCTAGCTTATCTAACATTGCCGAAACTAAAGGTAGTAAAGCAGCGGCCTCTTCTTTTTTGTGCATCGCGCGCAATTTACGAACTGCGTTGCGTGCCGTCTTGGCATAATACTTATTATGCAAACGACGTTTCTCAGTTTGTCTGATTCTCTTCTCAGACGATTTGTGGTTTGCCATTTTATGTTCTTTTTTAAATTTTGTAGCCCATAGCGGAATCGAACCGCTCTTTCAAGAATGAAAATCTTGCGTCCTAACCGATAGACGAATGGGCCATTATCGTTTTGGGATTGCAAATGTATGAACTTTTTTTTAATCCACCAAATTTTTCGAGATAATTTTTCACTTTTTATTAGAAAAAAGTGCAAAATGGCAAAATCAACATTGAAAAGAGCCCTACTGCATATCCTGCAAGTAACTGAGCCGATGTGTGAGCATTTAACTCAAGTCGTGACCACATCACCAAACCTGAGCACAAAGATACTACAATTATTGGATATAGCAATACTTTGCACGAAAAAAAACTAAAAAAAATGACAGCACCCGTCAATCCACCCATTCCGGTGGCGTGCGCGCTTATTTTCCAGACATGATTTACCACATAAACCACCAATAAAGCCAAAAAGGCAGCACACCACAATACCACATAATAGAGTTTGATACCAAAGAAAAACGAAAGTGCCGCCACCACCGCATACGCCGAAAGCGTAAAAAGGTAGGCCCACTTGCGCTCGTGCCTATCCGAAGCCTGCGACGTGGTGATAATATTGAGCTTTCGCAACAAGATATACCACATCAACGGCATAAACACCGCCAAAAAGCAAGACAAACCCAACACCACACCTTTTAATAAAGGAGAATAAGCGTAAAAAAACGAACTTACCCCCAACATCCCCATTCCGTACATAGGAATAAATATAGGATGAAAGAGGTAAGTTAGTATAAGAGCCAAATACTTGCGCATATTACTGAATCAACGCGATGGTATCAGACGCAATCATAAATTCTTCGTCTGTAGGAACCACCACTACCTTCACTTTAGAATTTGGAGTAGTAATAACAATTTCTTCGCCTTTGGTATCGTTGGCTTTTTCGTCCAATTCAATACCCATAAAGGCCAATTCTTTACAAATTTGTGCACGAAGCCCAATTTGGTTTTCGCCCACACCACCTGTAAATACAATCACATCCACACCACCCAACGCAGCGGTATAAGCACCGATGTATTTTTTAATTTTGTACGAATACATGGACATAGCCAATACTGCTTTAGGCATACCCGCTTTGTCGGCAGCTTCGATATCGCGCATATCCGATGACAAGCCCGAAATACCGGCCACACCACTTTTTTTGTTCAAGTAGTCCGAAATACCTTTGGTATCCAAGCCCTCTTTATCCATTAAATAGGTAACAGCACCGGCATCAATATCGCCCGAGCGAGTACCCATCAACAAACCTTCCAATGGAGTAAAGCCCATAGAGGTATCAATGGATTTACCATCTTTGACAGCGGTGATAGAACCACCGTTACCCACGTGGCAAGTGATGATTTTTGTACCTTCTGGTTTAATGCCCAAAAATTGGCATACGCGAGCTGAAACATAACGATGGCTGGTTCCGTGGAAACCATAACGACGCACGCCGTATTTTTCGTATGCTTCGTAAGGAGTACCGTACATATAAGCATAAGCAGGCATGGTTTGGTGGAATGCGGTATCAAACACAGCCACTTGAGGTACATTTGGCAAAATAGAAGCAATGGTTTCAATGCCTTTTAAGTTAGCGGGATTGTGCAAAGGAGCCATTTCGCTACATTGTTTAATGGCGTCAATTACCTGGGGCGTAATCAATACACTCTCGTTGAATTTTTCGCCACCATGCACTACACGATGACCCACTGCGCCAATTTCGTCCAACGATTTAATGGCACCATACTCTGCACCGGTAATGGTATCCAATATAAATTCGATAGCGGTTTGGTGTTCTGGAATATCTTTATCCAATTGTACTTTTTGTCCCGAGGGCAAGGTTAATTTTAAGAAAGCACCCAACAAACCTACTTTTTCAACACCACCTTGTGCTATCACACTTTTTTGTTCCATGTCAAATAATTTGTATTTGACCGAAGAACTACCACAGTTTAATACTAAAATTTTCATGCTTTATGACGTGCTTGATCTGATGTAATTACAACCATTTTTACAATATCGTCCACGCTACAACCGCGCGACAAGTCGTTTACAGGGGCTGCCATACCTTGCAAGATAGGACCTAACGCCACCCCACCCGACATACGTTGGGTTAATTTATAACCAATATTACCGGCATCCAAATTAGGGAACACCAATACGTTAGCCGTTCCACGCAAGGGGCTGTTGGGGGCTTTTTGCGCTGCCACCTTAGGAACAATAGCTGCATCCAATTGCAATTCGCCGTCTATGGTTAGTTCCGGATTCATTTCTTTTGCCAAACGTGTAGCTTCTATCATTTTGTCGGCCGACTCGTTTTTGGCACTACCGTGGGTAGAGAAACTCAACATGGCCACACGGGGCGACATTTCTGCCAATCCTTTTGCGGTTGAGGCACTGGCAATGGCAATTTCTGCCAATTGTTTGGCATCCGGATTAGGTGTTACCGCACAGTCGGCAAACAAAAGCATACCTTCGTCGCCATAGTGCGTGGGGGTTATCATTAAGAATGCGCCCGAAACCACGCTGATACCTTTTTTCATCTTAATAATTTGCAATGCAGGACGCAATACGTTACTGGTAGCGTTTTGTGCACCTGCCACTTCGCCATCTGCTTCGCCGTTTTTAATCATCAAAGCAGCCAAATACAATGGATCTTTTACTTTTTGGTTGGCTTCTTCCAAGGTCATGCCTTTGTTTTTACGCAATTCGTACAACAAATTAACGTAATCCTGACGATTAGGAGCGGTAGCCTCGTCAAAAATAATGGCTTTGTTGATGTTTTCCAAGCCCATTTCTTTGGCTTGCGCCAAAAGAGCCTCTTTATTACCCAATAGTACAATTTCTGCCAAACCGTCGCGCAATACTATATCGGCGGCGCGCATGGTACGTTCTTCGAACGATTCGGGCAAAATAATGCGCTTTTTATTCGCTTTTGCCCGCGCAAACAATTTGTCTAAGATATCCATATTTGTATGTTTTATGTTGACTGTCACTTGTTGTGTATCGCTTGTTGATTGTCGCTTATTGCTTGTTAAATGTTTTTTGATTTACGCGCAACAACTTGCAAGCGAGTTCGAATACAAAATTAGTGATTATAAATGAAAATAAGGAGAGATTATCCTATTTTATTACGAGGATGACACAACAAAATGGTTTCTCGAAGGTATTGCGTACCCACGTGGGTATAAATTTCGGTAGTTTGAATGTTGCTATGCCCCAACATTTCTTGAATAACGCGCAAATTGGCACCCCCTTCTAACAAATGGGTGGCAAAAGAGTGACGCAAGGTGTGCGGACTGATAACGGTTTTGATGCCTGCCTGTAGGGCGCACTGTTTGAGAATGGTAAAAAACATTTGGCGAGTAAGCATGCCTCCGCGTCTGTTTAGAAACAACACATCGGCACTCTCTTTTTTAATGGTAGGCAAAGCGTTTCGGTCTAATAAATATAGCCGAATATCGTGCAATGCGGTTTGCGAAATGGGCACCAAACGTTGCTTACTACCCTTTCCCTCTACCTTAATAAAGCCCTCGTCTGCATAAATATCAGATATTTTTAACCCCACCAATTCGGACACACGAAGCCCACAACTATATGCCACCTCTATCATGGCACGGTTGCGTTGGCCTTCGGCTTTGCTTACATCTACTGCATTTTTTAGGGCATCAATTTCTTGCACCGACAACACAGACGGCAAATGCCTGCCCAACTTGGGCATTTCGAGCAAAGTAGTGGGATTATCAGCAATAAGCGACTCGCTAAACAGGTAACCGTAAAACGATTTTACGCCAGACATGATGCGGGCTTGCGAGCGTGCTTGTATGCCCATTTGGGACAAAAGCATAAAAAATTGCTGCAACTGTGGGTACGTGGCTTGCGTGTAAGCAATGTGCTCTTGGGCAAAGTATTCCAACAACTTGGTTACATCACGCAGGTATGCTTCTATGGTATTGGCCGAAAGCGAACGTTCCAACATCAAGTAGGCATGATAGCGTTTAAGCTCGTTATCCATGGGTTGCAACTTTGGCGTTACCTACTCGGCTTGCAGTGCTTTTTCCTTGTTAAACAACGGATTAGCGTACATAAGCAACATTTTTTGACGCGCAAACTCATCGTCGCGGTTGGGCAAATCTATTTTTTGCACCTGTCCGGCTATGTATGCTTCAAACGCTTGTTTTTCTTGCGCTGTAAAATGAGCAGCATACGCTTCGTTGCCGGTTAGCAAGTAAGCTGCCACGTAATTATTGGGGAATAAATGGTAGTTGGCGTGAATCAATTTATCTATTGCTGCCGCTGCCACGTCTGCCTGATTGGCACGAGGCACATCGTTCCAACTTTCGGGCACTTCCAACTCGTTGGCAATGGCAAAACGCACCCTGCCTTTAAAGCCCATAATGCCCACTTGCATGTTGATAATATCGTCTTGTGGCGTTTTTTTGTGCAATGGGTTATCGCGTTTTTGTTGGAATTCTTTGGCTTTTAGGTAATCGCAAGGGTCAAATTCGTAGTTGATAGCAACAGGCGCAATGTGCAATTCACGCAATTTTTCTACAAACGTGCCTTCGCCACTCATGTTCAACATTTTAATAATAGCAGGGGCTGTATGGTCGCTGGAATCTTTGGCACGACCTTCGCGTTGAGCTATCCAAATGGAATCTTTTATTTGCGTAATAACATAGCGCATATAAGCAGACATGTGTTTGGAGATAAGCAATTGCTCGCGCACGCCACCGTCTCTACGCACAATAAACGATTTGTTTAAACGAACCGCCCACTCTATCCAAGGCATGATAAGCAAGTTGTTTCCAATACCAATTTGTGTGGTATCAAATCCGTTCACGTGCAACAAATAATTTAACAAGGCCGGGTCTAAGGTAATATCACGGTGATTGGTTATGTGTAGATAAGCACCGGTTTTGCTGATATTTTCGCTTCCTTCCAAAACGATATCGGCACAAGAATTATCCACAATAGCTTGCAACACCTTAATAATGTAGCATAGCTGGAAATCGTGTACCGTATTGATTTGAGGCGCAACCTGTTTCATTTTTTGCCAATTTTCGGCACCAAACAAGGCCACCATAATTTGCTGAACTTGTGGTTCTTCCACCACTTTTGCCAACATGGCATTTACCTCACTGTCAACGTATTTTCTAATATCGTCAAATTCGCCTGGATAGTTCATATTTTCTTATCTTGTAAGTTGTCCTACAAAGATAAGAAAATAATGCGAAACAAAGAAGTGTATCAGGCCAACAAATTTTGCTATAAAGCATTAAGGAGCAGTTTGTAGGGGCATGGGATTCTTGCTGAGCGAAGAATTGTAGTAACGTGCATCGCCCGTAACCTCTTTTTCTACCCAAATGGGCATGTCAAAGGTTTCGTCTTCGCTATTTAGTTCTATTTCGGCCAATAAAAGTCCGCTATTAGCCCCCAAGAACTCATCTACTTCCCATAGTTTTCCGCCCACTTCTACCTTGTAGCGTATTTTTTCGATGGGTGGGTATAAGCTCATTTGCATAAGCGCACGTGCATCATCTACGGGAATTTCGTATTCAAATTCGGCGCGCGAAAACCCAATGGTTTTGCCTTTTATGGTAAGGTAGGCTTTGTCTTGGGCTATGCGTACACGCAAGGTGCAACCATCTTGCGCCAAGTAGCCTTGCTGAAAGTAACACCCTTGAGTTGGTTTTTCCCACTTGGTAGTATCTACTAAAAATTTACGTTCTATTTCTATCATAGTATATTGGGCTGCGCCCTCTGGTGAGGCGGTGATACGGTTATTCGATGACTCGGTGAGTTGGTGAGTTGGTGATTTGGTGATGCGGTGATGCAGCGGGCCCTTGAATATTTCTTTTGCGACTCGGCATAATCAATGCAAGCATTGCTTCTGCTCTCGCTGCTCAAGAAACTCGACAGGCTCAGGGACCGCAGCTTGACTTTCGACTATTCTATATTCTTGCGCAGGCGTTTTAAGTATTCTTGCAATTTGGCGGTGTCTTTGGCCTCTATTAACGCCAACAATTCTTTTAATTCTTTGCGAATATTTTCTACTTGTCCACCTGTAAAGGGGTTAAACAGAATTTCGGTAAGCAAATAATCGTCTTCCGAAAACAATCCCCTTGCAATGGCCATGTGTTTTTTAAAGGTAGTACCGGGTGCATCTTGATGCTTCATAACTGCTGCAAACACCATGGTAGAAACAAACGGAATAGACAACGAATACGCAATGGTTTCGTCGTGCTCAAGAAACGTGTATTCAAAAATATTAAGGTGCAAGCTGTTGTACAAGTCTTTGAAAAACACCTTGCCCATATGGTCTGATTCGGATATGATAATGGCGTTTTGGCGACTCAAATCTTCTAAATTGGCAAAGGTTGGGCCAAACATGGGGTGCGTAGAAACATAGCGCATGCCACAGGCTTTGTAAAATTCCGGCAAACCTGTTTTTACCGAAGCAATATCGGATATAATGCAACTTTTGGGCAGGTATGGCAACACGTTTTTAAACGCATCTATGGTATGATTTAACGAAACGCAATTTATAAGCAACTCAGGCTCAAAGGATTGAATTTCGTCATAAGTGGTCATTCGATAGGTATTGAACACAAAACGCAAGTTTTTGGGATTTACATCGAACAATGCCACTTCGTGCTGCATGCACAACACATCGGTAAAAAACGTGCCCATCTTTCCGGCACCAAGAACTAATATTTTCATGAGTTAGGAGTTTGGAGTTTGGAGTTAGGAGTTAGGAGTTGGGAGTTAGGAGTTAGGAGTTAGGAGTTTTCTCATTCCTAATTCCTCATTCCTAATTCCTCATTTATTTAATGATTTCCATTTGTTGACGTACAGACTCCTCGTGCACCGCCTCTAAGTACTTGCGAATAAAATCGGCCGACATACCAAGGCGTTCGCCCATGATGATGCGTTTTTGCATGATTTCGTCGTAACGACCTGTTTGCAACACTTGAATGTTGTGTTCTTTTTTGTACTGACCTATTTCGCGCGAAATACGCATGCGTTTAGCCAATAATTCCAATAGCTCGTTGTCGGTGCTATCAATTTGTTTACGCAAGGTGCTTAAACTTTCGGTTTCTTTTTTCATATCACGAATAATCAACGTGTCAATAACGTAATCCAAAATATCTGGCGTAAGTTGTTGAGCCGCATCGCTCCAAGCCTTATCGGGATTGCAGTGCGATTCTATCATTAGGCCGTCAAAGCCCAAGTCCATGGCTTGTTGGCAAAGAGGCGCAATGAGTTCGCGTTTACCGCCAATGTGCGAGGGGTCGCAAATAATGGGCAAATTTGGGTAACGACGGCGCAACTCAATGGGAATATTCCACTGCGGCAAGTTACGATAAATTTTCTTATCGTAAGTACTAAAACCACGATGAATTGCACCTAATTTTCTAATGCCTGCGTTGTATAGGCGCTCCATGGCACCAATCCATAACTCTATATCTGGATTAACAGGGTTTTTTACCAATACCGGAATATCTACGCCTTGTAGGGCATCGGCAATTTCTTGCATGGCAAAGGGGTTTGCAGAGGTACGAGCACCAATCCACAAAATATCAATGCCGTGTTTTAGGGCTTCTTCTATGTGTTTGGCGGTAGCTACTTCGGTTCCTACAAACATGCCTGTTTCGGCTTTTACACGTTGTAGCCATGGCAAACCTGCGGCGCCAACCCCTTCAAAACCACCGGGTTTGGTGCGGGGTTTCCAAATGCCTGCACGGAATACTGGAACTCCGTTTTTAGAAAGTTCTACGGCGGTTGCCATTACTTGTTCTTCTGTTTCGGCACTACAAGGGCCTGCTATGATTAAGGGGCGTTCGGCACTCATGCCGGGTAGCACTATGGGTTGTAAGTCTTTCATATTGTTGATACGTTGATTTGTTATTTTTTCGATTAACTTCTAACTCCTAACTGTCTAATCCTATCTAAGGCTTCGGTTAGTTTGGCTTGGGTGGCGCAAAGGGAAATGCGGATGTAACGTGCTCCGTTGCTACCAAAAATAAAGCCGGGGGTGATAAACACACGGGCTTGGTGCAAGATTTTTTCGGTAAGTTCCTCTACATCGTTTAGCGTGGCAGGAATTTTACCCCATACAAACATGCCCACTTGGTTTTTGTCGTAACTGCAACCCAACACGTCCATAATTTGCTCTGCCACCGCACGGCGTTTGCCGTAAAGTTCTATGTTCATGGCCTCGTGCCATGCTTCGTCGTTGTGAAGAGCCTCTGCCGCGGCTAACTGCATAGGCTTGAACATACCCGAATCTACATTGGATTTTACCTTTAATACCCACTCAATAAAAGTGGCATTGGCTGCCATCATCCCCACACGCCAACCCGGCATGTTGTGACTTTTACTCATAGAATTTAGCTCTATGCAGCAATCTTTTGCTCCTTCTACCTGCATAATACTCAATGGTTTTTGGTTTAGTATCAAGCTATAAGGGTTATCGTTTACCACCACAATGTTGTGTTTTTTGGCAAAGGCTACCAGTTTTTCTAACAGTTCTACGCTGGCATTGGCACCTGTTGGCATGTTAGGGTAATTTGCCCACATCAGTTTTACATGGCTAAGGTCCATTTGTTCGAGGCTGT
>JAFOWX010000097.1 GCA_017391905.1 Paludibacteraceae bacterium | reverse complement strand
TGCCTTTTCGGTAACAATTGGTTTAATGATGATTTCCATACTATTATCCTCCATTATGCGTTAAAGATTGCTTGCAAGCCTGCTACTGCATTTTCGGTTAAGAACATACATTTTGCATCAAGAATGCGGTATGTGTTTAAGTCGTTAATGGTAGTAACGTCTGCTTTCTCTAAATTACGAGCCGACAAATATACGTTTTTATTTTGGTCTGCTAAAACAAGTAGAGACTTTTTGTCTGCACTATTGAAGTTTTTAAGCAAATTAGTGTAATTTTTGGTCTTTGCTACTTCAAAATTGAAGTCTTCTACAATAACCAAAGCATTTTCTTGTACTTTGTACGACAACGCTGATTTACGAGCCAATTGTTTTACTTTTTTGTTCAATTTGAAGCTATAGTCACGAGGCACTGGACCAAAGATACGACCACCACCAACGCGAACAGGCGATTTGATATCACCAGGGCGAGCACCACCACCGCCTTTTTGACGGCCTAATTTGCGGGTACTACCTGCAATTTCGCTTCTTTCTTTAGACTTATGCGTACCTTGACGTTTGTTAGCCATGTATTGCTTAACGTCCAAGTAAATTGCATGATCATTAGGCTCAATACCGAAAATAGATTCATCTAATGTAACCTTTCTTCCGGTGTCTTTTCCTTCGATATTATATACGCTTAGTTCCATTATTTATTTACTACTACGATTGAACCTTTAGCTCCTGGAACTGAACCTTTGATAAGGATCAAGTTGTTTTCAGGAATCACTTTTAAAATCTCTAGGTTTTCAACGGTTACACGAGCGTTACCTGTTTGACCAGCCATGCGCATTCCTTTGAATACTTTAGCAGGGTAAGAACAAGCACCGATAGAACCGGGTGCACGCAAGCGGTTGTGTTGACCGTGGGTAGATTGACCTACACCACCAAAACCGTGACGTTTTACTACACCTTGGAAACCTTTACCTTTAGAAGTACCGATAACGTCTACCCAACCTGCGTCGGCAAACATGTCTACGGTAATTACATCACCTAATTTGAAGTCACCTTCAAATCCCTTGAACTCAACCAAGTGGGCTTGTGGAGCTACGCCTGCTTTAGCAAACAATCCAGCTTCTGCTTTGTTGGTGTGTTTCTCTGTTTTTTCAGAGAATCCCAATTGGATTGCTTCATAACCGTCTTTTTCAATGGTTTTGATTTGGGTAACAACACAAGGACCAGCTTCGATAACAGTGCATGGAACATTTTTTCCATCAGCACTGAAAACGGAAGTCATTCCGATTTTTTTTCCAATTAATCCTGGCATTTCAATGTTATTATTAAGTAAAAAATATAATTCTGTTTGGTTGATTAAGATTAGCTCTTAATTTCAACGTCTACACCGCTAGGCAATTCTAATTTCATCAAAGCGTCAATGGTTTTAGCAGTTGAGCTGTAGATGTCAATTAGGCGTTTGTAAGAGAACAATTGGAATTGTTCGCGCGATTTTTTGTTAACGAAAGTTGAACGGTTAACAGTGAAAAAGCGTTTGTGAGTTGGCAATGGAATTGGGCCACTTACTACTGCGCCAGTTGCTTTTACGGTTTTTACGATTTTTTCGGCAGATTTGTCTACCAAGTTGTAATCGTAAGATTTCAATTTGATTCTAATTTTTTGTGCCATTTTTTTATTAAAGTTATGCTAGGGGTTAAGAATCATTTGCTAACCCCTAGCGTTGTTATTACAATAAATCTACGCGACCTTTAGCTTCGGTCAATACTTGTTTTGCAATTGCAGTTGAAACTTCTGCGTAGTGCGAGAACTCCATAGAAGAAGTTGCACGACCTGAAGTAATGGTACGCAATGCGGTTACATAACCAAACATTTCTGCCAAAGGTACTTTTGCTTTTACAACGCGAGCACCAGAACGGCTGGTTTCCATACCTTCAACTTGACCACGACGTTTGTTCAAGTCGCCGATAACGTCACCCATGTTTTCTTCTGGAGTTACCACTTCAACTTTCATGATAGGTTCCATTAGAACTGGTTTTGCTTTTGCACAAGCGTTTTTGAATGCGATTTGCGCACAGATTTCGTACGACAATTGGTCAGAGTCCACTGGGTGGTAAGAACCATCCACTACAACTACTTTCAATTTATCCATTGGGAAGCCTGCCAACACACCGTTACGCATAGCTGCGGTGAAACCTTTTTGGATAGCAGGGATAAATTCTTTAGGAATGTTACCACCTTTTACTTCGTCAATGAATTGTAGGTTACCTTCAAAGTTTTCGTCGGCTGGACCTACTTTCAATACCATGTCGGCAAATTTACCACGACCACCCGATTGTTTTTTGTAAACTTCGCGCAAGTCAACGGTATTGGTGATAGCCTCTTTGTACGATACTTGAGGACGACCTTGGTTACATTCTACTTTAAATTCGCGTTTTAGACGGTCGATAATAATTTCCAAGTGCAACTCACCCATACCACTGATGATGGTTTGACCAGATTGTTCGTCGGTACGAACGGTAAAGGTTGGGTCTTCTTCGGCCAATTTAGCCAAACCGTTGCCCAATTTATCGATGTCTTTTTGAGTTTTAGGCTCGATAGCGATACCGATAACTGGATCTGGGAAATCGATAGATTCCAATGTCATTGGCATATCTTCGCTACACAAGGTATCACCGGTACGAATATCTTTAAAACCAACGCCTGCACCAATATCACCAGCAGAAATGCATTCTACAGGATTTTGTTTGTTTGAGTGCATTTGGAAGATACGTGAAATACGTTCTTTTTTACCAGAGCGTGCGTTCAATACGTAAGAACCTGCATCGATTTTACCTGAGTAAACACGGAAGAAGCATAGACGACCTACGTATGGGTCGGTAGCGATTTTAAACGCTAATGCACATAGAGGTTCTGATTCGTCTGGGTGACGTACAATTTGTTCGTTTTCGTCGTCTGCAGCGTGACCGATGATTTCTTCGGTATCCATTGGAGAAGGAAGGTACGAGCAAACTGCGTCCAACATGGTTTGAACACCTTTGTTTTTGAACGAAGAACCACAAATCATAGGAGTCATAGACATGCTCAAAGTACCTTTGCGGATAGCAGCTTTGATTTCGTCTTCGGTGATGGTTGAAGGATCTTCGAAATATTTTTCCATCAATGCATCGTCAAATTCTGCGATAGAATCCAACATTTTTGCACGCCATTCTTCTGCTTCGGCCAACAAGTCTGCTGGGATTTCTTCTACTGAGTAGTCGGCACCCATGGTTTCGTTGTTCCAAACGATAGCTTTCATTTTTACCAAGTCAACAACGCCTTTGAAAGTTTCTTCGGCACCGATTGGAATTTGAATAGCTACTGGATTAGCGCCCAATACTTCTTTTACTTGACGAACTACGTCAAAGAAGTCGGCACCAGAACGGTCCATTTTGTTTACGTAACCAATACGAGGTACGCTATATTTATCAGCTTGACGCCATACGGTTTCTGATTGAGGCTCAACACCACCTACTGCACAGAAAGCAGCAACAGCACCGTCCAAAATACGCAACGAACGTTCTACCTCTACGGTAAAGTCAACGTGCCCCGGAGTGTCAATCAAGTTGATTTTATATTTGTTATTGTTGTAATTCCAGAAAGTGGTAGTAGCGGCAGAGGTAATAGTAATACCACGTTCTTGTTCTTGTTCCATCCAGTCCATGGTAGCGGCACCATCGTGCACCTCACCAATTTTGTGTGTCAAACCGGTATAGAACAAAATACGTTCAGAAGTAGTGGTTTTACCGGCGTCAATGTGCGCCATAATACCAATATTTCTCGTAAATTTTAAATCTGCTTTAGCCATTGTAGTATATTATTTCTTGATTAAAAACGGAAGTGAGCAAATGCACGGTTAGCTTCTGCCATTTTATGCATATCTTCTTTACGTTTGAATGCAGCACCTTGCATGTTGTATGCGTCCATGATTTCTGCAGCCAATTTGTCTGCCATGGTTTTGCCGCCTCTTTTACGAGCGTACTGAATTAAGTTTTTCATTGAGATAGACTCTTTTCTCTCTGGACGAATTTCAGTAGGAACTTGGAATGTAGCACCACCAATACGACGTGATTTAACCTCTACTTGAGGAGTGATGTTTTCCAAAGCTTTTTTCCAGATTTCAAGCGCAGGTTTGTCTTCGTTAGACATTTTTCCCTTAACATTTTCCAATGCAGAATAGAAAATGGTGAATGCGGTAGATTTTTTACCGTCATACATTAAATGGTTTACAAATTTAGTAACCATTACATCGCCGAAAATAGGATCAGGAAGTACGATCCTTTTTTTAGGTTTCGCTTTTCTCATATTGTTTAAAAAAAATTATCCGTTTTGTGTTTGGTTGCCTTTTCGTCTTCAAAAGATTCCGCCGAATCAATTTACTCAACCTGTATAAGACCAATACAAAACAGTATTAATAACTACTGTTGTTTGAATTTTTTATTGCTTATTTTTTACCTTTTGCAGCTGGAGCTTGACCTGGTTTAGGACGTTTAGCACCGTATTTAGAACGACGTTGAGTACGGTTAGCAACACCTGCGGTATCCAAAGTACCACGTACAATGTGATAACGTACACCTGGTAGGTCTTTAACACGTCCACCGCGAATCATAACGATTGAGTGCTCTTGCAAGTTGTGACCTTCTCCTGGAATGTAAGAGTTAACCTCTTTTTGGTTAGTCAAACGTACACGAGCTACTTTACGCAATGCTGAGTTAGGTTTTTTGGGGGTTGTTGTGTAAACTCTTACACAAACACCACGACGTTGAGGACAAGCATCAAGTGCAGGAGCTGTGCTCTTTTCAGTCAATGCTGTTCTTCCTTTTCTTACTAATTGCTGAATAGTAGGCATTTGTAATTTGTTTAGTTAAATTATTATATAAATTTTTGTCTTGTACACAATTTTGGGTTGCAAAGGTACGAAAAGATTTTAATTTAGCAAAACATTTTTGCTCTTTTTTTACTTAACACGCTGATTTGTTTTGTTTTATTGGTGATGCGGTGAGGCGGTTATTCGGTGATGCGGTGAGGCGGTGATGCGATTTGGTTGAATTTGTGATTAAAACGAAAAACAGTAGCGAAAAAGTGGGAAAAGATTTTTTTGAGACAAAAGCGTATAACAAAACTGCATGTTTGAGCGGGTTAATAGCAGCACATCCTCGGGGGCTTCGACAAGCTCAGCCACCGAAATGGAGAATACCACAACGGAATAGCGAGTTCTGTTTTGTAGCTTTTGGCCACAAAAAATCCCACTTTGGAGCGTGGTTTTGAGTTTAATCACAATTCATTGATGAGGCGGTGAGGCGGTGATACGGTGAGGTAATTGCAATGGAATGGGGTCTTTGAGGGGTGAATATTTGGAGCAAACCCAGATTGTGGCAACAAAAAAATCACGGCATAGCCCAACAGATTAGCTTATTCGTGAAAAAAAATATTATCTTTGCACCGTATTATACCTTATTATATAGAAACAAGAACATGAAAGAAGAAAACAAACCTCAATTTACCATAGAGTTACCAGAAAATGTTGCCGAAGGCACTTACGCCAACATGGCTATTATTGCACATTCTTCGAGCGAATTTATCATCGATTTTGTTAGAAACATGCCTAATACGCCTAAAGCAAAGGTACAATCGCGCATTATTTTGAACACCGAACAAGCCAAGCGTTTGCTTTTGAGCTTGCAAGACAACATTGCCAAATACGAAAGTACATTTGGCGAAATTAGTATTTCCAACGGCCCTAAAAGAAACATTCCATTGGGCTTTGGCGGCTTTAAAGGAGAAGCGTAACAACTATGAAACAACCCACCAAACGTCGTCGGGTATTTTTAGACGAGCTTTTTAAGTTTTTTGTTTTTGCTGCGTGCATTGTGGGGCTTACCATGCTTATGCCGCACGAGAGCAAATTTCAATACCAATTTGAGTTAGGCAAGCCATGGCAATATGACTTGCTTATGGCTACGTTCGATTTCCCCATTTACAAATCGGCCGACGAGCTACGCGATGAGCGAAACGCCATTATCGAATCGCAACACCCCTACTTTGATTTTGACAATGCCGTTAGCGAAACCACTTTGGCCGAACTGCAAAGCAAAGCCACTACCATTTTGGAAGGAACGTCAGAAAAGGCGTATTACCAACGCATGTTTAAATCGTTAAACAGCAAAATCAAAAGCTTGTACCAAGCGGGCATTATGTTGGACGACGATTACCAATACTTGCTTGAAAACAACATAGAGTCGTTTAGTGTTATTAAGGACAAAATTGGCAACAGGCAATCTATTGGAAACATTTACTCCATTAGCAGTGCTATCCAGGAGCTGACCCAAATTCAAAAAGAGAACAGCAGAAACGAGCAAGCCATTGCGTGGAATTTTGAAAAGTGGATTACGCCAAACCTTATTTACAACAAGGAATTGACGCTTCAAATTAAAAACGAAGAGCTAAACAGCATAGCTATTTCGTCTGGTATGATACAAGCCGGCGAACGTATCATTGACAGAGGCGAGATTGTTTCGCCCGAAGATTTTAAAATACTTGAATCGCTTAAACGCGAAACAGAATCGCGTCAATCCTACTCCAAAGAGCAACTTATCACCACGCTTTTGGGACAAGGGTTGTTGGTTTTTTCGCTTATTATTTTGCTGTACCTGTACTTGCGTCTGTTTAGAAAGAAGTACTACCAAAGCAAACGCGTTATTGTGCTTTTGCTTAGCATGATTTGCACCATGGTTGCCATTACCACGTTGGTGGTGAAATACACAGACCCTTCTATGGTGTACATTATTCCGTATGCGCTAGTTCCCCTTATTGCCAGTATCTTTTTTGATACCAGAACCGGGCTATACACGCATTACATCACCATCTTTTTGGCGTCGTTTATTGTACCGCACCCCTTTCAGTTTATCCTGTTGCAAGCCTCTATTGGTATGGTGGCCATTACCAGTTTGCGCGACATTTCGCAACGCTCGCAATTGGTTAATTCGGCCTTGGTAATTATTGTTACCTATAGCTTGTTCTATTTGGGATATGCACTAACCATGAATGGCAATGTTTTAGACATGAACGGCTGGATGTTTGCGTTCTTTATCTTAAATGGCATTTTGTTGCTGCTGGTATATCCATTTGTGTTTGTCATAGAGCAAACCTTTGGGTTTATTTCTAACATGCGCCTTATAGAGCTTAGCGATGTAAACAGCCCGCTTATGCGTAAGCTATCCGAAGAGGCTCCCGGCACTTTCCAACACTCCATGCAAGTGGCCAACTTGGCGAGCGAAATTGCCAATAAAATTGGCGCAAACCCTACGTTAGCACGTACAGGAGCCTTGTATCACGACATAGGCAAGATTAAGAACCCTGCGTTTTTTGTGGAAAACCAGGCCAAAGGCAATAATCCACACCAATACTTAACACCGGAAGCCAGCGCGCATATTATACAACAACACGTATCGGACGGAGTGTTGCTTGCCAAAGAATACAAATTGCCCATTAGCATTGTGGAATTTATTGCCACACACCACGGCAAAAGCATTACGCGCTATTTTTACAACGAGTGGTGCAACGCACACCCCAACGAAGAACCTAATGTTGATCATTTTAGCTACCCTGGTCCCAATCCGTTTACCAAAGAGTTGGCCATTGTGATGATTTGCGATACTGTAGAAGCCGCATCGCGCAGCTTAACCGAATATACCGACGAGAGCATTAGCAACTTGATAGAAAAATTGGTAAACGGCATTATTAGCGAACATTATTTGGACAGAGCGCCTATTACCTTGCGCGAAATTACCGAGGCCAAAGCCATTCTTAAAGAGAAGTTGGCAAACATTTACCACACACGCATTGCGTACCCAGAATTAAACAAAGACAAAGAAACAACTAAATAACATGAAAAAACTGACTTTACTTTTTGTATTAACATGCCTGTTTGGCACCATAAGCCACGCAACAGGATATGTTGCTTCGCCCTTTAAGGTGCATGAATACACCATTACCCATGCACGCACACAGAGCATACCTACCAGCTACGATGCCCGTAAAGAAGGCATTGTACTACCCGCGCGTGACCAACAAACAGATGGTACTTGTTGGGCATTTTCTACTTGCGATGTTCTACAAACCTTGTATCAGAAAAATGGCATGGAAGCCCAATATTTATCGCCACAAGTTTTTGCTACTTGTTTTAATGGATTTGACATAGAACCTATAAAAGGCGGTGGAAACTCGCAAATTGCGGGCTCGCTAATGGCACGTTTAGAGGGTATTGTAACGGCAAGTGCTGTGCCATACAATCCAAGTAACACATCTTGTCCTACCTACAGCAAAAAAGATATTCCAGCTTATACATTGGCTTGGGAATACTTACCTGCTGGCGATGCTACAGCCATTAAAGAAGCCATTATGAAGTATGGTTCTGTAACTTGTAGTTATTTCCACGAAGATAAATACTTTAACGCCAGCACCCAAATATACCAATACACAGGCAACGCAACCAGCAACCACGGCGTAAGCATTATTGGTTGGGACGACAGCAAACAAGCTTGGCTTATCAAAAACACGTGGGGAAATACCCGATATGACGAGGGCTGTATATGGGTTTCGTACAAGGATACAAACATTGCCAACGAATGTACCGCCTATACAGACATTACCCCCACCGACAGCATTGACTACGTGTACCACTACAACACAAGCGGCATGACGGGTAGTTTTGGTACGGATAATTTGAATGAACAAATTAACGGGATAGCAAGACATCATTTTGGTAGCAAACAACAACTAACCTACATTGGCACCTATAATATATACGAGGGAACAGAAGTAAGTTTCTTTGTTAAAGATACCCAAGGAAACATCTTGTACCAATCTGAAAAAACCATATTGCCTTTAACAGGTTTTTACAAGCATACCCTAAAAGAGCCCCTACCTGTAGAAGGGGATGTGGATATTTGTGTAAGCTACTCATCTGGAAAATACATCAGGGTTATTCCCATTGAAGTAGAAATACCAGGCGAGAGTATTGAACAAGCTTACAATACCGTCCAATTACACCCCAATACGCAATGGGTATCTTTTGAGGGATCTTCGCAAAAAACAGAGATTTCTAATAACGGTTTTCCATTTAACCTGTGTATCTACGCTTATACGCAAGACAGAACAGAAACCGCAGTAGCGCACACAACCATAAACCAACCGGTTTATAATGGCAAAAGCATCAATCCTGAGGTATGGAACAATGCACGTGCTATTACCTTATATAATATAGTAGGGAAAGAGGTAGCCACCCTAAACCCCGGCGATACCACGTTGCCAAACTTGCTTACCGGTATCTATATTATTAAGGTAACCTGGAACGATGGTAGCTACCATGCCGAAAAAGCGTGCATACAATAATTGACATAACATAAACAAGCTATGAATATTTTAGAACACATTGGCAGATACGCCGAGCTGATGAAAGAGGTTTTTAAGAAACCTCAACGTTGGCGCTTGTTAGGTAAACAGTACATAAAAGAAGTGGAAAAATTAGGGGTGGACTCGTTGGGCATCGTGATTATCATTTCCATTTTTATTGGTGCTGTAATTACCATGCAAATGGTGCTGAATACCGAGAATCCCCTACTCCCCGACTATGTAACCGGGCTTACCACCCGCGATACCTTGTTGTTGGAGTTTTCGTCCACCATTTTGTGCCTTATTTTGGCCGGTAAAGTAGGTTCAAACATTGCCTCGGAAATTGGCACCATGCGTATCACGGAGCAAATTGATGCCTTAAAAATTATGGGTGTAAACGCTCCCAACTACCTCATTTTGCCCAAAATATTGGGCATGGTAAGCATCATACCTGTTTTGGTTATCTTTAGTATGTTTGTGGGTATTTTGGGTGGATACCTGATTAGTTTTTCGGGCATTATTTCGCCAGCCAAATACGTTATGGGTATTCAGTACGCATTTAACCCTTACTACGTAACCTACTCCATTATTAAATCGTTGTTTTTTGGTTACGTTATCTCTTCGGTAGCATCGTACTATGGTTACTATGCCTACGGCGGTGCATTAGATGTAGGTAAGGCCAGTACCAACGCTGTAGTAAACAGCAGCATTATTATTCTACTATTAAACGTACTTTTAACCGATTTGTTACTCGTATGATAGAAGTTCAGCACATCGTAAAATCGTTTCACGATAAAACGGTTTTAAAAGATATATCGGCCACGTTTGAATCGGGCAAAACCAACTTGATTATTGGCCAAAGTGGTTCGGGTAAAACCGTACTAATGAAAAGTACTATTGGCATACACCAAGTGGACAAAGGCAAAATTTTGTACGATGGCAGGGATATCACCAAACTACGTACCAAAGAAATGATTGCCTTGCGCAAGGAGATTGGTATGCTGTTTCAGGGTTCTGCCTTGTTTGACTCCATGACGGTAGAAGAAAACGTGCGTTTTCCGTTGGAAATGTTTTCGGACAAAACACGAGACGAATGGGAAGCAAGGGTAAAATTTTGCTTGCAACGCGTAGGACTTGACCACGCTGCCAAACTATACCCTTCTGAAATTAGTGGGGGTATGCAAAAACGCGCTGCCATTGCGCGCGCCATTGTATTGGAGCCTACCTACCTGTTTTGCGACGAGCCCAACTCTGGTTTGGACCCCAAAACATCGCTTACCATAGACCAATTGATACAAGAAATTACGCGCGAAAACAACATTACCACCATTGTGAACACACACGACATGAACTCGGTAATGGAAATTGGCGATAAAATTATCTTTATTCATCAGGGCGAAAAAAGCTGGGAAGGAGACAAAGACAGCATTTTTGATTCCAACAACGAACACCTTAATAATTTAGTATTTGCCTCTAACCTATTTAAAAAGGTAAAACAATACCACAAAAAATGAGAATTTTATCGTACAACGTAAACGGCATTAGGGCTGCCTTGGGCAAAGGACTTGCTACATGGATAAGCCAAGAGCAACCCGATGTGCTATGCCTGCAAGAAACCAAAGCCCAATTAGAACAACTCAACGTGGGCTTGTTTGAAGAAATGGGCTACAAGGGTTATTTTGTTTCGGCCGAAAAAAAAGGCTATAGCGGTGTGGGCATCCTTACCAAACAAACACCCGATGCGGTGTTTTACGGCATGGGCAATGCCAAATACGACTGCGAGGGCCGCGTAATCAGGGCCGACTTTGGCGATGTTACCGTGGTATGCGTGTATATTCCCTCCGGCACTACCGGCGATGTTAGGCAAGCCTTTAAAATGGAATTTTTGTTTGACTTTGAACAATTCATTACCCAACTGCGCACCGAGCGTCCCAACGTAATAGTGTGCGGCGATTACAACATAGCCCACACCCCCATAGACATTAACCACCCCGAAAGACAGGTGGGTGTTTCTGGTTTCTTACCCGAAGAACGCGAATGGCTTACCCACTTTTTGGAAAGCGGCATGATAGACTCCTTTAGGGTGTTTGACAACAGGGCCGAACAATATAGCTGGTGGACCTACCGCATGGGAGCACGCAAACGCAACGCAGGTTGGCGCATAGACTACCACTTGGTTTCTGAACCCTTGCGCAATCGCTTGGTGGGAGCCGGCATTATGCAAGAAGTGGTACATTCTGATCATTGCCCTGTATGGGTAGAAATTAACAACTAACTATGGGATTAAACATACCTTTTTTTAGTCAGCGCAAACCAAGGGCTTTTCAGCTAAAGCCCCGCTACTACGACGAGCACAAAGAACGCTTGGCGGAGAGCGAAGAACGTGTGCGCAAACAATTGGGCATAGAGCAAGAAAAGGCTTCACAACCTACTACCTACGACCAACGTATTAGGGGTAAATTTAGGGAGAGCATAGAAGGTGCTACCCAACGCAAAAACGCCAAGTTGCGTTTAAGCTTTGTTATTGCCATTATATTCTTTATTGCCTATATGCTATACAATCAATATGTCTGATACTTGTTGCATTCACGTACTGCCCGAAGTGGTAGCCAATCAGATTGCTGCCGGCGAGGTGGTACAACGCCCTGCCTCTGTAGTAAAAGAATTGGTAGAAAACGCCATTGACGCAGGCAGTACCCAAATAGATATTTACATAAAAGACGCCGGACGCACCCTTATTCAGGTAATTGACAACGGCATCGGCATGTCGGCAGACGATGCCGTAACGGCTTTTTTGCCCCATGCCACCTCTAAGATAAGCAAAGCAGAAGACCTGTTTGAGCTTGCCACCATGGGATTTAGAGGCGAGGCCTTGGCTTCTATAGCCGCGGTTTCGCGCGTGGAGTTACGTACCAAACAAGCCGACGACGAGTTGGGATCTTGCGTATGCCTTGAAGGCGGAAACTTAGAAAGCCAAGAATTAGTAGCCTGCAACACCGGCACCAACATGGCAGTAAGAGATCTCTTTTACAACATTCCGGCTCGCCGAAAATTTTTAAAAAGCAACGAGAGCGAATTTAAAAACATAGTGCAAGTAGTAGAGCAAATAACCTTGGCACACCCTACCCTGCAGTTTTCGCTCCACCACAACGGACAAATGCTGTTTAAGCTATTGCCCGAAAATACCCACCAACGCATTTTGTCGCTCATGGGCAAAAAGATGGACGGCAAACTGCTACCCATACACGTAGAAACCATATTAGGTACCATTACAGGGTATGTAGGTACGCCCGAGGCTGCCGTTAAGCGCGGTGCGCCCCAGTTCTTTTTTGTAAACCACCGTTATATACAGCACCCCTATTTTAATAAGGCGGTGCAAATGGCGTACGAAAAACTCATAGCTACCGATACCCGTGCCCCTTACTTTATATACTTTGACGTAGAGCCAGCCAAAATAGACGTAAACATACACCCCACCAAAACAGAGGTAAGGTTTGAAGACGAAAAAGCCATTTTCCCTATTTTGAGTGCCGTAGTGCGCGAAACCTTGGGCAAGGCCAACGCTGTACCGTCTATTGATTTTGATCAAGACGATGCGCCCTTTATCCCTGCCATACAAACGGCAAGCACCCAAACGCCCAAAATACCCAAGGTAAGTTTTGACCCTGCCTACAATCCATTTAAAAGCAGTGGCATAAGCAGTGGCAGTACCGGTAGCAACAACCATAAGCCAACCAAAAATTGGGAAGAGCTATACACCACCCAAAACAAACCTGAGCCAAAAGTGGAAGAAGACCGCACATGTGGCTGGGACAACCACTTGTGGGCAGACAAACAAGACACCACCCAAGAATGCAAGGTAATGCAGTGGAAAAAGAAATACGTGGTGGTGCTAACCGATCAAGGCATACAAGTGTTGCACCAACACCGCCTGCACACCTGCATCTTGTACCACCAATACTTAAAACGTTTAGATAGCACCGAGCGTTACAGCATGCCCTTACTATTTCCGGAAGTATTGGAGCTATCTGTGCAAGAGCAAGCCTTGTTTGTTAGTGTACAGGCAGAACTAAGTGCCATGGGATTTGAGTTTGAACCATTTGGCAAAACCATGTACCAAATTACCGCCGTACCAGACGGACTGGGCGATGCCAACCCCGTACAAACCGTATTAGACACCATGGGGCTGTTGCAATTGCACCCCCAAGCAGGAGCAGACAAACGCAAACAGCTTACCGCACAAGCCTTGGCAGAAAAATCGGCCATAAAAGCCGGAAAAACCTTAACCGAAATGGAAATGAAGTTGCTGTTGCAACAATGGAGCAACTGCAACCAAAACGCCTACAGCCCCAATGGCAAGCCCATTGCGGTTACCATAACTGAAAACGAAATAGAAAACAAAATACAATAAACCATGACAAACAACAACGTAAGGGTGCGTTTTGCCCCCAGCCCAACAGGTGCGCTTCACATTGGTGGCGTGCGTACCGCACTTTACAACTACCTATTTGCCAAAAAACAAGGTGGTAAAATGATTTTGCGCATTGAAGACACAGACTCAACCCGTTTTGTACCCGGTGCAGAATCTTACATTATTGAATCGCTAAACTGGTTAGGCATACAATTTGACGAAGGCATTGGCGCAGACGGCTTGGCCACCTGCCGCCAAAGCGAACGCAAAGCCATTTACCGCCAATACGTAGATCAACTATTGGCAGACGGCTTGGCTTACATTGCCTTTGACACCCCTGCCGAATTGGATGCCAAACGCCAAGAAATACCCAACTTTCAGTACGATGCCAAAACACGCGGCATGATGAAAAACTCGCTTACCCTCTCAAAAGAAGAAGTGGAAGCACGCATTGCCGGTGGCGAGGTATATGTGGTTCGTGTAAAAATAGAACCCAACATAGACATTACCGTTAACGACATGATTAGAGGTAAAGTAGTTATCAACTCGTCTATTTTGGACGATAAGGTATTGTACAAAAGCGCCGATAACTTGCCAACTTACCACCTTGCCAACATTGTGGACGACCACTTGATGGAGATTTCGCACGTAATTAGGGGCGAAGAATGGTTGCCATCGGCTCCTTTGCACGTATTGCTATACCAATACTTGGGCTGGGCAGACACCATGCCCCAGTTTGCACACCTTCCGTTGTTGCTTAAACCAGACGGAAACGGCAAGCTAAGCAAACGCGACGGCGACCGTTTAGGTTTTCCTGTATTCCCCTTGGATTGGATTGACCCCAAAACCGGCGATAAAAGCTCCGGCTACCGCGAAGCAGGTTATTTTCCAGAAGCCGTGGTAAACTTTTTGGCACTCCTTGGCTGGCATGCCGAAACAGACCAAGAGTTCTTTACCATGCAAGAACTGATAGACACCTTTAGCTTAGACCGAGTAAGCAAAAGCGGTGCCAAATTTGATTACGAAAAAGGCAAATGGTTTAACCACGAATACCTTATTAGAAAAAGCGACCAAGAATTAGCTACCCTGTTTATGCCACAGTTGCAAGCCAAAGGCATTAACGTGGCATTAGACACCTTGGCCTCTATTGTAGGCATGACCAAAGTGCGTTGCAACTTTATCAGCGACCTATGGGATCATACCAAATTCTTTTTTGTAGCTCCTACCGAATACGACGCAAAAACCGTACAAAAACGTTGGAAAGCCACCTCGGCAGCCGATATGCAAGCCTTGTATGGTGTTTTGGAATGCATAGAAGATTTTAGCGCTGCCAACAGCGAACAAGTGGTAATGAACTGGATTACCGAAAACAGTTTGCACATGGGCAACGTGATGAATGCGTTCCGTCTTTGCATTGTGGGCGAAGGCAAAGGTCCACACATGTTTGACATTACCGCTACCATTGGCAAAGAAGAAACCTTGCGCAGGCTACAAAAAGCGATACTGGAGTTAGGAGTTAGGAATTAGGAGTTAGGAGTTTTTGTGCAAAGTTGATGAAACGATTAGGTTTTTTATGGATATTGGCAGTAGCTTGCGTAACATTGTGGGCGCAAAACCAACCTCCCAAACACGAGTTTAGGGGGGTATGGGTACCCACGGTGTACAACAACTACTACAGCAACCTGAGTATAGAGCAACTCAAAGACACCTTGGTAAAACAATTAGATGCCTACCAAAAAATAGGTATCAACACCATTATCTACCAAGTTAGACCAGAGGGCGATGCCCTGTATGCATCAACCATAGAACCATGGAGCCGCTTTTTAACCGGCACGCAAGGCCAAGCACCCCAAGACAACTTTGACCCCATGGCCTTTTTGATAGAAGAGTGCCACAGCCGTTGCATGGAGTTTCACGCCTGGATAAACCCCTATAGAGCCAACACCAACAAGAAAAACAAGTTAAGCCCCGATAACAGGTACTATAGTAGCCGATACCTATACGTTCCCTACGGAAACCAACTGCTGTTTAACCCCGGATTTCCGCAAAACAGGGAACACATAGTAGCCGTGGTAAAAGACATAGTAAGCCGTTACGACATAGACGCCCTACACATGGACGACTACTTTTACCCCTACCCCATAAAAGGGCTAAAATTTCAGGACGTATCTACCTACAAACGCTACGCCCAAGCAGACGGTTTTGATACCAACAACCAACTACCCGAATGGCGTAGAAACAACGTAAACCTATTGGTAAAATCCATTAGCGATGCCATAAAAGCCACCAAACCCTGGGTGCGTTTTGGCATCAGCCCCTTTGGCATATACCGCAACAAGAAGCAAGACGAGGGTGGTAGCGAAACCAATGGTCTTTCTAACTACGACGACCTATACGCCGACACCCAACTGTGGATAAACCAAGGTTGGATAGACTACGTTATCCCACAACTATACTGGGAAATAGGACACCCTGCCGCCAACTACACCACCTTGCTACATTGGTGGCGCGAAAACAAAGGCACTACCACCCAACTGTACATAGGACAAAGCGTAGAACGCAGCGTAAACCAAATACAGAAAAAGTTGGACATGACCTTAAACGATGCACGCATAGGTGGCAACTGCTACTTTGCCGGCGACAATTTGTTGCAAAACAAAAACGGCATGCGCGACAGCCTTACCACCCTATACTACCACAAACCAGCCATGCCACCGGTGCATAGCCACTTAGACAGCATTGCCCCCAACAGGCCACATCGCGTATATATGGATTTAATGGGCACTGAGCCATTATTAAAGTGGGAAGCTACCCAAGGTAAGAAAGAAACCGATAAAGTGTGGTATTACGCCGTATATGCCTTTGATCCTGCCATGCCCATAGACATTACAGACATGAGCAAATTGGTGTGCTTTACCACCCAACAGCAATGTCCCCTACCCCAAGGCAAAGACATCCAACCACTGTGCTTGCAATACGTGGTAACAGCCATAGACCGCATGCACAACGAAAGCCCCGCCAGCGAACCCTACCTACATACAGAAGAGTAAATGGTATATCTCTAAAGGTGCATAAAGGATAAGCAGTCATTTTTTTGACAAAATACATTGTAATTTGAATTATATTTTTCAAAAAACATTGTAATTTGAAAATATTATTTATATTTGCAAGGTACAAGAATTTCAAAAGAGTATGATTGCCAGATATTTACAAATAGAAAATGAGTTAGACTCATCCATTTTCTTATTTGGCGCACGCCAAACAGGAAAAAGCACCCTTCTTCGTAATCAATTAAAAGGAGCTATTTATATAGACCTACTTGATTCTGAACTACTTATGCGTTTTAGAAGCAAGCCTAATCTGTTGTATGAAATGCTACAAGATAAAGACGAACAAACTGTTGTAGTAATAGACGAAATACCAGAAGTTCCAGAACTATTAAACGAAGTGCATCGACTTATTTCGGAAAAGGGAATTAAATTTGTACTATGTGGTTCGAGCGCCAGAAAATTAAAACGAAAAGGGCATAACACATTAGGTGGAAGAGCCTTACCATGCTATTTCTTTCCCCTTGTAAGCGCAGAAATACCTAATTTTGATTTAGATAAGGCCCTATTGCACGGCATGCTTCCTACGCACTACTTTGCCAAAAATCCCCAGCGCCTATTAGCCGCTTACATTGATGTGTACCTAAAAGAAGATATTCTGCAAGAATCTATTGTGCGTCAATTAGGAACCTTTCAACGATTTTTAGAAGTGGCTGCCTTGTCTAATGGTGAGATGATAAATTACAGCAACATTGCAACAGATTGTGGTATAAAAGTACACACCGTCAGGGCATATTTTGATATATTAGAAGACACACTAATTGGCTATAGAATACCCGCCTATACACAAACCATAAAACGTAGGCTTATACAAGCACCCAAATTTTATTTTTTTGATGTAGGCTTGCCACAATACTTACTAAATAGAACAACCTTAGCTCAAGGCACCATTGAATACGGCCACGCATTTGAGCATTTCATTGTACAAGAGTTAGTGGCATTTATCCGCTATAACCATAAAAAAGAAACACTATCTTATTGGCGCACGCATACTGGCGTTGAAGTAGATGCCGTTATTGGCGATGCACAAGTAGCCATAGAAATAAAATCTACCAATAACATTCAGAGCAAACACCTTAAAGGGCTAAAATCATTTGTGTCCGATTACCCCCATGCACGCCCCATAGTGGTTTCGTTAGACAAACTCACCAGAAAAACAGATGGAATTGAAATTATGTACGTACACCATTTTCTTGAAGCCCTGTGGAAGGGTAACATTTTCTAAAACACTAAAAAACCACCGCCCCGTTTTACAGGAGCGGTGGTTTTTGCACCTAAATTGTTATTATGAAAGTTATACGGTTGCTGTTTTGCGGCGATACACTGCAAATGCGCCGTATGCAGCAATAAGGGCAAGGAGGAACGCTAAATCTATAACTGATTAACTACTGAAATGTATTTTTGATTTGGATCATTTAATTTTGCTTTAATTGGCAATAATAACCCCTTTATAATGAGTTGCGTAAAATATTTTCCCGAGACCTACTGTTATTAAATATCTGCAAAAACTCAAATATTTCAGTACTTGAGCGGGCGTAGTCTTTGCAAAATTCTAAAACCATCAGTTGTTTCTTATTCAATTTAGTATGTGTACTTTTGTCGTTTTTAACCGAAGTTAGACCATTATGCTCCGAACTTGGGTCGTTTTTTACTGAGGTTAGACCGTTTTGTTCCGAACTTGGGTCGTTTTTAACCGTAACCCTCAGTAACACAATTTTTCAAGTTATTCGAGTATTTAGCGCACTTGCTTTTTAAAAGTAAATTATTTGCTATGAAACACCAATCGAGAGCAATCCTACTGGATTGCTCTCGATTGGTTATATACTTACTTAAAATTACTTGAAATTTTTTGGTTGGGGACTTGGACCCTTCCAAAGCCTATTACGCCTGTTGCATCTTTCTGCGACACACCGCTACCGTGCCGTAAGCTGCAATAAGGGCAAGTAAGAAGAATACGGGGGCATCAAGTGGTTCTTGGTAATTTAAGTGTTCACCACGACAGTCTGACATACAGGCGCCCCAAACAGCTTCTGGCGTGTCTGCTTCGCAGTCTAATATATCATATTCATCTGTTGCGTTACAAATTACACCTGCGCAGCAGTTTGTACATACTATTTCATTTTGGTTTAAGCCTTGGTCCTTGCAACCACTTTCGTAATAGGCACCTACTACAGAAGTATTCACAAAACGTGTACCGATACTTAATGTGTAAGGCTCAGAGTTTCCAGCAGTTGCACTATATGTATTATAAGATCGCGAGGGCAAACTTACTGCCATTGCACTCATGGCAAACAAGGTCATTACTATCAATAAAAGTTGCTTTTTCATATCTAAAATTTCTTCGAAACTTGACTAATGGGATGCTCTATTTCGGTCACTGAGCTTGTCGAAGTGCCCGAAATAGATGCTATATCACCATTTATTTTAAAATCACTTTTTCTGTTCTTGTGGCATTATCGCCAACTACTTGGATAATGTAAATACCTTTGCTATCGGGTAATTGAATGTAAGCGCTATTACCACTTGCCATGTATTGCAAGGTTCTACCCATTAAGTCGCTTACCAAAATGTGTTGCAATTCTACATTAGTGGTAATCACTCTAATGCCATTACTACTATCTGCGTCCTTGTACATGTTTATAGCTTGGTAGGTAGATTGGTCTTCTACGTTGGTAGTTACATCATCGTCTTCTACGTAATCGTCAGCAGCAACGGCAACATTTAGGAAGAAGCGACCCTCTGTCTCGCCAGCTGGTAGAATATCTACCGTGTGTGATTTTTCCAATAGGTTGTATTCTTTGCCTGTTTCGGTGTCTAACAACATTACCTTGGTAAAGTTTTTGTTGTAGTTTTTAGCAAATACCACGTACATGGGTTTTTGCAAGCGAATACCCAATGGAATGGTTTGTTCTTTTCCGCCAATGCACAAACGTGCAAAACGATCATCGTTTGCCAAAAGGTAAAGTTCTGGGGTGTTCACATCGCTCAATGAGAATACCTTTGGTGCATTTAGTGGTGAGTCTGCAATACCTTCTAAACTATTAGGATCTTGTTTTACGTAGATAGTACTATGGTTGCTACTATTTTTGTAGCCTGCATACAAGTTAATAGCCAATGCTGGTGTTTGAACCACTGTCGAACGTGATTTGGTATCGCCGTCAGCAAACATACTTGTTTCTACCGTTAAGTCATCTGCTGTTTTAGGTACAAATACAAATGCATGTTGTGGTTTAATGTAAGCATCCTTTTCAGGATCTTCTAATATCTCTGTATCTACTGGTTTGAAAGAGTTAGCGCTATAGTCATATAGGTAAACAGTACCATTTGCATTATTTGTTCCTTGCAAAGCCTTAGCACTGATGTTGTAAGGATATGAGTTGTTTAATAGTTTTGCGCTGGTTGTTTCAAATTGATACGTTGGCAAGGCAGCTTCGTTTACAAAGCGACCTTTCATAGGCTTGAACGATTTAGGTACCGTACCATCATTAACCATATCTGCATTGTCTGGGTCATTTCTAAAGTATGCTTCTGCTCGTTTATCACCATTACCGTATGAATTAGGAAGTTTTACGGCGTAGGCTTCATGTTCGCCTACAGGTCTGTTCATATCACGGAATGGAATTTCCCAATTTGCAGAGAATGCGTCACCCTCGTCTTCTATGGTAGCAGAACGCATTAGTACGTTTGGCATTTTATTTAAATAGTAATCTGCCGAAACAATGCCACGTGTTTCGCCCGATTCTCCGCTCTTAAAGGGCCAAACAATAGGACCAACCAATGTCCATTGCTCGCGTTGCATGGTCATATTGGTAATACCCATATCGTAGTGCGATTCGCCATTTTGTAAGTTTTCTACCCCTTTAAGTGCGGCACCGTATTCCAATTCAATAGATTTAGCATACTTGGTAGGGCTAATACCTGTACCTACACCAGCAGAAACTTGCTCGCTGGCAGGAACACCGTCGTCATATTGTGTTGTACTACCGGGTTTTAGCATTTTACTTGCTGTTGTACGTTTACCTGCATCAAACTCCGTTGGAATTTGCGGATAGTGGAATTCGCCCGAAGTAGGTGTGGGATATTTAGCCGTACCTTTTTCTGGAATGATAATTTTTAAATCTGGCGAAAGTATATCAACACAAGTTAGCGTACGTTGGTTTGCTAAACGTGCGTTTTGATTGTTATCTTCTGGTATGTAAGCCCAGTTAGAGCGTAAGTCCCAAATGCTGTTTTTATCGCCTGTCCAATAAATAATGTTTACCGTATTAGCGTCTGTCGCCTCTAAGGCACCCATGGTCCAATTACCCCCATTCTGATCACGTTTATAAGCAGTATATCTATCAGAATACAGTTCATCATCAGTTAAAGTAATACCAGATTTATCTGAAATGTCTTGAGAAGTAAGTTTTGTACCAACTTTTAAACTAGCTGTTTGTTGATCCTTTGGATTACGAATAACCAAGTCTTTAGGACCAGTTGCTGTACTTTCGCATACTAAATCTTTTACATTGATAAAGTTTTTATCACAGGTCCCCCTTTGAATATCAAATCCAGAGAAAGAGGGGACTGGGGTTTGTTTTTGGTCATACACACTCCAGAAGTTATTGGGGCAAAGGTTATCGTTATTAAATCCGTTGAGTAGAATAAAGTCAGTACCCTTACCATTCATATCCTCATCATAACTATAGCAGTTGTTGTATTGGAAGTAGATATTCTCATTGCTTCCAAATCCGTAATTCTCTTTTACAGCACCAAATTTCAAGAAATCGTATTGCTTTTTAGCTGCAATTACTTTTCCATCATCCGCCAAATAGAATGTATTGTACAATACAGAAATGTTGTTACTGCGTTGTTGATCTGTATCTTTACCATCACCATAAGTTTGGTCATAAACTCTTACTGCTACGCAGCCATTTTTATCGTATTCATTTGTATTCCAAAATACGTTATTGTAGAATAAAGCGTTGGTAGTTTCTTGTAACCATAGTAATGTTGCGTGTCCACCCCAAAAGTTATTTTGAATAAATTTAATGTTTGAACATTCTAAAAATTTAGCGGAAGCACCATATTCCAAAGCATTAGTGGAGAAATCCTGTACCTTTAGGTTTAAAGTATTATTTTTGAATGTTATTCCACTGTATGCACTAATATGCACTCCTGTAAAACCATTTGAGCCAACACGGCAATTTTGAACTATAATATTTGCATCTTTCTGACCATCGTTTGCTAAACTGATAGCATGCCAACCTGTGGCAGCACCATTGTCTATCTCAAATGCGGTATCTAATTTCTTACAGGTAGGGTCAGATATCATGTTGATACCATCCAATATGATGTTACGCGACTTGCGGATTAACAAGTGCTGGATACGTGGTAGGTCGCCATTGTTTGCTTTTATAGTAAGGGTATTATTTACATTATAACTAGTTTTATCCTCTGTTTTATTATTAAAGTATTCAATTGCGTTAACATATAAATCTTGTGCATCACCATTATTGCCACCAGAAACACTTCTTTTAACCCCATAATATGTACCAATACCAGTACCTTTTTCACCAAGTTTTCCATCTACGCCTAAAGAGTCAAATTGACTTACGTATATGATAACGGGTTTAAGTAGGTTACCATGCGTATCATCTATTTTTTTATATATTTTACTGTTAGCTTTAATAGCATTTAAAGCGCGTTGAAGGTTACCGTAGCGCAGTTCGCAGTCGTCAGCGTATGCACTATCAGATTCTGCTGTTGTAACAGCATCCACATATACTTCAATTATATCTTTACCTGATATATCGTTTGTACATACTTTAGTAGTAAAGTAGCGTGTTTCTTTAGAAAAATATTTTGTATCATTTACGATGATAAAGGAGCGATAAGCGTAGATTTTATCTGCGCCTAAGTTTTTAATGGTACCCGAAAAGTCAAAACCACGATCTATGCTTGCTCCTGCATCCCCTAAGGTTAGGTATTTTGCATTAGAAGTGGTAAGAGGTGTTTTGTTAGTTGCTACTTCGTTATAAGCAAAACCGTATCCTACAACAATAGCACAAGCATTTCCGTCTTGTACAGGGTTATTTCTATAATAGCCATATAAGGTTGCTGCGTTATCGTTAGGTCTGTATCTTTCGGTACGAGTAAGGATAACTGCGTCGCTTTCTACGTAGGGTTCGACGGGTTTAGATATTGATAACTTTATGTTCTTAACATCTGTAAAATCTGCTGTTATTAGAATATCTATATTTGCTACGTCGCTGTAAATGTAAAACCCATGTGCATTGGTATAGGAACCGCTAGAACAAGGATCACACCCCCACTCATTCTGTCTCATACAAGTAACACCAGATATATTGGATGTTGGCTTCTCATCTGTTATCCATACTTGGTCTTTACTTTGAATTGAACATTTGTCATCTTTCTTAGTAGATATCCAAAAATAATAGTTTTTACCTATCTCTGTTATTGTAGCGGTAGCGGTATAAATATTCCCGTTTTGGGTCGGTGTAATCCATGTGCCACTGGCTGAGCACCAATTATCCTGACTAGTTTGATAGAAGTAATAAGATCCCCATGCATTGCTACTAAAGCCTAACAGAACGCAAAGCAAGGCCACCATGCGCAAAGCCCTCTTCATGGGGCTGATGTGCGTTAATGTATTGTTATAAAATCTTTTCATATTGTATTTTTTTATTTTGTTCTTACTAAGGTTCTATTTTTTAGTACATTTATCGTTTGCTTCGTCATTTAATGTTACGGTTGCCGTACCAATAGAGGGACATTCTGCACTACTTCCCGTTAGCATAGCCTGAATGGTGTATGTTTTGGCTGTACGTGCTGGTGTTGCATTACCTGTGCCCCAATCAGTGGGGCGTGGTATATTATAGGTATATGTTTTACCGTAGTTTGATTGAGTAATTTCAATATTAGGAAGCGATGTTAGTCCGTCGGGGTAACTCATTTCAAAAGTTTCATTTGTGTCCACCGTGTATGAAATGGGGACCCATGGGGTTGTTGTACCTGTAGCTGGAGTAATGGTTAATTTTGAAACAGTAGCTACGCTTACAGACATGGAAACATACGCTGAATAACAGCCTGTTTCTTTGTTTTGTACGCGAGCGTAATAGGTTGTTGCTTGCGTAATACCTTGGTTTAATAGTTTTGCGCTATTTACATCAACGTATTCTTCGCCCGATTTTTCGTACCAAGAAATATTCAAGCTACCATCGTCTGGGGCTGTCCAACCCGATTTTTCGGTTAAATCAAATCCTACTTGAGGACAAACTGTAATAGGTTGTAATGTAGGTGCGTCTGGCGATGGAAGTGTTGTAATTTCAAATGAACTATAACCTTCTGATTCGCAACCCGTGTTGCTAAAGATTGCTTTGGCATAGAACGTACAATCCGCTGTAATGGTTTGATTGGCATCTATGGAGGTGTAATTATCACCATCTTTGCTGTACCATTGTATGGTTTGTCCGTCTTTAGTCCATGCAGAAAGGGTGGTTAAATTAACAGATGCGTTTTGGCAAACAGATGCGGTATTGTTAGTTCCAAAATCAACATTTTCAGGTAAATCATTAACAGTTAATGTAATAGAACCATCTACAGTGCATGCACCGCCAATGGATGCTTGATAGTAGTAGGTTGTTTCTGTTTCAGGCGAAACATTTAGCGCATTATCAGATAATTGTGTGCCATGTGCATCGTCGCTGTACCATGTTAACGTTGCATTATCTGGAACCTTACTAACGCAATCATTAAGGTTAATCACTTCGCCTTTACAGATTGTATTCTTTGTCTGTGTGATAGTAGGCTGTGTGTAAACGGTTAAAGTAACATCGTTAGAATAATTTGATGTACATTTACCATTAAGAGCTTTAACAACATAAGTTGTTGTTTTAGAAGGAGTTTCAGTAAATATTTTTCCTTCTTGAGCATTTCCACGTTTGGTGTATC
>JAFOWX010000096.1 GCA_017391905.1 Paludibacteraceae bacterium | reverse complement strand
GGGAATAAACAACAACACATAGCCAATGGCATCTGCCACCAATTCGTCGTACTTTTTGGCCGCTAGTTCGTCTATGTGTTTTACCACACTTTGCACATGCGCTGCCATGCGTTGCTCACAAACCTGTTGCGATTCGGCAGCCATGGCATCGGCATAAGCCGTTAACGATACCTTTGAATCGATTACCACAGACCTACCCTCTGGAAATTTTACCACCACATCGGGACGGAAATTTTTGCCTTCCTGGTCCTTTACATTTTCTTGTACAAAATAGTTTTGGCCTTTTACTAAGCCACTGTTTTCTAAAATGGATTCTAGAATCATTTCGCCCCAATCGCCTTGCATTTTGCTATCGCCTTTAAGGGCATTAGTAAGATTGGCAGCATCGTTTCCTATTTTTTCGGTTTGCTCTTTAAGGCTACTAACTGCTTGGTTTTGTTGTTGTTCAAACAGTTTGAGCATGCCTTCAAAACTCCTTTTCAATTCTTCTTTTTGAACCGCATTTTGGGTTTTACTATCGTTTACCGATTTTTCGAAAGCCTCAAATTTTTCCTTTAGCGGTTTTACCAGTTCCGACATTTGGTCGCGGTTCTGTTCTTGCAACGACAATTGCTTCTTACCCAATTGCTCGATGGTAATGCGACTAATTTCGTTTTTTAACCCTTCTAGTTTTTGGTTCCACCTTTCGTCGGCCTCACGGCGCAATTTATCGGCATGGGCGCGTTCTTCTTGCAATTGTTTTTGCGCCAAAGCACGTTCTTCTTGCAAGCGTATTTGGGCATAGTGCGCCTCTTTCTTAGCCACCTCAACGGTTGTTTGCAAGGCAAACTGCTTGCCACGCAATACCACATACACCAGCAAAGCACCCACTAAAGCACCTGCTATAACCGATAAAAAAAGGTAAAATCCCATCATTATCTAAATTCTATGTTTTATTTAGAAGGTGCAAAGATACAACAATTTTAGCACAATTCTTTTAATATTTGGTTGTTAGCATTATCTACCACCGATTTGTCTAGGGTTTTTAAATAGATACGAGTGGTGGTCTCGTTATCGTGCCCCATGCCCTCGCTAATAACCGACAAGGGTATTTGCTTTTGCTTAGCAATGCTAGCCCACGAATGCCGCGCCACATAAAGGGTTAGGGGCGATGTCATGCCTACCATTTGAGCCACGTAATGCAATTGGCGGTTGATGCGCGTTAATCCGTACTTGTACCTACTTCTAGACGGGTTAGGCTGCCGCATTAAGGGCAAAAGGTACCCTCTACAACATTGATGCTTGTATTTTTTTACCAATTCTTGCATGGGTTTTTCCCATTTTATATGCATCTCTTGCCCTGTTTTACGCCGCCTATACGATAAATATCCCTTAGACAAATTAGTCTTTTTAAGATGCACCATATCTACATACGACATTCCACGTAAGTAAAAACTTAACAAGAACATATCTCTAGCCAATTCACACAAGTAGTTATCGCTTAAATCCAATTGTTTAATGCGCTTAATTGTTTCTAGGTCGATTGCCCGCTTAACGGTACGCTCCACACCTGTATAAACGTGCTTAAAGGGATTAGATGAGGTTATCAATTTTTTTTCGATGGCCCTGTTGTACACCGCCCGCAAAATACGCATGTAAAACGAGCTAGTATTTTTTGCCACGCCACGCCTAAACAAGTATTGTTCGTATTGTTTAATCATTACATCGTCTATATGGTCGATGGCAATATCGGGCAGGCCTATAAACTGCTTAAAACTAGCCATAGCCGATTGGTACGATTCGGCAGTTCCCATACGACAACTCCTTTTTAGTTCGTCAATTACGCGGCGCATAAAGTCAAAGAAATTTACCTCGCTATTAGCGGTTGTTAGGAACTCACACTGACCAACCTGCATGGTTTTGCTTATGCACTCCATCCGCTGTAACAACCCTTCGAACCTATCCATTTGAGTAGTAACGCGTTGCTCTAGATACAGCAAGCGTTCTTCGCTCATCGTTATGGGCGATAACATATTCTTTCTCACTGTTAACTTACTAGTTTATAATTATCCTTGTACTGATTTTTTGTAATCGGACGGCGACTTACCGGTTGCCTGACGAAAAAATCGAGTAAAATGATTGGAGTAATTAAACCCTAGCTGCGACGCTACCTCGTTTACAGGCAACCCTACATCTACCAACAAAACAATTGCTTTTTTTATGATCTTGTTTCGAATAAATTCTTTGGCAGTAATGCCTAGTTCGTGTTTTACCACATCGCCAAAATAGTTGGCCGATAAATGAAACTGACTGCTACACCAAGCCACCTGTGGAGGGCCTAAACGACGGGGTAGTTCGCTGCCCTCTGCCAAATAGCCATCCAATATGGTTTCAAACTGCTGAATCAATTCTGAGGCTCGTGTTTTACGGGTATCAAATTGCCTGTCGTAAAACCTTCGGCAGTAACTAAGCAATTGCCCTATACCCAGACGCACCATGTGCCCGGTAAACTCATCATCGGGTGCGCGCAGTTCTGACAAAATGGTATTAAAGCAGTTTAGCATGATGTGACGTTCGTCTTCAGAAAGTGCTAATGCATCGCGTACTTCGTAATCAAAAAAGTTGAACATATAAAAGTCGCGACCCAAGCCTGTATTAACCGTTAACTCGGGCCTAAAGGCCAACATCCACCCCTTTGGGCGCACTTGGGCATTTAATTGCATACTTACTACTTGACCCGGTTTCATGGTAAATACCGTTCCCGCCTTGTATTGCATGGGCGTACCTCGCAGGGTAAGTTCGCCAAAATCGGCATCCATTAGCACCACGCAGTACATGCCAAAATCGGTAGGGTTAAACAACGAAAGGTTGGCATCGGCCAAATTAGCAACACTTACCAAAGGATGATAACTAGGCTGATTAAAATAGCGGTTAAATTGGTCTATGTTTTCTACTTTACAAACCATAT
>JAFOWX010000095.1 GCA_017391905.1 Paludibacteraceae bacterium | reverse complement strand
TTCACGTATTGCAAATCAACAAATTAATGAAGATGAAGATGCTGAATTCGATTTAATCGGTTATCTTATTCTTAAACGTGTATTTAATAATTTAACAGAAAAAGCAGCAAAAAATTCATAATTAAGTTTACTTTTGCAAAATTTTAGTTATAATAGTAATATAAATGCAGTGCATTATATACTGTAAGCTGATTGAAAATTAAAAAATTGGAAAGTGAAAAATTGAGATACTTCAATGAATTAGCTGTTAACTAATATTTATATCAAGCTCGATTTTAGTGTTCTTCCAATTTTTTGTATGAAATAACTTTTGGTATAAACAGTGATGGAATGAGTTACTTCTTATATTATATTGGAAATATTAGATCTTAAATTGTAAGATTTATACTTTATGTTTTTCTTAGATTTCATAATAAAATAAAAATCTAAAACCGAATAGAATAAAGATGGTTGGCATTTCTTCGTAATTTTAATTGTTTCTGCAAATATAGGTAATAATTTAATTACCTGCAATGATTTTACAAAAAAAATCCCGCACTGGTTAAGGGTGCGGGAGAATTGATTTATACTATTTATAATTAGAGTTCTAATCTTCCTTTTTCTCTAACAGCGCATTAACTGCAGTGGGAAGAAGATGTAAAAACATGGCAAATTAACGTTCCAAGTACTTTGTTTGATTTATGGTCCAACCGTTGGCAATGTACCATAAACTATCCGCTGGTAATGCTGCAGCTTGGCCACGACAGAATTTCATATCGCCCTTGCCATGTGTTTTGTTTGAATATGACATGCGGTCTTGTAATATTTTCCTGACAAGTGTTGGGTATTCAGGGGTGTATTTATCATAGAAAGAACTGCCAGGAACCAAAAATATTGTGTCGATATGTGACATTGCGTCGTATTTTTTTATTGTATCTGGGGAAATTGCGCTTAGGTCTGAGTCTTTGAAAAATAATTTTACGTTTTTATGTTCAAGTGGTTTTTCAGGGGTGGTTTGGGTGCCGGAATCATTATTTGTTGGCGGGGTGATTTGGGTACCAGAATCGTTTTTTGATGGTGATGTAGGTTCTTGTTCTGGTTCTCCTTTACATGAACATAAACAACAAATAATTCCGAATAATAACATGGTCAACCATACATTCTTTTTCATAATACATTGATTTTAAATATTTTGTGCAATATTGCCGAGGTTGAGGGCGAAAAAACTGCACAAAAAAAGCGCAGACTTTCGCCATACGCTCTCAGGCTCACCACAAGCCGAATACACAATGACTAAGTCTGCACCATATGTGGTACAAACTCAATAGTGTATTCTTTTGCTCGTTCTATGTCGAGGTGGTGATTCGAGAGCGATTGAGCAAAAAATGTTATTTTATCGTGCCGAAGCACAATACAAATGTAGGAATAATTTTCAATTTAATTATATAATTCAGAATATATTTGATTGAATTTATTAAGTTGCACCCCGCTACGGGGTGCTGGTGTGGTGAGGGTTGGTTGTGTGGTATGGTTTATACAACACAGGCCTTGCTTTACGCAAGACCTGCCTATTATTGAAGTACAACCCGCTACGCGGGTAATTTCATCATGGACACTTGAGTCAAGCGTCCCTACAATTCAGAAAATAAAGGGTGATACACTATTCCTTCCACAAAGGTTCATTCTGCCATCCAGAAGGAAACCCCATAGCAGACGTATCAATATTTGGATATTGCACTAATAACTTATGCAATTCATTTTTAAATGAATTTGTGGAATCTATTGCATTTAACCAATACTGCAAGCAGCATAAAATAGCATATAGTTTATTGGCAGATGGTTTTATGGTTATCCAATCTGAACTTAAATGGTTTGGTAGTTGTGGCATAACAGCCATAACTCGATTCCATACACGACTATGATGTGCACAAGCATTTCTAAGCACATTCATTGATTTCATCCAACTTTCAAGAATTTCATGTTGTGGGACCCCATATGACCTAGCAATACTCTTTTTGATTTTATTATCAGTAAAATTAAAGTACAATTTTGTTAAACAACCAAATGATGCTAATTCTAGTAATTTCCATACGGGTGGATATTCTCCATTACCATATTTATTAATATGCTCCTTGATAAATTCTTCTTTTGAACGATTAAGTTCTCGTTCTAATGTAGATAAATTGTCTGAGAATTTATGTTTATCATTGGCAAGGGTCGAATTAATAAACCACATTGCTCCATATTGCAATGAAATCTGATTTATCATTTTTGCTCTTAGCGAGATCTCTATTTGTTGAATCGCACCAAATACAAGATGTCTCAAATGAACATCAAAATCATATAAAAAAACAGCATTCTCAAAAGTAGAACCAGGTTTGTAGTTATGAGAAGCATCTATCTCCATAGGTCGAAGATATGCTGCAAAACGAAAATAACTTACATTTTCAAGAAAAGTAGTCGCTTTGTTTTCATCCGTAATAGAAAGACCTCTACTTTTCATTTGTTTAATGATATCTATGATATCAAGAGGTAGATTAGAATATTTCATGATGGGTTTAAAATAAAAGTTCCGCCCTGGTACGCTGCTTTACAGCTCGCGTGGCGGATTCTAGTGGTGCAAAGGTACAAATATTTTTTATTTTACCAAAATAAATTCCATTGATTAGTCAAAATCTATCTCACCGCTTCACCATATTTTGCAAGGCTGCTACTACGGCATCCATGGCGGGTTTGGATGGATAATGGCCAGCGTTTGAGATTACTTGACAAGTGATAGCGTTGTTGCCTTTTGTTGCTTCTAGAACGTTTTGGGTAGAAGCTACAATGTCTGTGTCACCTTGAATAATGGCATAAGGCACTGTGATTGAAGACAATGCATCAGTCAAATCCATGTGAAGGAGTTCTTTCCACAGCGAAACATTTTTCAAATACCCATTGACCATTACTGCTATAAAATCTTTTTTACGATAATCGGGACTAGTCAACAGACCTACAACAATCTTGCCCATCTGCGGCTTATCGGCTTTTTTATGTTCGTAACCATTGGTGTATTTTCGTATGGCACCAGAAACCATCATCAAATCTTTGGTAGTAATGTTGTCGATATTAGCATTTTTAATAGCTTCAAGCTTTTTCGCAGACAGTTTTGTTTGGCTTAACGCATCATACACCTCTTGGTTGTAGAATAAATCTTTTACCAATTGTCCATACACCACTACCCCTTTTATAACGTTTGGCATTTCTTGCAAAACCTTAACACTCAACACACTACCCCACGAAGTTGCAAACATATAAAGGTCGTTTTCAGGAAACAATCGTTTTATTTCTGCAATTAAATCCTTGGTCATAGCCACAAACATATCAACAGTAAAACTATCGTCTATTTTGTGATTATTTGCTCCACAACCCAATTGGTCCCAATATACCATGATAAATTGGTCTGTAAACTCTGGGAACAATCCCCTGCAACCTACTGAAAAAGGAATAGGTGTGCCAGGTCCGCCATGCAAACAGATTACCACAGGCAATGTTTTAGACTTGCCCTCTACCAATACTTTTTGGTTATAACCACCCAAATTAAAGCTATAAAGGTCTGAAACCTCGTTATTTGCAATGATTTGTTTACGCTGTTTGTTCATAATCTATTATTTTTTGTCACTCAACGTTTGTCGTTTGTCTCTTGTCACTTGTATTCGGGCACTTTTTCCCTATCGGTCATCAACACATTGACAGGCTCAGCAACCAGCCCAGGGACCGAATGGTACCGCCTCACCGATTATTTGGGCACTTCGACAAGCTCAGGGACCGAATGGAATCGACTCACCGCATCACCGAATAACCGCATCACCAGAGCAAAGCGACATTCATTATATCGGAAACCAGATAAATACAGCGCAGTCCCAAAGTGCATGAGATAGCACAATGGCACCCAAACGATTGGGGAAAAATCTATACAATAACCCCCAAATAAAACCTGCTACAGCCGCTGCCATGATAAGCATAAAGTTAAACTTAAAAATATGCACCAAACTATATGCCAATGTGGTTAAAATAAAGCCCATATTGGGATTAAAACGCTTAGACAGGTTATTTTGCAGGTATCCGCGCCAAAAAATCTCTTCGGCAGGGCCTATAATAAACAACAGTAGCAATGATAAAATCCAAGGATTTTCGCCATCTTTCATGCCGTAAATGAGGTTTACTTGTGGGCGAGCAAAATCGAACATCAAAGACGAGAGTTTATCGCCTATCCAAAATACGCCCCATAGCGCCACGGCAATGCCAATGCCCAATAATACATCCACCAAACCCAAACGAATAGGTTTTAGACACGTTTTGTCTGCCCACAGCGAATATGAAGTAAGGATTATGCCAGATATGGTCATAGTAATCCAAAAGTTTACGTGTGGCGCAGTACAAGGCGAAAACATAACACCCCATAGCACGGTGGCTATGAGGATGCCAATTATAGGTTTTGTATTAGATGCAGACAAATTCATTATGCAATGAATTTAGAAACCACAAAGCCCACAGATAAAAGCAACGAAAATGCTGTTTGTAGCTGCGCGGTGCGCATATCAAGAGCTGCGATAGTATTTGTATCGTTGTAGCCCTCCAACATGGTTTTAGCGCATTTGGAAGACATGGGTATGGTAAGAACCACTAAAAGTGTTGGCCATGAAAAGATACCACCCACAACCATAGCTCCTACCCAAATGGCAGGATAAGTTACCTCAAAACCATAAAGCCACGCTGCGCTTTTCTTGCCCATACACATCGCCATGGTGATAATACCGGCTTGTTTGTCAGTAATCATATCGCGGGTGTTGTTTGAGTGTAGAATAGCGTCTGTAACAAGCCCTATTGGAAGCGCCACATAAAGCACACTCCAATCAATAGCGCCAGTAGTTACAAACGAAGTTCCAATGGTTGGCAAAAAGGCAAACGTCATAATAATAGCCAAATCGCCTAAAGCGTTGTATTTCATTTGTGGATACAAAAGCATCAATAGTGCCCCTGCAAGGCCTATCCATAACACCGTAAGGCCTGTAAAATACAAAATGGTCAATCCTATCAAAACCGATACCACCAACACGCCCAAAGCAAAATTACGTATCTCGTGTGGTTGAAACTGACCGGTGGTAAGCGATGTAGCACCAAATGTGTTTACATCATCCACTTTCTTTTTAAAATCAAAATAGTCGCTCCATAAATTGCCTGAGGTGTGAAATAACACCACACCTACTAAAGCCAACACTGCCATTAGCCAGTTAATATCTGCGTCTTTAGAAAATAAATAAGCAATGGTAACAACAATTGGCATGGCCGAAGCCGGGAACGACCAAGGTCTGGTTGCTAAAAACCAATCTTTAAGAGTATGTTTCTTCATTCTTTAAAAATTTAGTGAACAAAGATAAGAAAAAATTGCATAGTTTACCCTTTAATACATCGGTTAACACATAAAAAAGAGACCAACCGAAGTTGATCTCTATTTTGTATTATTTAGATTTATTTTAAATCACCCTTTAAAACAGCTCGTAGCATTTAGGTTTATTTCTCAAATCTGTATGCTAACCCAAGACTCACAAACTCTTTAAATTGGATTTTTTCTTCCCAGCCTTTGCCAACGGTAGAATCGTAACGTGGATTCAACGAAACGCGAGCGGTAAGCCATTTGTATAGTTTAAAGTCGCCAACAATTTCCCAATCAACTTCTATGCCTTTGTAGTCGGTATAGAAAGCCAATACGCTTGACAAGGTAATGTTTTCGTTAAATACTTGACGGTAGTTGGCTTTAAAACTAGAACCCAAAGCGTAAGTTTTAAGTTGAGTAATACCTAAAGCTTCGTCGTAGATACCTACGTGTTTGCTAATGGCATAATCACCTCTTACGTCATTTACGTAAATCAATTTAAACGCGTAAGGTGCAATCATAAGCGAGAAATCAATTTTCTTTTCTTCGTTGGTGTATTTGTAATCAAAACCAATAGCTGTATTGAAATAAACAGGAGCCGCAAATGCACTGATTAAATCGTTGGTATCAATTTTGTAGTTGTCAAACAAAGTAGTTGATACATCGCCACTCCATGCTACGTTCCAACCTTTACCAATGGCGTATCCCAATTTGGTTTCGTAGTACGTTTTATCGTCGGTTAAGTGGAAAGAACGGCCAGCAGCGTCTTGGGTAAAGGTAGTGGTAACACCGTATTTTAGTTCTACTTTGTTATCCCATGAGAAACCTTTTTCGCCAGCATAGTTCCACCAACCTTGCAATCCGCCAAGTACAGATAGGTTGTTGGTGCCACCATTATGCCAGTTATCAGTAGCATAGTTTTGTGTTGCTTGTACAGAAATATCAACACCTTTTTTCCATTTAGAAGGTGCTGCTTCTTCTTGCGCCATTGCGCACACAGCCATCAATAGGGCTGCAGTCATCAATAAAAGTTTTTTCATAATTCTAATTGTCCTATAATTTGGTTTAGTGATTCTAATTTGTGTCTCTTCATGTAATCTTCAATGCCATCAACCACTTTCATGGTAACCGATGGATCAATAAAGTTTGCCGTGCCAATTTCTATTGCCGAAGCCCCTGCCAAGAAAAACTCTATTGCATCATTCGCATTCATTATACCGCCCAATCCTACAATTGGTATGTTTACAACTTTAGCAACCTGCCAAACCATGCGTAAAGCAATGGGTTTTACACATGGACCAGACAATCCACCTGTAACAGTTGATAATACCGGCTTACGCGTTTCGGCATTGATTGCCATACCCATAATGGTATTGATAAGCGAAACTGCATCTGCCCCCTCAGCTTCTACCGCTTTTGCAATCTCCGCTATATCAGTTACATTGGGCGAAAGTTTTACTATAAGCGTTTTATCGTAGGCTTTACGCACTGCACGCACCACCTCTGCAGCAGCCGCACAAGAAGTACCAAAAGCCATACCACCTTGTTTTACGTTAGGGCAAGAAATGTTCAATTCAATGGCAGGAATACCGTCCAAATCGTTGATTTTCTCGGTACATGCAACGTAATCTTCCAAGGTTGCACCCGATACATTGACTATTACATTTGTATCGTAGTTTTTTACGGTTGGATAGATGTGCTCTATAAAGTAGTCAACACCCTTATTTTGCAGACCCACAGCGTTTAACATACCGCCATTTACTTCTGCAAGGCGTGGATATGCGTTTCCTTCCCTATGGCGAATAGTAGTTCCTTTTACAATTATACCACCCATTCGCGAGAAATTTACAAAATCTTCAAACTCGGTTCCGTAACCAAAAGTTCCAGAAGCGGTCATAACGGGATTACGCAATGACAAACCGCCAATTTTTACACTTAAATCTACCATGGTAATTCGTTGCTATTAAAAACAGGACCATCGGTACAAACACATTTGTGACCTTGGTGAGTTTGGGTTACACAACATAAGCACGCACCTACTCCGCATGCCATTTTATTTTCGAGCGAAACCTCGCAATCAATGTTTTTTTGACGCGCTGCTTGTACAACGGCTTTCATCATGGGTGTAGGACCGCACGAATAGATACGAGCAAATTGCGCATTGTTCCATACACTATGGTTGGTTACAAATCCTTTTTCGCCTTGGCTACCATCTTCGGTGGTAATAAGCACATCGCCTACGGCTTGGTAGGTATTTAGAGGCAAAATATCGGCTTTTTTTCTAAAGCCTAATAAGAACTGTACCTTACTGCCGTTTTGCGCTAAAAAGCGACCTAAATGCAAAAGAGGTGCAATGCCAACGCCTCCACCCACTAACAAAACCGTTTGTTGGTTCATATCAGCGGTAGTAAATCCGTTGCCTAATGGAAAAACAAGGTTTACAAGGTCGCCTACTTGGCGTTTAGACAGCCACTGGGTGCCATCGCCAACCTTTTGAATAAGCAAATCTATTTGATTGGTTTGAGGACGCACGTCGTGAATGGATATGGGACGACGCAAAAATACAGAAGGGGTTTGGTCTATGCGTAATTCGGCAAATTGACCGGGTAAAATGTTTGGCAACGTATCAAAAGAAAGAGTCATCTTAAAATAGGAAGATGTAACCCATTCATTAGCAACAACTTTGCCATCCAGTTGAACTTTTTTAGCCATCTTTATTAGCGAATATTTATTTTTCGCTACAAAATTAGTAAAAATTTGCTAAATACGTATATTCGTTGGTTTATTATCGCTTCGCTTTGGTGAGGCGGTTATGCGGTGATACGGTGATGCGGTGAGGCGCGGAATAGATTTTGTTTTTTGAGGGCGTTAAAAAATCCGTTTGTTTGAGTCCGTAGGACGAGTTAGGATTTTTAGACCGAAAAAAGCAAAATCAGCGACGAACAGTGGGTATGAGATGCAATCGATGAATCGGTGAATCGGGCACTTCGACAGGCTCAGTGACCGATTCACTTGCGACGAGCGACAAGCGACATCATTTAGTAGAGAACTCCTCGAATGTGTTGTCTGTATAGTAAACTACAATGCGTTGAATTTTTTTGGCCGGAATTTCTTTCACTACTTCTTTTACCACTACATCGTGTACAATTGGTTGGTTTACAGTATGTTTTGGTTCTAAAATAGGGGTAGATACAGGCGGTAAAGTCTCTGAGATTGGCAAATTTGGCTCATTTTCGATGGGTTGACCAAATAAATCGTATTGCACCAGCTTTTCGTGCTTATACATAGGCT
>JAFOWX010000094.1 GCA_017391905.1 Paludibacteraceae bacterium | reverse complement strand
TGAATCGACAATAGAAAAGGCAAGAGTCCATTTTGGGCACCATAACGAATGCAAAAATAGAACAATTGATTTTATATCCAATTAACCAAATGTTAAATATTTACTTAAAGATTTTTAATATACACCTACAATACTGATTGTCTGTTATTTACAAAGAAACTATTTTACACAAAAAGTTTCCATGGGGGCGTTTTGTAACGTCTCTGTAATAAAATCGCTGCGCGAATGGATGGTGAGGCGGTGAGGCGGTGAGGTGTTTTTATTGACTAATCGGTGAATCGACTAATCGGCTAATCGGTTATTAAAGGAGAGTTGAGACGTATTGATGACCGTCAGGGAATAAAGGAGAAAGGAGTTTTTTTGACTGATCGGTGACTTTTGACTTTCGACCTTAGACCTTTGACTTTAAATAAAAAAAGCGGTCCCAAAAGAGACCGCCTTTAAAGATTTTCGAAGAATAACTAAAGACTTGAGACTTTAGACCTTCGACTTTAGACCTTCGACTTTAGACCATAGTCTTAATCTTCCAATAGGATGTTCATGATTTCGATGGCCGATTTCATAACCGAAGAACCAGGGCCAAAGATAGCGGCAACACCTGCGTTGTACAAGAATTCATAGTCTTGTGCAGGGATTACACCACCTGCAATAACGATGATGTCTTCGCGACCCAATTTTTTCAATTCTTCCATTACTTGAGGAACCAATGTTTTATGACCTGCAGCCAACGACGAAACACCAAGAACGTGAACGTCATTTTCTACTGCTTGTTTAGCAGCTTCGGCAGGAGTTTGGAACAAAGGACCCATATCTACGTCAAAGCCACAGTCGGCATAACCGGTTGCTACAACTTTAGCACCACGGTCGTGACCGTCTTGACCCATTTTCGCAATCATGATACGAGGTTGACGACCTTCTTTTTTAGCAAATTCGCTGGTAAGTTCAAGTGCTTTTTTGAACTCGTCGCTGTTTTTGGTTTCTGAACTATACACGCCTGAAATGGTTCTAATGGTTGCTTTATAACGTCCTACTACAACTTCGCAAGCGTCAGAGATTTCGCCCAACGAAGCACGAACACGAGCAGCTTCTACTGCCAATTCCAACAAGTTGCCTTTGCCGGTTTTTACACATTCGGTAAGTGCTTCCAACGCTTTTTTCACTTCGGCTTCGTTACGGTTAGCACGCAATGCTTGCAAGCGTTCAATTTGTTGTTTACGAACAGCGGTATTATCTACTTCCAAGATATCGATAGGATCTTCGTGATCCAAACGGTATTTGTTTACACCTACAATGGTTTGAGCACCCGAGTCGATACGAGATTGAGTACGTGCAGCCGCTTCTTCGATACGCATTTTAGGAAGACCTGTTTCGATAGCAGCAGCCATACCACCCAATTTTTCAATTTCTTCAATGTGAGCCCAAGCTTTTTCTGCCAACTCATTGGTTAATGATTCAATGTAGTAAGAACCAGCCCATGGGTCAATTTCTTTGCAGATTTTGGTTTCTTCTTGAATATAAATTTGGGTATTACGAGCAATACGAGCCGAGAAGTCGGTAGGAAGCGCAATAGCTTCGTCCAATGCGTTGGTGTGCAACGATTGGGTGTGACCCAAAGCGGCGCCCATCGCTTCGATACAAGTACGACCAACGTTGTTGAATGGATCTTGTTCGGTAAGCGACCAACCAGAAGTTTGGCTGTGTGTACGCAATGCCAACGATTTGGGGTTTTTAGGATTAAATTGTTTTACAATGCGAGCCCACAACATACGAGCAGCACGCATTTTGGCAATTTCCATAAAGTGATTGGTACCAATAGCCCAGAAGAACGACAAACGTGGAGCAAATGCGTCAATATCCATACCAGCATTTACACCAGCACGCAAGTATTCCAAACCGTCTGCCAAGGTGTAAGCCAACTCGATGTCGGCAGTAGCACCCGCTTCTTGCATGTGATAACCCGAAATAGAAATCGAGTTAAATTTAGGCATATTTTTAGAGGTATATTCAAAGATATCAGCGATAATCTTCATTGAGAATTTAGGAGGATAAATGTAAGTATTACGCACCATAAATTCTTTCAAGATATCGTTTTGAATGGTACCTGCCATTTCTTCCAATTTAGCACCTTGTTCCAAACCTGCGTTAATGTAGAACGCCAAGATAGGAAGCACAGCACCGTTCATGGTCATAGAAACAGACATTTTGTTCAATGGAATACCGTCAAACAATACTTTCATGTCTTCTACCGAGCAGATAGATACACCTGCTTTACCTACGTCACCTACCACACGTTCGTGATCGGCGTCGTAGCCACGGTGTGTAGCCAAGTCGAATGCTACCGAAAGACCTTTTTGGCCAGAAGCCAAGTTACGACGGTAAAATGCATTTGATTCTTCGGCAGTAGAGAAACCTGCGTATTGACGAATGGTCCAAGGACGCATAGGGTACATACCGCTGTAAGGTCCACGCAAGAAAGGAGGAAGACCTGCAGCGTAGTTCAAGAAATCAAAATCTTTGATATCATCTTGGGTATAAACTGGTTTTACAGGGATTTGTTCCGATGTAGTCCAGTTGCTTTCGTTGTTACCAGCATATTGTGATGCAGCAACGTTTTTAATGTCTATGGTATTAAAATTTGGTTTCATACAATTGTCATTTTAAAGTGCTACACCTTATTATATATTGATACCTAATTGTTGGTTAAATGCTTTCAAGGTTTCAAGCACGTTTACACGTACGTGAATGAAGTTTTGAATACCTGCAGCTTGCAACTCTTCCATGCAAGCAGGAGCACCTGCTACCACAAAGATTTGTTTGCCGTCAACTGCTTTAAATGCAGGAATAGCCAATTCTGCGTATTCGTCATCGCTCGAGCAAAGAACAATGATATCAGCACCTGCAGCTTGAGCAGCAGCAACACCTTCTTCTACGGTAGCAAAGCCAAGGTTGTCAATTACTTCGTAACCAGCGCAAGCAAAGAAGTTGCAAGAGAATTGCGAACGAGCCAAACGCATAGCCAAGTTACCAATGGTAAGCATAAATGCTTTTGGACGTTTAGCAGCAGCTTCGGTAGCCAAACGCAAGGTTTCAAATTGTTCGGCAGCACGGCCGTTAGGCAATTTGTCCAAACCGGTTTCGGCAGCGCAAGCACATTTGCAAGCACATGCTTCTTTGGTAATTTTTTGTGCAGCCATTTCGTTGAAGTTGGGGAATTGGTTGGTACCCAACAAAATTTCTTTGCGAGAAGCCACGTCTTTAGCACGTTTAGCAGCGTTTTCTGCAACGGCTTTTTGGATAGAACCGGCGCTAACTGCAGCAAAGAAACCACCTTCGTTTTGGATTTGCAAGAACAAATTCCATGCTTGTTCTGCAACCATAGCGGTTAGGTTTTCAATGTAGTATGAACCAGCAGCAGGGTCAATTACTTTGTCAAAGTTAGATTCTTCTTTTAGCAACAATTGTTGGTTGCGTGCAATGCGTTCTGAGAACTCGTCAGACTCTTGATAAGTAACATCAAAAGGCAATACGGTAATAGAATCAACACCACCCAAAGCAGCACTCATGGCTTCGGTTTGGGTACGCAACATATTTACGTGTGCGTCAAATACGGTTTTGTTGTAAGTGCTGGTTACAGCGTGTGCTTTCATTTTAGCAGCGCACAAGCATTTAGGAGCGTACGCTTCTACAATTTTAGCCCACAACAAACGAGCAGCACGGAATTTGGCAATTTCCATAAAGTAGTTACCGCCAATACCAAACGCAAATTTGATAGATTTAGCAGCAGCATCTACGTCCATGCCAGCTTCGGTAAGCATTTCCAAGTATTGGTTACCCCAAGCCAAGGCATAGCCTAATTCTTGCGAGCAGTAAACACCGGCGTTGTTTAAGCTAACAGCGTTTACACCAATCATGCGGTATTTAGGAAGTTCTACAGCAGCTTCTACAGCATTTTTAGCAATTTCGGTTACTTCTTCTGCGCTCAAAGCTTTGCCTTTGGTTAGCATAGCGTTGATTGGGTCGCAGCAAATAGAACCTTTCAATTCTGCCAAGTTGTAGTTTTCTTTTTTAAAGTAAGCAATTAACAAGGCTGCCAATTCTGGTGCTTTGCGAACACAAACTTTAAAGTTAAGTTCAATTGCATCGGCTTTGATACCTGCCAAAAGTGTTTCAATGGTTTCGGCAGTTACCTCTTTGCCCAATTGGAAGCAAAGTGAATCGATGCCTTTGTTTAGCACGTCCAACGCTTTTGCGTTAGCGCTTTTTGCACATGCTTTGGCATTGATTTCTTGACGAACCAACCATTGGTTGTTTTCTTTGGTACCACGAACAAAGGGAAATTCGCCAGGTGCCGATTGAGTGGTTTGCAACGATGCCAAGTCTTCTTGACGGTAAAAAGGCATTACATTAAAGCCTTCTGGGGTTCTCCAAACCAACTTTTTGGAAAAGTCTGCGCCTTTAAGGTCGGCAGTAATTTTGTCCATCCATTCTTGCGTAGAAATAGCAGGAAAGTCGGCCAAAAAATTAAGTTTCTTTTGTGTCATACTATTAGGTTTTTAACAGTGTACTTAAATTTTTGAATACGAGCCACAAATATACAAATAATAATTGATAATTGATAAAGGAGAAAGGAGAAAGTTGCGATTAAGTGAGAGCAAAAACAAGTTTACTTGGTTTTGCCGAACGTGAGCAACTTCATGAGCGAAGCGAATAAAATTTATGCAAGGCGAATGTAGAAAAAAATTTTTTTATACTGAGCCGCAGCCAAATTTCATTAAGCAAAGCTTTAATAAAGGAGAAAGGAGTTTTTTTTATTATTAAAAGTTTGTGCAAGGTGAATGCAGAAGCAAATTTATTTGATTATGCTAAAGCGAAGCCAAACTGCATGAGGGCGAAGCCCGAATAATCGATGAGGTGGCGAGGCGATTGCAATAGAATACCGTCTGCGAGGAGCGGAATAGATTTTGCTTTTTTGAGGGCGTAAAGAAAATCC
>JAFOWX010000093.1 GCA_017391905.1 Paludibacteraceae bacterium | reverse complement strand
TAAGCAAAAGGTTGTTTTAATGCCTTTTCAATCTGTGCTGTTAGCAGTACTTTTTTGGCCAATGTGTATCCCAATCCTACCCTAAAAGTAACCGGTAAATACAGGCGGTTTGTTTCGGACAAAAAAGAAGAAAACGACACATTGTGAACCGTAAACCCTACCCGCAGTTGTTTGGTTGGAAATGCCATAAACCCTATGTTTACACTGCCTGTATGCAAGTATCCCTTTTTTGGCGAAACATACAGGGCGTTGTACTCCGCTTGCAAGCCAATGCTTATGTATGGCTTAAAAAATTTGGCAAAACTAAGTTGTACGCTTAGTTCGTTGTACCCATCAAACCCATGAAAATTAAGCCTTACTCCGGTATGTATGGGTTTAAACGGATAAACCAATGCCACATTATACAGTCCAATAGTAGGTATAGCAGTTTTATTTAGGTAAAAAGCATGCACATTAGGCAAGGTATCGCACCCCATTTGTGCTATGTTGTTTGCCATATAAGGCGATGTAATACAGCAACTTGCATTGCCCATAGCCACAGAAACAGGGCAAAAATGGTATCCATATTGCATAGCCTTTGTTTGTACACAAATAATAATAACGATTGCTAAAAATTTAAAACGCATTGTTTACGTGCTGCTAAAAAAAGATTATTTTTGCGTTAGACATGAAAAAACAACTGACACTTATTGTATGCTGCTTGCTTTGTAGCTTGTCCGGTTGGTCGCTTCCCTATTACAGCGAGCAACTGCAAGGGTATTTGGTAGCTACCGAATGGTATAAAGGCGAACAAATACCTACGTCAGAATTGCAAGAAGTTCCAGTTTTTCCACCCTTAAAATTTGAGTCAAAAAAGACCGAAAAATTTTATTGGAAAACCGTTAGAGATGTAAAGAAAGTATATCCATACGTTAAGTTTGTGGGTCAGGAATACCGTCGCATCGATGCCTTGTGCGATACCATTTCCGATCCTAAAATAAAAAAGAAATACTTAAAAGAATACGAAAAACAGCTATTGGCCGAATACAAACCCATTATGAAAACCTTTACCCTTTCGCAAGGTAAAATGATGATTAAACTCATAGACCGCGAATGTGATAAAAACTCGTACGATTTAATCAAAGAGTTTAGAGGTGGTTTTGTGGCTTGGTGGTGGCAGGTTTTTGCAAAAATGTTAGGCGCCGACTTAAAAGACGATTACGACATTTCACAAAAAGAGCAAGATAAAATTATAGAACGCGTTATTGCCTTATACGAAGCCGGCGCTTTGTAAGCTATTTAACCTCAATAATTTGCGTTTTCCATTTACTCCACAAGCCTATGGCGTCTTTACACCTTACACTTACGCCATAGCTTCCACTTTCCTGAAAAATATGCTGAATGGTATGAATGGGTGTAGCCACTATGTACGTACCACCTTTGGCTGCTCTGCCGGCATTGGCATTGGGAATATACGGATTAAAAGCAGTACTTTCATATCCTATCTGATTATACACCAATTCGTTAGCCATAGAAGATCCTATCACGTATTCGTAAGCAACAATGTCATCTTGTTCTGCATCTGTACTTTGTAAAGCAGAAATTTTGTACTCCATGTTGTTGTATTGGCTAATTTCTATGTGTGGCGTTGGGCTTTGGTTGGCGTGTACACTTAGCTCTATCCATGCGCTGCCTTGCACGTGGTAATAGTCTTCCAATGCCACCTGAATGGTGGCTTTGGTAATGGTATCGGTTAATGTAGTTTTACTTAACAAGTTATCAATCACTATTTTATTGGTGTTTGCCACACGCCTTACTTGCAAGCTGTGTAATTTTCCTTCGTGAATAAGGGTAGCAAACAACAACGAATCTTTTACGTTATAATTGTCGTTATAAGCGTAATACAAGGTGCAAGATTCGCCGTAGCGCATGCTTACTTTTAGCGTATCGTTGGCTTTGTCCATCAATTCGTTATCGGCTAACAAAATAATGGGTGCAGTGTTGTTTTGTTTAAAAATATCGCTTCTGTTTTCGCACGAAACAAGCAGCATAAAACAACCTAAAATGCTATATAAAAGAATGTTTTTCATAAAATCTTATTGTTTAATCAGTTTGTAAATGGTGTTATCTACTTGCAACAAATAGCTACCTTGTGCCATAAACGATAAGTCTAACAAGGTATTGTAGCTGCTTGTTTGCTTTAAAATGGGGCTACCTATTAGGTTGTACAAAGCCACAGGATAGGTTTGTTTGTTGCTCACTATGTGTACCGTATAACCGTTTTCGGTGTTAAGCAGGGTAGGATATACCTGTTGCAAAGCATATTGGTTGGGAACATTTTCTGTTTCGCCAAAATGCGAGGTAGGCATGTTTCTTTGCGTAACACCTTGCACAAAAATGTTTTCTGCCACCGTGGTTTCGCTACATCCGTTGGTAGAGGTGGTGGTTAGTTTTATTTTGTGTTGTCCCACGTTGTACAGGTAGCAAGACGGATTTACCAAGTTAGAAGTAGTACCATCGTAACTGTTTCCATCGCCCATAAAATTGTCCTGAATTTGCAACACCCATTCGTTTAAATTTTCTTCTGCATTAACCGATAAGTTAACCAACTCAATTTTACTGCCCGGGCTTACCGTCAATTTATCGTCTAATTGGTAGGTGTGGTGGTTGTATAAAATGCCAAATCCGCCTTTAAAAGTAGAAACACTAATGGGAATTTCTACCGTATTGCTTACCACACTCGTAACGGTATTATACCTGTAAACCAATACATTAAAATCTTTTTTGGCATCGGCTATAACGCATTTGTTTTGGGTATTGCTAAACAAGGTACTGCTAATGCTATACGGAAAATCTGTGGATAATTTCCAGGCGTAGCGTGTGTTTTTATCTATCAAATTATCCGGTTCTGTAACCGTAATGGTTATTTTATCGGTAGGACAAGTGGCAGGTTTTACCTGTATATAGGTGCTATCCAATACGGGCGAACTAATTATCCAAAGGCTGTTGGAAATGGATACTATTTGGCTGTTTTCGTCGCCGTGTTTTTTAGAGTAAACAAAACGGCAAATTTCCCAGTTTTCTTGTATGTCCTTGATGGTTTCTGCCGGCAATGAAACGTACTTGGTGGCAGAATTGATTATTTTAGTGCCACTGTCTGTTACTTGGGCGTATAATCGCGAATTGATAACAATGGGTTCCCATTGTCCGTTGCTTGATTTACGCATCCATTGGTAGGTGTACGATGTGCCTTTGCTTGGATCTACCGCACCATATCCGCCCATAACCGGATAAGAACCCACTATGTACGGATTTCCTTGGCCCGAAACAATGGAAACAGTGTCCGAAACCACGTTTTTAAAATGAATTTGGTTGCCGGTAATGGGCGATACCCATTCTATGGTTACCATAACACTGTCAGACCAACAACCCATTTGGTTTTGTTTTTTGATAAAGTATTGGTGTGTTTGTGTGTTTGCTTGTTCCATCACAATGGTATTTTCTACCATTTTCCAACTGTTTTGTGCCACAGAATCGGCTACAGCTTGTTGTTGCTGCAAGTTATTGTGGTGGGTTTGTTGTTGGATGCCGTAATCCCTTAATTGTGAAATGGTAGCATCATCTATACTAAAGCCTGTATCGCCGTAAAAATTCCACCCATGTTGTTTAAACAAGTTTTCGCATCCGTTTCTGTCTAAGTTTTCCCAAGGGTATTGCAGCAAAGTAACCGGTTTTTTGGCCACGCAACAACGCATCCAATAGGTATTGTTGGTTGTGTGTTCGTTAAACGATATAATAGGAGTTACGCCATTTTGTGCTTGTAAAACCAACTTGCATTGCAAGCTATCGCGCATGGAAATGCCCACGTTGGCGGTGATGTTTTTAAACGAAATGTTCTCTTTTTTTAGTCTATACAAGCTAACGTATTTGGTAACGCTATCGGTGCATGCTGCTACAACGCAAGCCAAATGAATACTATCTTGCAAAACGGGCAGTGTGTAGCTGTTTGAATGCGATACCAATTTTTTTTGGTTGTTTTCTATTTGGTATATTTTGTATTCGGCTTGTTGCTGATAGGCTGTTAATTCTTTGTCTGTTAGGTTGTTGTTTGCCACAATACCAAATTCAATGGTTTTGGCAGGCAAGGTGTCGCTATGGCATAGGTACGTTTTTTCTGGCCAATGATATCCCGTAAAGGCAACATGTTGGTCTAACAAGGCAGGCAACAATTGTACGGTGTAATGCTCAGCAGGCACGCTGATGTAATAGCTTGTTTTATTGCCTATGGTAATGGGATAGTTGTACAACTCGCTTTCTTGGTTGGAGGCAAATGTTTTTAGTATGCACAACTGTCTAAAATACAATGGCTTGTTACCATTTAGTAGGGTAGATTTTACCACCAATTGGTTGTTTTTGTTGTTGGCTTGCGTGTATTCTATGTTGTTTACCACGTGTGGGTTACTGTCTTGAATGGTGTGCCAGGTAGATAAATTTTCGGACATTTGCCACACGTAAACCGGATTGTACAAGCTGGGCGATGTGTTGCCGCAGGTAATTTCCTTGCCACTTAGGTAAATAAACGTGCTGTCTGCACAAACGTATTGCGTTTCTTTTTCGGCCTTGCTTAGTTTGGCAAAATAAACCTGAGGCATGAGTTTAAACATGGTGCATTGCTCGCTGATAAAACTCAAGGGGTAATCTTCGTGGTTGCTTACCACGTTTTCTAAATGGTTGTCTAATGGGCCATAGTAGGTACAACCCAATGCCATGGTAACGTCCTTTTCATTTTTGGTGGTGTAATAGGTTTTATTCCATACCTTAAATATACTGTGGTCTGTCAGGTTGGTTTCGGGCAATTTTACGTAATTCAAATCGCGAATGTGGTAGGTTCTGCTAAACCATTCGTTGTTTTCTTTTTCGTAATCTTTTAGCTTGCTTACGGCATTTTCGTTAAAGTTTTTGCAAGCGGCATCGGTGGTTTGCAGCAATACGTTTTTAAATCGAAGCAGTCCCCACCTGTCGTTGCTTTGAAATGGGCTGTAACCATCCACGTATTGTTTTGTTTCGTATTTCTTTTTTAAAAAAGCAGCAATGGTGGCATTGTGCGTTCTTACGTATTCCATGTATCGCATGTTATTTTCTGCATACAAAAACTCGCCATTAAACCATTGGCTTAGCTCGTTGGTGTATTCGCTTACGGTAGGCAACCTGAAATTTTCGCCAATGCCACACAAAAATTGCGTGTAACCGTGGTAGTTTTGGTTGCCTATCAGCGTATCTGCCGGCGTGTTTGCGCACGATAATCGCAAGGTAAATTCGGCGTCGGGGTGGTTGTACACCAATCGATAGCCCTCTACGTTGTGCGGATTTTTGCTATCGTCGCTATACATAATGCTTTTGTTGCTGTTTATGTAGTCTATTTTGGCATTACCGCCTGTCAGGTTGGTTTGGGTAGTGGCACTGTGTACAATGCCGTTATCGTCGCTGATGTATGGCATGGCACTTTCATAGGTGCAACCTATGGATTCAGATCCATTCTCGTAGTGTTGCCCCACGGTGTATTCTTTGCCGGGTGCCAAATCGCTTGGTTTTACAGAAAGCTCTAATTTAAAGTAGTAAGTACCTGTTTTTAAGCCTTTTGGAAAAGTCCAAGGTACAGTATGCTCAAACGGTTTGTTTAAAATGGCGGCTACGGTATATTCATATTTTGTTTCTTGCGCCTCGTGTGCCCTCACATCATTATCTACGTAATGCGTTATGCCTTGCGTTGCCAACGTATAGGTTTTATCGTTTGCTTCTTTGTAGTATATTTTGTACGAAATATCAAATTTGCCAAAGGTAAACACGTACCAGCACCACCAAAATTTGTATCTTACGTTGTACCACGATAGGTTACCACCAAACGTAAACTGTATATCGTGGTTGCCTTTGTTGGATAGTACATCCTGGCTACAGCTTAAATACAATTGGGTAGGAGTACCGCTTTGCTTAAAGTAGTTTAGCAAGTAGTTGTTTTGGTCTGTTAAATAATCCCTTGCATGCAGGGGTAGCAGTAATGCGCACAGCATTACCAGTAGGGTAATTGTTTTTTTCATAAAAAAATAGGTTAAGATAATTAAGTATTGTTATTGAATGTTGTATCTAATGCCGGCGCTAAAAAGCGGACTAAAATAATGGATGTTTTGGTCCGATAAAAAGCTGTATTTCCACCTTTGTTCGGCACTAAGGGCAAACGAGAGTTGGGGTAGGGCGTAAAACTCCAAATTAACCCCTAAGCATGCTCCCACTGCCATGCCATGGCTGCTTAGTTGCATGTCTGCGTTTTCCCAATGGTCGTAACCGGCAATGGCTTTTGCCGTGGCGTGTAGGTAGAGCCAGTTAGTAGGTTGCCACAACGCGGCTTCAACGCCCGGCATTAGGTGTACGCACCAAAAACCGGATTTGTCAAAAAATCCTTTTTCGTAATCCACGTTTGCAATGACAGACCATCTTCGGTGAAAATAGTATTGGTAAGAAAGTCCAATGTTAAAAGTATCTCCCAAGCCGGTACCGGCTCTGACACCAACGGAGTGTGTGTCTTTGATGTGTAGTAAGTTTAGTGGCGAAACCGCCCACAAGGATGCTATGCCTATGGCAAGGAGCAATCCTACAGAAAAAATTTTCTTCTTCATGGTAGAATTAAGATTGGGTTGTTAAAAATGCGGTGCAAAGGTAGAGCACTTTTTTTTAATTTGCAATTTTTTTTTCACTACCTTTGCAATCAGATATCCATGCGCAAGTAAAAACCATGAAACAAATAATACTACTTATAGCGTTTATTGTATTGGGAGTAGTTATTGCCCTACTAAATAGGTATGCACGTCCCAAAAAACAAGAAAATCCCACGCCGGAACCAGCCCAAAAACTTGAATCATCATTGCCCGCATCAGCTCCCGAGTCTGTTGAGGAGTCTGATAAAGAATACGAGCGTCCAGACGGTTGTTGTGGCGCGCACGAGGTATGCGAAAACGAAAGCCTGTTGGCATCGCACACCAAAATTATTTATTTTGCGGACGAGGAGTTAGACGATTTTAAAGACCGCGATCCCGAATCGTACTCCACCCAAGAGATAGAACAATTTGAGGAAGTATTTTTTACCTTGCGCGAAAACGAATTGGTAGATTGGCTAAAAAGTTTGCAATTACGCCACGTGCCGTTGCCACCAGCTATCAAAGAACAAGCGCTAATGATTATTGCCGAACGTCGTAGAGAACCTGCTATCGATTAAAACATATTCCATGGAAACATTTGTAGCCAAAACCTTGCAAGGGTTAGAAGAAGTATTGGCCACCGAGTTAAAACAATTAGGTGCGCAAAACGTAACAATAGGCCGTAGAGCCGTAACCTTCCAAGGCACCTTAGAAACCTTGTACAAAGCCAATGTGCACTTGCGTACTGCCTTGCGCATTTTGCGTCCCATTGCTACTTTTAAAGCGCGCAGTACCGACGAGTTGTACGCTCAAACCAAGGCTCTTGTGTGGGACAATTACATGGATGTGTCGCAAACTTTTTTAATAGAAACCACCTTATATTCGCCCGTAATAACCAACTCGCGCTTTGCTACGTATAAGGTAAAAGATGCCATAGCCGATTATTTTAGCCAAAAATACGGCAAACGCCCATCCATTAGCGTAACCAAACCCGATATTTACCTTAACCTGCATATATCCGATACCACTTGTACACTTTCGCTGGATAGTTCTGGCGAACCCCTCTTTAAACGTGGCTACCGTGTGGCACAGACCGAAGCTCCTATAAACGAGGTGTTAGCTGCTGGTATGTTGCTGTTAGCTGGTTGGAAAGGACAGTGTAATTTTATGGACCCCATGTGTGGTTCGGGAACCATTGCTATAGAAGCGGCTCTTATAGCATTAAACATTCCTCCCGGCATTTTCCGCTCGTCTTTTGCTTTTGAAAACTGGAAAGACTTTGATGCCAACCTATTTGATGCTATTTATAATGACGATAGCCACGAGCGTGAATTTAAGCATACTATATATGCTTCGGATATTTCAAAAAAAGCCTTGGCTGTGGCCGAAGCTAACGCTAAAAATGCAGGTTTAAGCAAGTACATTCAGTTTACAGCTTGCTCGTTTGCCGATGTGCCCATGCAAGAAAAACCTTTGCTACTGGTAACCAACCCACCTTACGGCGAACGCCTAAACCGCGACGATGTGTTTGCGCTTTATAACATGATAGGTACTACTTTAAAACACAAGTTTGCTGGTTCTACCGCTTGGGTTATTAGCTCTAATATGGATGCCTTTGATAAGGTTGGTTTAAAACCCGATGCCAAAATTCACCTCATTAACGGCAGCCTGCCCTGCGATTTTAGAAAATACACCCTATTTAGCGGCAAGCATAAGGAGTTTAAGAGTCAAAAGTCGAAGTCACCCCGTAGGGGTTAAACATACTAATGTGATAATGCCCCCAATAACTAAAAAATCCAAACCCATTGTAAAAAGGTTTGGTTTTTTTTATATCGATGCTTCAACAAATTACTCACGGAAATTAATGTATATGCCTTAAAAAAATCCTCTCTTAGTAAGAGATATACATATTTTACTTACATACTATTGTTTTGATATTCAGGTAGATATATTTATTTTTTAACAATAAAAACGTAGTGTTTACAAAAAAACAAATAAATATTTGCAGAAAAGTTTTATGAATAATACAAATATAGCATAAGTAGAAATG
>JAFOWX010000092.1 GCA_017391905.1 Paludibacteraceae bacterium | reverse complement strand
GATGCATTCGTATTTGTAATTTACTACCACGTTACGCACAGGGATTTTTTCACTTAAAAGCTACAAAAGCTGAACTCGCCTTTGGCTCAAACAACACCTTTTGTAAACGCTTTTAAATCAAAAAATCTATTTCCTGTACTCCACTATGTAGTAAATTACAAATACTCATTAAATTTAATAATTCGATTAGTCGATTAATCAATATAAGATTATGTCTAAGGAGCAAGTATTAAGGAAAGAAAAAGAGATGATAGACCAAGCGTTTGAACGCTTGCTAAAGGATTACATGTCATCTCCACACGGAAAGAAAGAAGACGTTATTAGAAAGGCGTACCAGTTTGCCTACAACGCCCATTATGGTATTCGTAGGCGTTCTGGAGAACCTTATATATTACACCCCATAGCCGTTGCACACATAGCGTGCAAAGACATTGGTTTGGGTTCTACCTCCATTTGTGCCGCCTTATTGCACGACGTGGTAGAAGACACCGATTACACGGTAGAAGATATTAGCAACCTATTTGGCGAAAAAGTGGCCCAAATTGTGAGTGGGCTAACCAAAATTTCGGGCGGGGTGTTTGGCGAACAAGCATCGGCACAAGCCGAAAACTTTCGCAAGCTGATTGTTACCATGTCTACCGACATCAGGGTGGTATTGATAAAAATTGCAGACCGCCTGCACAACATGCGTACCTTAGAATCGCAACCCGTAAACAAACAATACAAAATTGCAGGCGAAACGGAATACATTTACGCTCCTTTGGCACACCGTTTGGGGTTGTTTACCATTAAAACCGAGTTAGAAGACCTTAGCTTTAAGTATAACTACCCCGAAAAATACCAGTTTATTTCGGAAAAACTAAGCTCCGAACGTGCCAAACGCATGGATCAGTACGACCGCTTTTCGCTACCCATTATGAACAGGCTGTTGGCCATGGGCTTTGAATTTAAGATGAAAGAGCGTTTTAAATCGGCCTATTCCATTTGGAACAAAATGCAAGCCAAACACATTCCATTTGAGGAAGTGTACGATATTTTGGGCGCACGCATTGTGTTTGAGCCACACCCGGGATCGGACGAAAGGCAAGAATGTTGGCGCATCTACAACCTGATTACACAGATTTATACCCCCCACCCTTCGCGCACACGCGACTGGGTAACCACACCAAAATCAAACGGTTACGAAGCATTGCACGTAACCGTAATGGGTCCTGATGGTTTGTGGATTGAGGTTCAAATTCGTAGCAAGCGCATGGACGACATTGCCGAAAAAGGATTGGCGGCCCACTGGAATTACAAGAAAGATTACTCTTCGAGCGAATCGAAAATAGAAGAATGGTTAGGTACTATCAACGACTTGCTAAAGCATCCCGACTCCGATGCCATGCAATTTTTGGATACCTTTAAGCTAACGCTTTACGATGCAGAGATTTTTATTTTTACGCCCAAAGGCGAAATGAAAACCTTGCCCACCGGAGCTACCGCATTAGACTTTGCCTTTGAAATTCACAGTGACATAGGCAAACACTGTATTGGTGCCAAAGTAAACAACAAGTTAGTACCCCTTAATTACGAGTTGCAAAGTGGCGACCAAGTGGAAATTATTACCGCCAAACAACAAACGCCACAACCCGAGTGGATAAACTATGTAACTACCATTCGCGCCAAACGTGAACTTACCTACCTGTCAAAACAGGCTAATAAAATGTACCACGAAAAGGGCGAGAAAATTCTTAACGAAACATTTAAATCGTTGGGAATGAAACAACAAGCTAACGAGAACATGATTTCAAAAACCGTTCTAAACAGCATGTTGCTCCATTTTTCGTACAAAACATTAGACGATTTGCTAATTGGTTTGGGCAAGAATGAGGTAACCATTACCCAACTATTTGCCATGGCATTTAACAATGGCCGAACCATTGCCGACCAAGAAACCTACCAAAAACTAACCGCCCAAGAGCAGGATGACAACACAGAAACAGCCATCGTAGCAGGCACGCAACTTCCTTGTCCTTGTTGCAACGCCATTCCGGGCGACGAGGTAATTGGGTTTAAAAACCCAGATGGCACGGTTAGTATTCACTTACGCAACTGCGAAGAAGCCTTGCGCTTAAAATCAAAATATGGCCCAAAAATTACATCGGTATGTTGGGATGCCGTGCCTTTCCAAAACTTCAATGCGTTTATTGAGGTAAACGGCATTGACAGAAAACGCATGCTATTAGACATAGTACAAGTAATTTCGGACCGTTTTGACAACAACATCAATCATTTAGACGTTTCGGGCGTAAACGGTATTTTTAAAGCCGTTATCAACGTATCCGTTAAACAGGCCAACGAAGTGAAAAACATCTGCGATGCACTGAGCAGCATTGAGGGTATTGACAAAGTGAGTCGCATTAGCCACGAATGAAAAAACAACTCTTATTAGTAACCGCTTTTCTTTTTATGACAACAGCAAATATGGCAGAAGGACACAAAAATGTCTTTCTGCAAGATTATACAACCCCATTTCAAAGTGTTCCCTTTGAGGAAATAACACTAACAGACTACACAGAAGCCTTAGACAAAGGCATTGAACAACAACGTTTATACATTGAAACGCTTGCCAACAGCCCAGAGGCTCCCACCTTTGCCAATACCATAGAGGCTTTGGAAGAGGGAAGCGACATATTAGACCGTGTTACCTCGGTGCTTTTTAATTTAACCGAAGCACATACCAACGATGAATTAGACCAAATTGCCAACAAGTATTCGCCCATACTTACCGAAGAAAGCAATAAAATTTTTCAAAACCAAGCCCTGTTTGAACGCGTAAAAACCGTTTACATGGCCCAAAAAGACCAATTAAGTGGCGACAAGGCCAAATTATTGGAAGATACTTACCAAGCATTTGTGCTATCCGGTGCGCTATTGGACGCAGACAAAAAAGCCAAACGTTTGGAATTGAGCAGCAAACTGAGCGAGCAAACCCTAACTTTTGGCCGAAACGTGCTAAAAGAAACCAACGCTTTTTACATGCACCTAACCCAGGAAAGCGATGTGGCAGGTTTGCCACAAACGGCCTTGCAAGTGGCACGACAAAAAGCCATGGATAAAGGGTTGGAGGGTTGGATAATAGACCTTACCATGCCCTCTTACCAACCTTTTATGCAGTATGCGCAAAACCGAGAACTGCGCCAAAAACTGTATATGGCTTACAACACCAAAGGCAATAAAGGGGGCGAAAACGACAATACCCAATTAGTAAAAGACATTGTGAATAACCGCTTGGCTTTGGCGCAACTGATGGACAAAACAGATTTTGGCAGTTACAAGTTGCAACGCACCATGGCGCAAAACAACCAAGCTGTGTACAAGCTGTTAGACCAACTTTTGGAAAGATACTACCCCGTAGCCTTGCAAGAGAAAGCCACCATTACGGCGTACGCACAAAGCATAGCCGGTAGCGATTTTGAATTAAAACCTTGGGATTGGGCATTTTATACCGAAAAATACAAAGAGGCCACTTATCATTTTAGCAGCGAAGAGTTGCGCCCCTACTTTGAGCTTAACCGTGTAATTGATGGTGTTTATTGGTTAGCCGGACAGCTTTACGGTTTGCAATTTGTGGAAAACGACACCTTGCAAAAATACCACCCCGATGTAAAGGTGTACGAGGTGTACGACGCCGAAAAACGTTATATGGGCTTGCTATACACCGACTTTTTTCCGCGCGAGAGCAAACGAGGCGGTGCTTGGATGACAGAATTTAGGGGACAATGGAAGAAAAACGGCGTGGATACGCGTCCGCTTATTTCCATTGTAATGAACTTTACTCCCTCTACCCCTACTACGCCCTCGTTGCTTACATTTGACGAGGTGCAAACCCTGCTACACGAGTTTGGGCATGCGTTGCATGGTTTGCTATCGGATGTTACCTACAGCAGCCAAAGTGGCACCAATGTGTACCGCGATTTTGTGGAGCTTCCCTCACAGCTGATGGAAAATTTTGCGGACGAAACGCATTTCTTGCAAAAGGTGGCTTTGCATTACCAAACGGGGCAGGTTATTCCAGATAGTTTGGTGCAAAAACTAAAACAATCACGTACTTATTTGGCGGCGTATGCTTGCATTAGGCAACTTAGCTTTGGGTATTTGGATATGGCCTGGCATACGCTGACAGAGCCGTACAACGGTGATGTGGAGCAGTTTGAGCGTAAGGCGTGCCAAAAAACGGCGTTTTTTGAGCCCACGGCTGGCGCGTGCATGAGTACGCAGTTTAACCACCTATTTTCGGGCGGGTATGCTGCGGGGTATTATGGATACAAGTGGGCCGAGGTGCTCGATGCCGACGCCTTTGCCATTTTCCGCGCCCACGGAGGCATTAGCGCCGAGATTGGTAAACGCTTTAAGGAGTGTATTTTGAGCAAAGGCGGCACCGAGCACCCCGCACGCCTGTATGCGAATTTTAAAGGCAGCGAGCCTACCATTGATGCACTGTTGCAACGTGACGGCATCGCAGTGGAGAAATAGCTTGAGTCACCGCATCACCACCTCCTTTTGTAATACCTTTGTAACATTCTCCGCATTTTGTTGATAAATTGTTGCAAAATGATGCTTTTTAGTTAAAATATTTTCAATCGTTTGAAACACCTCCAAAAGGGATATTTGGAAAAAGAAGCCAATAAAACTTTACATTTTTTATATTTTCCCTTTGTGCTATAAAATAAAAACACTAATTTTGCGTTTGTGCGTGCGAAATCACACCTTATTTATATAGAGAAACAATTTAAACAACATTAAACTTATAACCTTTTTATGAAATTACAAGTTAGCAATGTCAATTATCCTAATTGGCGCCCTGTAACGGTAAAATTCCAAGTTCCCGAAGAATTTGCCAAATTACAAGAACTTTCTAAAAACCTTTGGTGGGTTTGGAACTACGAAGCAACCGACCTATTTGAAGAAATGAATCCCGAATTGTGGATTAAAGTAGGTGGT
>JAFOWX010000091.1 GCA_017391905.1 Paludibacteraceae bacterium | reverse complement strand
GTTAACATTTATTAACGTTAAAAATTTGCATAGTAAAAAAAAACGCCATATCTTTGCATCGCAATTGAGAAACAAAGCAGTTCTAAAGTGAACGACAAAGCAACTCAGTTGAATGAATAATGCGAAAATAGCTCAGTTGGTAGAGCATAACCTTGCCAAGGTTAGGGTCGCGGGTTCGAATCCCGTTTTTCGCTCAACGGGTGACGAATGTCACCCATTTTTTTTGAATATCCTTTGCACAGGTGGTGAAATTGGTATACACGCTACTTTGAGGGGGTAGTGCCGGTTACGGCGTGGGAGTTCGAGTCTCCTCCTGTGCACAAAAAAACCACGCTCTGCGTGGTTTTTTTGTGCTTATCCGTTTTTATATTACGAGCCATTCGGCTCGACGCCCAGAAGGGCGTTTGCCTTTGGCATGATAACTACGCCATTTTACAATTCAAACACTTCGGTGCTGCTGGTACGTGGTAATACGTGTAATTGCGTAGTGCAGGTAAGGATAGGACCCAATGCTTGCTCCATACAAGTAAGTACGGCTTGGGGGCAGTTGTTTTCTTTGCTTAAATGGCAAAAGAAAATGTTTTCCCAATGTGTTTGGTAATTTTGTTGCAGGCATTGAGCGGTTACGTGATTGGATAAGTGTCCGCAATTGCTTAAAATGCGTTGTTTTAAAAACAGCGGGTACTTGCCGTTTAATAGCATTTGTTCGTCGTAATTGGCTTCTATCACCACGTGGCGTGCTTGTTTTAGGTACGACGCAGCTATGTTGTTCATTTGTCCCAAGTCTGTAGCAATAAACAGGCTGCTTGTTTGCGTGGAAATAAAATAACCCACACATTCCGGTGTGTCGTGTTCTACCAAAAAGGCTGTGATGTTTAGCGGGCCAATGCTAAACGGTTGGCCTATGGTTATGGGACGCCTGCTTTGGTACAGTTTGGTGGTTATTTTGTGGCTTTCGTTAATGCCGTTTAAGATACGCTGTGTGCTGTATATGGGTAGGTTGTACACTTCGCCCAATGTTCCTATAGAAGCGATGTGGTCGTAATGGTTGTGTGTAACCAAAACGCCCCATAAGCGATGTAAATCAACGTCAATTTCTTTGAGCTTCTTTTTGATACTTTTGGGCGAAATGCCGGCATCTATCAAAATACCGTATTCCCCCTCGGCTATGTAGTAACAATTTCCGCTGCTTCCGCTGGCTAAACTGCAAAATTTCATGTTTTCTTTATTTTAGGGCTGCAAAGGTAGCAAAAGCGAAAAAAAATGCCAATAATATTACAATTTTATTACAGAAAAATACTCATAATATCTTAGAATGATTATCTTTGTACAATGTTATGCGCAAATGGCCTGTGTAGGGTGTTGCGTAGCATATACAAAGTAATATTAATCACTAACTTTAATAAAGTAATTATGGAAAAACCTTATGTAGTAGGCATAGACATAGGTGGCCAAACAGCTAAATTAGGCCTTGTAGATGCACGTGGTAATGTCTTGGCACAAACCGTTATTAAAAGTAATGATACGGATAGTTACGAAGTGTTTATTGACAATTTGTGCGAAGCTATTAAAAAAATGGTAAACGCAGAATACTCCATGGATCAAGTACGTGGTATTGGTATTGGCGCACCTAATGGTAACTATTACAAAGGAACCATAGAAAATGCCGTAAACCTTACCTTTGGCGGTACTCGTGTTATTCCTTTTGCCGAAACCATGAGCAAAAAAATTGGTTTGCCTGTGCGTTTAACCAATGATGCCAATGCAGCTGCAGTAGGCGAAATGACTTACGGTGCTGCTCGTGGCATGAAAAACTTTATCATGATTACCTTGGGTACCGGTGTTGGTAGTGGTATTGTGGTAGGTGGTTATGTACTTTATGGCCATGACGGTTTTGCCGGCGAATTGGGTCACGTAACCATGGTACGCAAAAATGGCCGTTTGTGCGGTTGCGGTAAAACTGGTTGTTTGGAAGCTTACGCTTCTGCTACCGGTGTGGCACGTACAGCACGCGAACTTTTGGAAGCAACAGACCGCGACAGTACTTTGCGCAACATGCCTGCCGAAAAAATTACTTCTAAAGACGTGTTTGAAGCGGCTATGCAAGGCGACGAGTTGGCCAAAGAAATCTTTAGCTTTACCGGAACCATGTTGGGTGAAGCATTGGCAGACTTTATTGCATTTTCTTCGCCCGAAGCCATTGTATTGTTTGGTGGCTTAACCCGCAGTGGCGATTTAATTATGAAACCCGTTGTGGATAGCATGAATGCCAACGTAATGCCTCAATGGCGTAACAAAATTAAAGTGGTGTTCTCGCAACTAAAAGAATCTGACGCAGCTATCTTGGGTGCAAGTGCTTTGGCCTGGGAAGTAAGAGAGGATTAATAAGTCGAGCCGAATGGCTCGTAATAAAAAGACGGATAGTCACTAAAAAAGCTCCCTAAAGGGAGCTTTTTTAGTGACCTTGTGGGGAGTCGAACCCCAATCGAAAGAACCGGAATCTTTTATTCTATCCATTGAACTACAAGGCCGCTTTGTAGGAAGTGCAAAAATAGCATTTTTTTTGGTAAAATGCGGTTGCGCTGTGGTAGAAATCAATTTAATGTATTAAATTTGCGAGAATAAAAATTAGAAGATTATGTCGCAACTAATATTGCCTAAAAACTATAAATCGCCCTTGGATTTGCGCCAAACCGAATTGGCAATTAAATGTGTAAAGGACTTTTTTCAAAGCAACCTTTCGGCCGAATTGCGTTTGCGCCGTGTAACGGCTCCCTTGTTTGTGCTAAAAGGCATGGGCATCAACGACGATCTAAACGGAATTGAGCGTCCTGTTACGTTCAATATTAAAGACCTAAACGAAGCGCAAGCAGAAGTGGTACACTCGTTGGCCAAATGGAAACGCATTACCTTGGCCGATTACGGCATTGAAAAAGGCTATGGCTTGTACACCGATATGAATGCCATTCGTGCAGACGAAGAATTGGATAATATCCACTCGCTTTACGTGGACCAATGGGATTGGGAATTGGTAATAGACGAAAGCCAACGCACGGCAGCGTTTTTAAAAGATGTGGTGCGCAGGTTGTATGCGGTAATGGTTCGTACCGAGTATGCTTTGTACGAAATGTTCCCAAGCATTACACCTATTTTGCCTGCCGCTATTCACTTTATACATGCAGAAGAATTGTTGCAACTTTATCCCGATAAAACAGCCAAAGAACGCGAAAACCTTATTACCAAACAATACGGTGCTGTGTTTATTATGGGTATTGGTGGCAAACTATCCAATGGCGAAAAACACGATGGTCGTGCTCCTGACTACGACGACTGGACAACACCTAACGAAGATGGCTTTATGGGCTTAAACGGCGACCTTTTGGTTTGGGACGAATTGTTGGGTATGGCATTGGAACTTTCTTCGATGGGTGTGCGTGTTGATAAGAAAGCGTTGGCACATCAGTTGGAAATTACCGGTCAGCAAGACCGCATGCAATACTATTACCACAAACGCTTAGACGAAGGATCGTTGCCACTTACCTTGGGCGGTGGTATTGGTCAATCGCGCTTGTGTATGTTTATGTTACGCAAAGCCCACTTGGGCGAAATTCAGGCAAGTATTTGGCCCGATGATATGCGTAGCAAATGCAAAGAAGCAGGTATTAATTTACTATAAAAAAAAGAGGCTTTTTTAAAAGCCTCTTTTTTGTTGCTTGTCACTTGTTGTTTGTTGTTAGCCGTTGATTGATATACAACAATCAACCATTAACATACAACAACTCGCATAGCGAGTTTTATATCATCGCTTTAATAATATCAATGATTTCTTGTCCTAACGCATCTGCTTCTTGCATGGTAGATGCTTCTGAGTAGATACGGATAATAGGTTCGGTGTTTGATTTACGTAGGTGAACCCATTTGGTGGGGAAATCAATCTTAACGCCGTCAATGTCGTTTATTTCTTGGTTCGCAAATTTTTCTTTTACGCGTTCCAAAATAGCGTCAACGTCAATATCGGGAGTTAAGTCAATGCGTTGTTTTGAAATAAAGTAAGGAGGATAGCTGGCGCGTAGTTCCGATACTTTGATGTTTTTGTGTGCCAAATGGCTTAAGAATAGCGCAATACCTACCAATGCGTCGCGTCCATAGTGGCTTTCGGGATAGATAACACCGCCATTGCCTTCGCCACCAATTACAGCGCCTGTTTCTTTCATTTTGGTTACAACGTTTACTTCGCCAACAGCTGCTGCTTGGTATTGGCCACCGTGCATGCGGGTAACGTCGCGAAGTGCGCGGGTTGAGCTTAAGTTAGAAACGGTATTACCGGGTGTGTGTGCCAATACGTAATCGGCTACGGTAACTAAGGTGTATTCTTCGCCGTACATATCGCCGTTTTCACAAATCATGGCCAGACGGTCTACGTCTGGATCTACCACAAATGCCACGTCGTGCTCGCCTTTGCGCATAAGGTCCATGATGTCGCTAAGGTTTTTTTCTAAAGGTTCGGGGTTGTGTTGGAAATTGCCGGTAGGTTCGCCAAATAATACGGTGGTATTTTCAACGCCCAATGCTTTTAATAATTGGGGTAGGATAATGCCACCTACAGAGTTTACGCTGTCAATGGCTACCTTAAAGTTGGCTTTTTTAATGGCCTCTACATCTACCAAGTTTAGTGCCAAAACGGCATCAATGTGTTTTTGGGTATAATCCACTTGGGTTTCTTTGCCCAAATTATCTACTTCGGCAAAAGTGTAGGCGTCGTCTTCGGCAATGCGTAACACCTCTTCGCCTTCTTCTTTGTTTAAGAATTCGCCTTTTTCGTTTAATAATTTAAGGGCGTTCCATTGTTTGGGATTGTGGCTGGCGGTTAAAATGATACCACCGCAAGCGTTTTCCATGGTAACAGCAAGCTCGGTGGTGGGGGTAGAGGCTAAACCTATGTTTACCACATCAAAGCCCATGCCCATTAGGGTACCTACTACCAATTTTTCTACCATGGCTCCCGACATGCGGGCGTCTCTACCTACCACAATTTTGTTGGTGGTAATGCTGGTTGTTTTACGAATAAGGGTAGCGTAAGCAGCTGTAAATTTTACAACGTCAACCGGGCTAAGGCCTTGGCCTACGTGGCCTCCAATGGTGCCACGAATACCCGAAATGGATTTGATTAGTGTCATGGAGTATTGTGTTTATTATTGGTTTCTAATGGTTGTTTCGTCCACTACAATGCGGGTGGTAACAACAGCTTCTTGTTGTGTTTTAACACCTAATTTGGAATCGACAATTACCTCAAATTTAGTGCCATGGTGAATACAGCCTACGGCATCTGTAAAGGCAATGCTGATGCTGGCATCTTCGCTTCCTGGAGTGTAAACAAAATAAAAACCTTCTCTGTTTATGGAGTTATCGTGGTTTTCGGAGTTTAGGTTGCCGTACAAGTCGTAGGTAGAGAAACGAAAAATGACCAAATGGCCGTCTTGGGCTTTTATTTGGGTTGTATCGTCTTCAATAAGTCTTACATACGCTCCGCGGTATGTTTGGAAATACAAGTTTTCTGGCCAAGGGCAAGGTCTGTTAAAGCAATAGGCAGAGTCTGTGGAAATTTCCAAGTTGTTGTTGCTCTTGTATTCTTGCCACAATTTTTGTTCGGCCTTGCGTTTTTCGGCATACGTATTGTTTTTGCACGATGCACTTGCCAATAGCAGCATAATAACACCTAATAGGATGTATGCAAATTTGTTCATGGGTTAGGTATGATTTGTATGCGACATAAAATAGGGCAATAAGAACCTATGCACGGGCTTTTGCCACGCAGTCCGTATGCCATGCGAGAGGGAAATATGGCTACTACTTCGCTCCCAACGGTTAGGGTGGGTAGTAGTAGGTCTATGCCTTGCAGCCATTGTCTTTTGCCCACCACAATGGTTTTGCTCCCGTCTGTTGCAGACGATAGGCAAATGGTTCCGTCTAACCGTTCTACCTGGTAGTTTAGGGTTACCATTTGCATGGGTTGTATGGCCGCACCGTCTCCTTTTTTAACTACGTGCAACCACCATCCTTCGGTGCTTGCTACGTAGTTTGTGTTGCTATCTAAGTATGCTTGAATTTCGTTGGTTTCTGCTTGTAAGCAGGCTTTGTTGTAATCAAGCATTTCTTGTTGCGTTGTGGGGGTGTTGTCTGCCTTGTTGGAAGGTAGCTGTGCGCTTTTGCGCACACATGCCAAACAAGCAAGCAATACCAGGATAAGCGCAACGTGTTTCATGTGCTTAGCGGATGTTTGCAATGCTCATAATATCACCAAACACGCCGGCAGCGGTAACGCTGGCACCTGCACCGTATCCTTTAATAATCATAGGATCGTTAAAGTAACGTTCGGTTTGAATGGTTACAATGTTGTTGCTACCTTCCAAATCGTAGAATGGATGGCTGCTATCTACAGCTTGCAAACCAACTTCGCAAACGCCTTCTTTCATGGTTGCCACAAAACGGTATTTTTTGTTTTCGGCAGCCAATTGTTGGCGTTTGGCTTCAAACTCGGCATCCAACTCCGAAATGTTTTTCCAGAAATCTTCTAACGAGCCTTCAAAGTATTTGTTAGGTACAAATAGGTTTTTCTTCACGTCGGCTTGTTCTACCTTGTAACCGGCTTCGCGCGCTAAAATAACCAATTTGCGAATTACGTCTGTACCGCTAAGGTCAATACGTGGGTCTGGTTCAGCAAAACGAGCTTCTTTAGCCATCTCAATGGTTTTTGAGAATGGAATATCTGCGCTAATGGTGTTGAAGATATAATTTAAGGTGCCCGAAAGCACGGCTTCAATTTTTAAAATGCGGTCGCCACTGTTTATCAAGCTGTTCATGGTGTTGATAATGGGCAAGCCAGCACCTACGTTGGTTTCAAACAGGTATTTGATGCCTTTTTTGCGTGCGGTGTTTTTTAATTCTTCGTACAAAGGATAAGGGCCTGAAGCTGCAATTTTGTTGGCGGCTACTACCGATACGTTGTGTTTCAACAAATCGGCGTAAAGGGTTGCAATGGCAGCGCTGGCGGTACAATCCACAAATACCGAGTTAAACAAGTTCATTTCAATAATCTTGTTTTTGATTTCGTCCGGTGTGGTGGGTTTGCCTTGTTCTTTGATAATTTGTTGGTAGTTGCTTAAATCAATACCTTCTTCGTTAAATACAGAACCGTTAATGTCGGTAATGCCTACAACGTTTAGTTTTACGCTGTTTTGTTTCATGATTTTTTCTTGTTGGTGTGCAATTTGTTCCAACAAGCTGCCACCTACGGTACCGGTACCTACCAAGAAAATGTTAAGGGCTTGGTAATCGGCCAAGAAGAAAGAATCGTGCAATACGTTAAGGGCTTTTGCCAAGCTTTCTTGTTTAATAACAAACGAAATGTTGGTTTCGCTGGCTCCTTGTGCGCAAGCAATGATGTTAATGCCGCTACGACCCAATGTGTCAAATAGTTTGCCTGCCAAACCGGTGTGTGCACGCATGTTTTCGCCCACAATGGCAACGGTAGCCAAATCTTTCATTGGGGTGATAGAAGCAATGTCGCCACGTTCTAACTCGCTTTTAAATTCTTCTGTAAGTGCTTGGATAGCGGCGTCTGCTTCTACGTTTCTAATGGCAAAAGTAGTTGAGTTTTCCGATGAGGCTTGCGAAATCAAAAATACGCTGATGCCTTTGTCTGCCAATGCCTTAAAGGTACGTGAGCTGATGCCCGAAACACCAACCATGCCCATGCCTTGCAAGGTAATTAGGCAGGTATCGTTAATAGACGAAATGCCTTTGATGGCTTTGCTTTCGGCACTTTGCAAGTGCGAAATTTTGGTGCCTTTAAACGTGGGGTTGCATGTGTTTTTTATCATGATAGGAATATTTTTTTCGTACACAGGATAAATGGTAGGCGGATAAATTACTTTTGCGCCAAAGTTGGATAATTCTACGGCTTCAATGTACGATAACTCGTCTATGGTGTATGCATTTTTTACCATGCGTGGGTCTGCGGTTAAGAAACCGTCAACGTCTGTCCAAATTTCCAATACAGACGCACCCAAAGCGGCGGCAACAATAGCGGCTGTGTAGTCTGAACCACCACGGCCTAAGTTGCTAATTTCGCCGGTTTCGCTATCGGTAGAAATAAAGCCACCCATTACGCTTACTTGTGGCAATTGTGCCATTTTTTCTTGGATAAGCGAGTAGGTTAGGGCTTGGTTTAATGCGTTTTTGTGTTTTCCGCGTTGTGTTTTGATTATTTCCAAACTGTTAAACCATTGTGCACCTAACACGGCGGCTACAATAATGGACGACATGCGTTCGCCATAACTAACTACCAAATCCATGTCTTTTGACGAAATGCTTTGGATACCTTCCAAGCTGGCAAGGATGGTTTTAATTTCGTCCAAAAGGGTGGTTACTTGCTCGCTTACAACTGCTTGCAGGTTAGTGGGAACTACGCCATTGATGATATTTGTGTGAATGGTGGCAATGTTTTCGAGTTGGGTTGTATAGGTTTGGTTACCGGTTACTGCCTGGGTGGTAGTGGCAATTAGCTTGTCTGTAATGCCACCAACGGCCGATACAACTACTACTGCGGGCTCTGAAATGGCCGCAACAATTTCTTTCACTCTGCGAATGTTTTCTACGGAACCTACGGATGTTCCGCCGAATTTCAATACTTTCATTGTCTTTTTTATTTAATGTTGCAAAAAATGAGCACAATATTACGCATTTTTTATGGAATAAAGAAATAAAAATCCTATATTTGCATTTCGCAACTATTAAAATCTGCAATCATGGAAGAAAATACCCTTACATTGGAGCAAATTGTGGCTCAATTAAAAGAGGAAGTAGCGGGCGCTAATGCTCGATTAGAAGTAAATCGTATTAAAAATTTGTTCTATAAAGCCAAAGAACAGCTTGCTGATGGCTTGCGCGCCCAATGGATAGCGGACGGTAAGGCAGAAGAGGAGTTTGTGGCTGAGTTTGAAGAAGAGAATGCATTAAAAGCATTGTTGGAAGAGTCTAAAAACAAAAGGGCATTGGAAATTCAACAAAAAGAGGCCGAACAAGAAAAAGCCTACGAACGTAAAAAAGATTTGTTAGAACAGTTGCGAAAAATAGTAGAGCAAGCCGAAGAAACAGGGGTAGAAAAAAACTTTCCATTGGTACGTCAGTTGCAACAAGCTTGGCGCGAAGCCGGCGAAGTGGCACAAAGCAAATATGCCGGTTTGGTAAAAATGTATCAGGCTTATAATGAGCAATTTTACGATTTGGTAAAAATCAGTAACGAATTGCGCGATTACGACTTTAAAAAGAATTTGGAAGCCAAAGAAAAATTGTGCGAGGCAGCCGAAAAATTGGCCGAAGAAAAACAAATGAACGTGGCGTTCCAAAAGCTACAATTGTTGCACAACGAATGGCGCGAGTTGGGCCCTGTGATGCGCGAACAACGTGAGGCTTTGTGGGAAAGATTTAAAACCGCCTCGGACGTAATCAATAAAAAACACGCCGCTTATTACCAAGAACGCAAAAGCCAAGAGGTAGATAATTTGGCGCAAAAAGTAGCTTTGTGTGAGGCTATTGAAGCTATTCCGTTGGATGTGGAACGTGGTTATAAACAATGGGACGAGGTAACGGAACAAGTGTTGAAATGGCAAGAGCAATGGAAAAAAATAGGTTTCGCACCTAAGAAAAACAATACTGCCATTTACGAACGTTTTAGAAAAGCTTGCGATGCGTTGTTTGAGGCAAAAAGTGCTTTCTACAAACAAAACAAAGAAATTTTGTCGGCAAACTTGGCTAAAAAACGCAGCTTATGCGAGCAAGCAGAGGCTTTGAAAGATAGCACCGACTGGAATGCAACCACCCAAAAATTGGTGGCGTTGCAAAAAGAATGGAAAATCATTGGTGCAGTACCACATAAATCGTCTGATGCGGTTTGGAAACGTTTTGTAACGGTTTGTGACGCGTTTTTTGATGCTAAAAAAGCGGCCGCAAAACAACAAAAAGAAGAACGCAAAGCGGCTTACAAAGAGGCAAAATCAACCCTTTCGTTGCGTAAAGAACACGATAAATTGATGCGTGCTTACGATAAAATTAAACAAGAAATTGCAACGCGCGAAAATAATATTTCGTTCTTGAGCAAAGGCTCGAAGAATGGAAATCCGTTGGTGGAACAAATGCTACAAACCATTGACGCATTGAAAAAAGATCAAAAAGAATTGTATAACAAAATAATTGCACTCGAAAAACAAATAAACAATGATGCGCAAAACTAATGATTCCTTTGCAAAAGGAAAACCAAGCCGTCGTGATGATGCCGCCCCAAAAAAATCGTTTAACAAAGCTGCATCGTCCAAAACTACCCAAAAACAGTATGCAAAACCTGAGGGAGCTCGTTCTTTTGGCAAGCCCCAACAGGCTAACAAACCAGTAAGAAGTGCCAAACCTGTAAAAAAAGAGGAAAACGATGGTACTATTCGTTTAAATCGTTGCTTGGCCAATGCGGGTGTATGCTCGCGTCGTGAAGCCGATGTGTACATTCAAGCTGGTGTTGTAACCGTTAATGGTCAGGTAGTTACAGAGTTGGGTACGCGTGTAAAACACACCGATAAGGTAATGTTTCACAACCAACTTATTCAGTCTGAGAAAAAAGTTTACATCCTATTAAATAAACCCAAAAACACGGTTACCACCGTATCTGACCCTCGTGGCAGAATGACGGTTATTGACTTGATTCGTGGTGCAGGCGTAGAACGTGTGTATCCCGTAGGTAGATTAGACCGCAATACCACCGGTGTGCTATTGCTTACCAACGACGGTGAAATGACCGAAAAACTAACGCACCCTCGTTTTGAGAAAAAGAAAATTTACCAAGTTTCGCTCGATAAACCGTTGGCTGTAGAAGATTTTGATAAATTGAAAGAGGGCTTTCACTTGGAAGATGGTTTCATTCAGGCCGACGAGTTGGAATACGTAAAAGACAGCAAACGCATGGAAGTGGGCATTGAAATCCACTCGGGCCGAAACCGCATTGTGCGCCGTATGTTTGAGCACTTGGGTTACACCGTAGAAAAATTGGACCGTGTGTATTTTGCCGGCCTTACCAAATACAATCTGCCACGTGGTAGGTGGCGTTTCTTAACCGAAGCCGAAATTAATGCCCTTAAAATGGGTGCTTTTGAATAACATGTTAAAAGACGAAACAGCATTGGTTATTTTTAGTGGTGGACAAGATTCTACCACTTGTCTTTTTTGGGCCATGGAGCGTTTTAAAAGCGTGGTGGCGGTAACTTTTGATTATGGTCAGCGTCATGTTGCCGAGATAGACTGCGCGCGTGCCATTACTACGGAGTTAGGCATTGAACACCATATATTGGATATGGCGTTGCTAAACCAATTGGCACCTAATTCTTTAACGCGTAACGATATTCCTGTAGATGAGGCTATTCCAGATGGTCAAACCGCACCTAATAGTTTGGTGGAGGGTAGAAATATGTTGTTTTTGACCTTTGCAGCTATTTTGGCCAAAACCAAAAATATAAAACATTTGGTAACTGGAGTAAGCGAAACCGATTTTAGTGGTTATCCAGATTGTCGTCATGAGTTTATTCAGTCGCTAAATGTGACGTTAAACTTATCTATGGCTTATCAATACGTTATTCATACTCCGCTGATGTGGTTGGATAAGGCCCAAACGTGGCAGCTTGCCGACGAGATGGGTAAATTGGAGTATATTCGTACCAAAACATTAACTTGTTACAACGGCATCATAGGCGATGGTTGTGGGCATTGTCCTGCTTGTACCCTTCGCCGCAACGGATTAGAGAAATTCACCAAATAACCAAATCACCATTTATGTCACTTACCCAATTAGGAAATAAAAACACCCAATACCCAACCGATTATTGTCCAGAGGTATTGGAATTTTTTGAGAATAAACACCCCGAGAACGATTATTTTGTCAAATTTAATTGTCCCGAGTTTACCAGTTTGTGTCCTATTACAGGACAACCAGACTTTGCTACCATTTACATCAGCTACATGCCCGATAAAAAAATGGTGGAAAGCAAGTCGTTAAAGTTATACCTATTTGGTTTTAGAAATCGTGGCGATTTTCACGAGGATTGCGTGAACATCATCATGAAGGATTTAATCAAATTGTTAGAGCCTAAGTACATTGAGGTGTGGGGCAAGTTTATGCCTCGCGGCGGTATCAGCATTGACCCTTATTGCAATTATGGCAAAGAAGGTACCAAGTACGAAATCATGGCGATGTACCGTTTGCAAAACCATGATATGAATCCCGAGAAAGTAGATAATCGTTAATTAAAGGGTGATTTTTGCGTTATACTCGTCCTCAAAATCCCTCCTTTAAATGAACGATTATACAGTGGCTTTTCTGGCGCGTAGCATTTCGCGTTTTCCGGGAGGGCCGGGCAGGCGCTCGGTAGTAAATCCAACGCTTTGTAACATTCTTCTTATAACACCCTTGGCGCAGTACGTTACCAGTACACCGCCGGGGTTTGTTTTTTCATAGATGCGTTTAAAAATTTCTTCTGTCCACATCTCGGGTTGCTTATCGGGAGCAAACGCATCAAAATAGATTACATCAAAGCTTTCTTGCCACTGTTGGGTGGTTAGGTCGGTATGTAGTTTCTGAAGGGTAAAATAGGGACTTAATGCCACTGCTTTGTTCCACTCGCAAGCGTGCAGTTGCTCAAATCTTGGGCAAGCTTCTGTAGGTAATTGGTAGTTGAGTTGGTGGGTAATGCTGTCCGATAAAGGGAAGCGTTCTACCGTTGTGTAGCGAATGGGTTGCTTGTTTTTTTCGGCCTCAAGCCAAGTTAAAATAGCATTGAGACCCGTTCCAAATCCAATTTCCAACACCGAAATAGGCTGTATAGGCAAGGCGTATAGCCCTGTTTGAATGTACACGTGCTCTGCTTCGGTTATGGCGCCGTTGGTGGAGTGGTAATGTTCGTCCATGTCGGGACGGTACAGGGTACTGCTGCCGTCGGCGGTGGTTTGGATTTCTATGTGAGGAAGTGTCATCGGATAGTAAAGAAAAAAAAGGAGGCGACTTTGGTGTCAGCCTCCTTTTGGTTTTATTGGGTTTTACTTATTTGCAAAGCTCTTCGGCCTTTTTAAGAGCATCGTTGATATTCGAATAAATAAATTCGTCGCTCAAGAATTTGCTGAAACCAGCTTTATTAAGTGTTTTTTTCACGTTGTCTTTTACGCCCGAAAGTACCAATTGGATGCCTTCGCGTTTTGATTGGTGGCACAACGATTCAAGGTTGTGAATACCGGTAGAATCAATAAAGGGCACTTTACGCATACGGATAATACGTACTTTTGGTTTGTCGCCCAAGCTGTGCATCAAATCGTCAAATTTATTGGCAATACCAAAGAAGTATGGACCGTCAATTTCGTACACCTCGGTACCGGTAGGAATGTTCAATTTTTCTTCGTGTAGTTGAACATCGGTTTCGGCATTGGGGTCGATTTCTTTTTGGAATACCTTAATAGAAACGGCTTCGGTGGTACGTTTTAGGAATAGTACAACAGCCATTAGCAAGCCAATTTCAATGGCAATGGTAAGGTCAAATACCACGGTAAGAACAAAGGTGGTAATAAGTACGGCAAAGTCTGATTTTGGATTTTTTGCCAATGATACAAAGGTTTTCCAACCGCTCATGTTGTAGGCTACCATTACCAATACGGCTGCCAAACAAGGCATAGGAATCATACCTACTAATTGACCTAAGAACAACAATACCAATAGCAATACTACGGCGTGGATGATACCGGCAATGGGGGTACGACCACCGTTGTTGATGTTTGTCATGGTACGAGCAATAGCACCGGTAGCAGGAATACCGCCAAAGAATGGAACTACCACGTTGGCAATACCTTGGCCAATCAATTCGGTGTTAGAATCGTGTTTATCGCCAATTACACCATCTACTACCATGGCAGATAGCAACGATTCGATTGCACCTAAAATAGCAATGGTAAAGGCGGCTGGGAATAATGATTGTACCACGCCCAAAATGGTTTCGCCTTCGGCAAGGTTCAACTCGGGAAGGGTGGGAGCGGGCATGCCTTGAGGCAAGGTGTATAAGTCGCCAATGGTGCTGATGCTTTTAATGCCTTCTATGGAAGTAAATTCTTCCAAAGCCCATACCACCAAGGTGGCGATGATAATGGCTACCAACGATCCGGGTACTTTAGACGAAATTTTTGGGGTGAAAATGATGATGAGCAAGCTCATAAGGGCAATGCCAAACGACCACCAGTTAATGTCGCCGGTGTGTTGGAAATAGCACCACCATTTGTGCAAGAAGTCGGCAGGTACGTCTGTGATGCCCAACCCAAAGAAATCGTTCATTTGGGTAGAGAAAATGGTAAGGGCAATACCGCCGGTAAAACCAACAATAACAGGGTAGGGTACAAATTTAATAATGGTTCCCAATCGGAACGCACCCATTAAAATAAGCATGATACCCGCCATGATGGTGGCAATCATTAGTCCGCTAAGACCGTGTTGTTGAATAATACCGTAAATAATTACGATAAAGGCACCGGTAGGGCCACCAATTTGTACTTTCGTACCGCCTAATAGCGAGATAAGGAAACCGGCAATGATAGCGGTAACCAAACCTTCGGTTGGACCAACGCCCGATGCAATACCAAAGGCAATGGCCAATGGTATGGCTACGATACCTACAATGATACCTGCCATAAGGTCGGTGCTAAATTGCTTGCCGTTATAGCCTTTTAGGCATTTAAAAAAAGTAGGTTGAAAAGTAAAATGTTTCATAAAATATGTTGATAAAAACTAACTTCTCAAAAAACGGGTGCAAAAATACACAAAAAAATCGAGGGGAATCATATTCCTCTCGATTTTTTGTTGAATTATTTAATGTGTCAATTTCTTATTTTAGTTCCAACTCCATTAAATAACGTTCGGCTTCGATGGCTGCTTTGCAACCGCTTCCTGCCGAAGTAATGGCTTGGCGGTAAATAGGGTCGGCTACGTCGCCGGCAGCAAAGATGCCTTCTATGTTGGTTTTGGGCGATGAACCTTGGGTAATGATGTAGCCCACCTCGTCTGTTTCAATGTAAGGTTTGAATACTTTTGAGTTGGGTTGGTGACCAATGGCCAAGAAGAAACCGTCAATATCAATGTGTACTTGTTCTTCGTTTTCTTCGCCTTTGTTTTTTACCAAATTGGCACCTTCTACAACGCCATCGCCTGTTAGTCCTACAGTTTGATGTTTGTATAAAATGGTAATGTTTTCTTTGTTTTTAACGCGGTCTTGCATTACTTGCGAAGCGCGCAACACATCGCGACGTACAATTAGATATACGTGTTTGCAAAGCGATGCCAAGTACATGGCTTCTTCGCATGCAGTGTCGCCGCCTCCTACGACGGCTACTGTTTTCTTTCTGTAAAAGAACCCGTCGCAAGTTGCACAAGCGGAAACGCCAGAACCTGCGTATTTAGCTTCGTCTGCTAATCCTAAGTATTTTGCCGAAGCACCTGTGGCAATGATAACCGTGTGTGCCAATAAGGTGGTGCTGCCGTCTATGGTTACTTTGTAGGGTTTTTCCGAAAAGTCAACTTCGGTGGCAATTCCCCAACGAATATCGGCACCAAAGCGTAGGGCTTGTTGGCGCAAGTCGTCCATCATTTGCACACCGGTAGTGCCTTGTGGGTAACCGGGAAAGTTTTCAATTTCTGTGGTGGTGGTTAGTTGGCCGCCTGGTTGGATGCCTTCGTACACAACAGGGTTAAGGCCGGCGCGCGATGCGTAAATGGCGGCGGTTAGTCCGGCAGGGCCTGAACCTAATATTAGGCAGTTTAAAATGTTTTGTTCCATGAAAATTATCGAATGTCTATAACTTGCGCTTTGGGGTATTTTTTAAGGTCAAAAATAAGGTCCTTTTCGCTAAAGTTTTTGTTGGTTTCTATTTTTAATATATCAATGGTGTTTGTCATGCCATTTTTACCGTATGTGGCAATTTGGAGTGGCTTGTTGGTTTCGGTATCCACTTTTAGCGATAGGCGGTGATAGTCTTCGCTTTTATCTTCGGGATACAAATTGATGATGGCAATGTTTTTGCCGTTTTCGGTTTTGTTGCTCTGTGGGTATAGCACGTGATGGTGAATTGGTGTCGCTACGCGAGAGTGCCGAGGGGCGTGATCACGCTAAGCACGTTGGTGTATTTGTCAACGAGCTACTC
>JAFOWX010000090.1 GCA_017391905.1 Paludibacteraceae bacterium | reverse complement strand
GGTGGGTCCTGTTATCAACCACCAATTGTCTCTCGTATTAGGATTTACCTCGTCTTTATAACGATACCATTGATATAGTGCACCATCCATATTCAAATTGGTGGCAGTAGCGATTAGTTGTACCAAAGAGCCAGAAATTCCTTTGTCGGGATTTGCTTTTAAAGTAAGTGCTTTTACATCCAACTTTTCAGTAGGATCGCTGGGGGTATATTCCGAATTGATGCGGAAATACAAGGGTTCAGAAAGCGCATAGTGCAAGGTATCTGTTTTGGCCGCACGTGGTATCTTTTGCCAATTTATACCATCGGTCGATTTTTCCCACCAAAAATAAAAATCATTGGGCGCATCGTAAGCCGTGCCTTTTAAAACAATGTCATTGCATTTGCGGCTTTGAAGTGTTATCTCTAAATTAGGCGTACACAATACGGTTATAGTATTAGAAACCGCCACAGGCGTACAGGTAAATTTACCTTCTAAATAATTTTTAGCATCATCTGGAGTAGCGGCTGTTACCACGTAATATTGGGTGTAAGGCGTAACCGTAGTACGTAATGTAGTTAGGTTATTATTGCTTTCCAAATGACGGAATGCCGCATCGTCAGCATCTTTAATAAACCACAAGTATTGAGGATCATCATAAATAACATCCGCCATACTGGTTTTTACACGCAAATCAACGGGCTCGTCACAGGGACCTTGTACCAAATTATTTGCCGCATCTATCTCTACTTGCGACGAACTACTTTCGGCATACAAACCAATTTCGGGCGAACAAACGCTAAAGGAAATATCATCTACTAAAAAGTCATTGCCTTTATCGGTACCTTCTCTATAGTTGTGAATCTCTACGGTAAACTCTGTTTCATCGCCTGTATAAAACGAAGTTTCCCCTTTTATCCAACCATCTTTAAAGTCTATATCTTCAATAGGGAAAGTAGCTTCTTTAATCTCATTTCCATTGCTATCTGTTACAAAGAAACTCACAGAAGAGGTAGCACCTTTACTGGCAGTAGCAAACCAGGCCGAGAAAATTAAATTGGTATTGGCACAAGGCAAAGATACTTTTCTGCTATACACCAATTGTTTATCGGCATTTACCAACAACATACCACCGTATTTACCATCTGTATCTACCCCACCTTGGGTATGATCATAAATGTCACGAAACCACATTTGATCATTGCTTGCATTGGTACAACCACAACCATTGGTTACACCACTCACGTTACATCCACCGTAACGGGCATTGGCCATTACCGCATACGTACCCTCATCTTTTAACCAACCACAACCGCTTACGTATGTATAGTCTTTGCCCACGTATTGGTTGCTACTGCGCGCAGTTTCACTGTCTAATTGACCAAAATCATCGGTAAAAATAACATAAGCCGAATTAGTAGAACAGGTATATTTTGAGGTAACACACACGGGTTCAGAAATCACTTCCTCGCCGCTTGCTTTCAGACCAATGGCACGGTAACACGTACCGCCCGCCTGTGGAATATCGGTAACGGTTTGGCCAATTACAGGTGCTCCTGTAACCTCATGCATATCCTCAAAATTGCCATTACCTACTTGCTTTTGCCATCTTACACGACCCAACAAAACATCTGATTCGGTTTCTGCCGTCAAGGTTACATCTTCGCCCAAAGACAATTTGGTTTTATTGGCCGAAATAATTAAATCGCGGGGAGCCACCACAATGATAGTAATAGGAGGTTCAGAAAAATAAGAACCCGTATCATCTATGTACATAATACGATAGTCTGTAGATTCCACGGGTGTAACCACTAATGGATTTTCCACAATGTAATTGCCCGCATCATCCTTCATTGCGATATATTTTTGGGTGCCATTTTTCCTACTTTGCCACCTTATTTTATCACTCGGAGCATGAGCGGTTAGCTGAACCGATTGGCCTAATGAAATTTCTACAACACCATCCTTCATCGGTTTATCGACAGTAACAGAAACATCAACTGCATAGAGCACTTGACTCATCCACAATAAAGCAAATAACGTAGCACACACTCGCCACATGGTTTGCCAAGGTTTGTTTTTTTTCATAGTTTGATTATTAAGTTAGTGAAATATCTGTTTAGACGTACGTTACGCATATAATAACAAAAATACGCATACGCACATACATTGTGGCAAATATACACTTTTTTTACATTTATGCACACGTTTTTACACAAAATAATAAAAAGAAAATACTATTTATAAAAAATACGCCCCAAAACACTATACAGCAACTACTATTTGTTTCTATTATTTTTTAACGTACTTTTGTAGCATGAAAGAAGACAACACATCACATACACTCACCAAAATTTCGGAAGGAATCTACAAAGAAAAAGGCAGTAAATTTATTGCCTATGCCATGCCCATAGCATCAAAAGACGAAGTAAAAGACATTGTAAATCGCTACAAAAAAGAACACCACAAAGCAAAACACGTATGCTTTGCCTACAGAATAGGACAAGACATACGTGCTAACGACAATGGCGAACCTTCTGGAACAGCAGGACGCCCTATTTTAAGACAAATTGATGCTGCCGGATTAGACAACACCTTAGTGGTGGTTGTCAGGTATTTTGGTGGCACCCTATTGGGAACCGGCGGCCTAATCAATGCCTACAAAACAGCCGCCCAAGATGCCATAAAAAACGGGCTTACAGATTAGTGTAGGTTATGGCCACACGCATAGGTGATGTTGCATTGCTACCTGCACGCACGCTAACGGCATACGGTTTAAACAAATGACGCACAACGGCTTTGGTGCCGGAAACCTCGGTTATACCAGATACCGGAATCACAAAAAAGTCGTTTTCGTTAGCTAAATCTTGCCCCGAAGTAGATAAGATATCTTCCAAATAGGCACCCATATTATTAAATAGGTAATAACCCTCTTCGTACCAAAAACCTACTGCTGTTTGAATACCGGACGCAGGATACTTGCTTTGCGTAAAGAAAGCATCCACATCCTTTTCACGAATCAACAACAATGCAACAGGTGGTTGCATTGGCGATTGTTCAGCTTCCGCTACGCACGCCTGCTCCACAATCAAAGAGGCATGGTTTATTTGAAAACGTTCACCCTTGGTGGCATTTTCCGACAAACGATCCAAGATTTCGTTCCAAGGAAGTTTTACACGAATGGCATATCCAGAAGAAGACACCATGCTGTGAATACTATCCACGTTGTTAAGCACTTGCATAGGTGGTGTTACTTCCGATACACGAACTACGCTTGTTACCTCTTTGTTAGCAGGATAGATGCGTACTCCACTAACCAACGAGTCTGGTTTTTCGGCCACAGGAGCATACTGATAGTGTAACTCCAAGTTTACAGAGTCCACGTTTAAAACGGCGTTATTTCCATACTTTGTGGTAACGTACACACCTTTTAAAAACTCCTTAAAGGCAGCTTGACTTTGTGTATATTCTTTGTTTTTTAGCAGTTCATCGCAATAAGATTGTGGGAAAGGAATTTCTACCTTGTCGCAATACTTAGCCGTTGCACGCAACGAGTCCGAAACCGTATTGTCGTAAGGCACGTATGTTTTACGCCCCAACTCCACCTCTTGGTTACAAAAATCGCTCACATTGATATCGCATTTGTAATTGCCGCCAAACTGAAGCGAATTTTGCAACGCATACACCGTAGCCTCGTTTACAGACAGCGAATCGCCGTAGTAAGATCTGTAATACATAACCAACGACAAAGTGGCGTTGGTTGCCGAAGCCGGAAATGTATCGCGTGCATACTTAAATTCGGTTAGAAAATCCAACTTAAACTGTCCGTAAATAGGGTCGTGCACACAGCCCAACTCCAATTTAGCCACCTCCGAATGGCGCGATGGCAGTAATTCTGTGGCAGTTTGCACCACAAACGAGTCTGTTAAGACCACAATTTTATCTTCCTCCGGTTGCAACGCTGCGCCAATGTTATTATTATCGCACGAAACAAGCAAGCAACAAAAGCAAGACAACAGAAAAAAACAAATACGATTCATTGCAATATTACTTTCCCAAAATTTGATCGTAAAATTGGTTGTAGGCAGTTACGTAATTTTGAGGTTCTTGATAAGGCAAAAACATTTTTTGCGATTGGTTGGTAAAATCCACCAATTCGGGCAAAATGTTTTCGCTTCCTTGGATAACACCATCGGAATATTGAATGGCCAATTTACTCAAATCGACAAACGAAGCGCCTTTGGCTACCAATTCCAAATCGCTTTCCGAGATTCCATCCATTTTTATTTTATTGACAATACGTTCCGAAAATACTTGTTGGAACGGATTATCGTAAATAGAAGTCACAATTTTTGCGTTGGCAAAGAAAGGATCATCGTGGTAGGCTTTTTTTGCCAAAATAGGCAACACCGCAGCCATCCAACCATGACAGTGAATAATATCTGGTGTCCAACGCAATTTTTTAACGGTTTCCAAAACCCCACGCGCAAAAAACACAGCCCTATCGTCGTTATCAGCAAACTCACCCCCGTTTTCGTCCAAAATAACTGCCTTGCGTTTAAAATATTCTTCGTTATCGATAAAATAAACCTGCATACGTGCAGCTTGTATAGAAGCAACTTTAATGATAAGTTGGTGGTCCGAATCGTCTATGATTAAGTTCATACCCGATAAACGAATCACCTCGTGCAATTGATTACGGCGTTCGTTTATACAGCCATAACGAGGCATAAACGTACGGATTTCCTTTCCTTGTTCTTGAATAGCTTGTGGCAACTCTCTACTAAGCGTAGCGATTTCAGAGGCAGGCAGATAGGGGTAAATTTCTTGTGTTACGTATAAAACTTTTGCAGCCATGGGCAATTAAATGAATATTCATTGCAAAGATATAAAAAATATTCCGTAAATATGCAAATATTTTGCGTTATCATTCGCCAAACAAGTAAAAATATTTTTCCACCAACCCAAGCCCTAACTCAAAAAAAATATATTCCCCTCTACTCACCGCATAAACAAAAAAAACATTACCTTTGCACGCCTTTATACAAAATAACATGATAATAATTGAAAAAATAGCCGATTTACAGGCATATATCAAAGAAAAAAACGTAACCAGCGTAGGTTTTGTACCCACCATGGGCGCCCTACACAGCGGACATATTTCGTTGGTAGAACGTTGCGTAAAAGAAAACGATTTGTGTGTGGTGAGCGTGTTTGTAAACCCCACCCAATTTAATGACAAGCAAGATTTAGAGCGCTATCCTCGTACCCCAAAAGAAGACTGCGACATGCTACAAGCTGCCGGTTGCGACATTGCATTTATGCCTACTGTAACCGAAATGTACCCCACTGAAGATACCCGCCAATTTCACTTTGGTGCGCTGGAAACCGTAATGGAAGGCAAGTATCGTCCGGGGCACTTTAATGGTGTAGCTCAGATTGTTAGCAAACTTTTTGACGCAGTACAACCACAAAAAGCGTATTTTGGCGAAAAAGATTTTCAACAAGTAGCCATTATTCGCGAAATGGTAAAACAACTAAACTACCCCATTGAAATTATAGCCTGCCCCATTATTCGCGAAGAGAGCGGATTGGCACGTAGCAGCAGAAACACACTTCTCACCGAAGAACAACGTAAAAAAGCCGCTTTAATTGCACAAGTTTTAACAAAAAGTACTACCTTTGCCCAAAATAACACAGTAGCCCAAACCATTGCGTGGGTAAACGAACAATTTGCACACGATGATACGTTTGCCATGGACTACTACGAAATTGTAGATGGCAACACCCTACAACCCATTAGCCAATGGGAACAAACTGACTTTGTGGTTGGTTGCATTGCTGTTTACTGTGGTAAAATTCGTTTAATAGACAATATTCATTACAAAGGATGATTATAGAAGTTCTAAAATCAAAAATTCACCGTGTTAGCGTAACCGACGCCAACTTGAATTACATTGGCAGCATTACCATAGACCAAGACTTAATGGATGCCGCTAATATTATCGAGAACGAAAAAGTGTACGTTGTCAACAACAACAACGGCGAACGCTTTGAAACTTACGTTATTAAAGGCGAACGCGGTAGTGGCGTAATCTGCACCAACGGTGCGGCTGCCCGCAAAGTACAACCCGGCGATATTTTAATCATTACCGCCTACGCTCAAATGGATTTTGAGGAAGCCAAAACATTCAAACCTTCCATTATCCATCCAGACAGCAAAACCAATCTTCTATAATGGAGATTCGGTTATTCGGTGAATCGGTGAGTTGATTATTTACGACCGAATCACCGCATTACCGCATCACCACATCACCGCGTATATGGCCAAACAAAAAAGCATATTTGTTTGTAATCATTGTGGGCGTTCTGCTTCGCAATGGTTTGGTAAATGTCCCTCGTGTGGCAATTGGGACACTTGCGTAGAAGAAGTTTCGTTTAAAACCGAAAAGAAACCACACCTACTTCACAATACCCAGCAAACCGCACAAAAACCCATTCCCATTACCCAAATACACACCACAGAAGACCCTCGCATTGACATGCAAAACAGCGAGCTCAACCGTGTATTAGGAGGCGGTTTGGTAGTTGGTTCGTTGGTATTGATTGGGGGCGAACCCGGCATAGGAAAATCCACCCTTATTTTACAATCCATGTTGCGCTTGCAAAACAGGCGTGTTCTATATGTTTCGGGCGAAGAAAGTGCCCGACAACTAAAACTGCGTGCAGACCGTTTGGGCATTGAAAACGAAAATTGCTATATTTTGGGCGAAACCATTTTGGAACGCATTTACACCCATGCCAAAGAAGTAAACCCCGATATTTTAGTAATAGATTCCATACAAACCATCAGCACCGAAACCTCCGAATCTTCTACCGGAAGTTTGTCGCAAATTAGGGAATGTGCTACCTCGCTATTGCGTTTTGCCAAAGAAAACAATATACCGGTATTTGTGGTGGGACACATTACCAAAGACGGTGCCATTGCCGGCCCTAAACTATTGGAACACATAGTAGATACCGTGTTGCAATTTGAGGGCGACCAACACTACATGTACCGCATACTGCGTGCTATAAAAAATCGTTTTGGCAATACCTCCGAGTTGGGTATTTTTGAAATGCAACAAAGCGGACTACGCGAGGTTCCCAACCCCTCGGAACTGTTGCTTACCAACCAACAAGATATGAGTGGTATTTCTGTAGCTTGCGCCATAGAAGGTATCAGGCCTTTCTTGATAGAAGTACAAGCCCTTACCGGCACCGCAGCTTACGGCACCCCTCAACGTTCTGCTACAGGATTTGATTTACGTCGCCTAAATATGCTATTGGCGGTATTGGAGAAACGTGCCGGCTTTAAATTGGCACAAAAAGACGTATTTTTAAACATTGCAGGCGGTTTACGCATCAACGACCCTGCCATCGATTTGGCGGTTATTTCGGCCATTCTTTCGGCCAATTTAGACATCAGCATCGACACCCAAACCTGTTTAACCGGCGAGGTAGGTTTATCGGGCGAAATAAGACCCGTAAACCGCATAGAGCAACGCATTGCCGAGGCCGAAAAATTGGGATTTAAACGCATTATCTTGCCCGAATACAACTACAAAAGCCTTCCTCACAAGCAATACAACATCATGTTGCTACCTGTAAAGAAGGCCGAAGAAGCATTTCGTATTTTATTTGCCTAATATACTTTCTAAGGTTTGTAACAAGGCCTCGCCACGTAGTCCTATGGCTACCACCTTTCCGTCCGGATCTATCAACAACGAATGTGGAATAGAAGACACCTTGTACTTACGTGCAATGGGACAATTCCAACGCATCAACGAACTTCCGTGATAGGGCCATTCCAATTTATCGTCTTGTATTGCTTTAAGCCATTTATCGCGGTCGCTATCCAACGATACGCTAAAAATGGTAAACCCTTTGTCTTTGTACAATTGGTATGCTTTTACCAAATTGGGATTTTCCATGCGGCAAGGTCCACACCACGAAGCCCAAAAATCTAACAACACGTATTTTCCACGCAAATCGCTTAGGTGAAGAATTTGGTCGTTTAGGCCACCTACTTCAATATCGGGTGCCACATTACCTACCCCCAATGCACTTTGCAATTTTATATCCAACTCATTGATTAGCGGGTGATAACCGTAGGTATCTTTGGTTCCGTTGTACAAGGTGGTAAACAGGTCTTTGTGTGCATCAAACGATCGTCCAAACTCCGTCAATCCCATAAACACCGCCCCTAAGCAGGTAGCGTGCTGTGTTAACACTTGCTGTATATTGCCTTGAAATTGCATATAAAACTTTTCCACGTCGCGTTGCACAGCTTTTTTACCCAAATCTGTTAACGCATCGGTGTATTCTTGTTCAAAGTTTTTCATGGCTACATCAAATTGTGCCACGTAACTTTGATAGGTTTGCATAAACAAAGCCTCGTTAGAACCACTTGCCGCGGTTAGATACAAACCTTGGTATGTGCTGTTATAACGCAAAGAGAGCTGGTCGTTGGGTTGTAGTACCATTACTTGTTGGCGCGTTACTCGTTTTCCATCTGTAAATTGCATTACGTAAATATCGGTTTTTTCCACGGTTGCTTGGAACGAGAAAGCACCTTCTGGCGATAACGTAGCGGTGGTAACAAAATCCATACTACCATTGGCCGAAAACTGATACACTTTTACCAACGTATATAGCTGTTTTCCGTCAATTTGACCGTTTACCTGAGCCGATTGTGCATACATCGACAACGAAAACAATACACTAAACCAAAAAAGTAAACATTTTTTCATAGGCATTATGGAATGAGTAGCGACGAATCGCCGTAACTTAAAAATCGATAATCATTGGCCAAAGCATACGCATAAATACGGTGCCATTCATCGCCCACAAAAGCCGCTAACAACAATAGCAACGTACTGTGTGGCTGATGAAAATTGGTAATTAAAGCAGAAACCAACTTAAAGCGATAACCCGGTACTATGATGATGCGCGTACTGGCATGCAAGGTATCTTGCCCTGTCTTATCCAAATAATCCAACAACGCCTGCAAGGCCTCTGTTGCCGATAGTGTACTTGGTTTTTCGTAGGGTTCCCACTGTTCAACCACCATATCGGTACAACCCGATGCCACCCTACAACCCAAGTAATACAAACTTTCTATGGTACGCACCGACGTGGTTCCCACGGCTACAATAGCCCCCAATTGCTGTTGCAACAAAGCAATGCTTTCGCGTTTTACCTCTATTACTTCGGTATGCATGGCGTGCCCGCCTATTTGCTCCGCTTTTACAGGCTGAAACGTACCCGCCCCTACGTGCAAAGTAACTTCGCATCGTTTAGACCCCGATTTTTCTATTTCGTTTAGTACCGAATTGGTAAAATGCAATCCTGCGGTTGGTGCGGCTACAGAACCTTTAATTTTAGAGTACACCGTTTGATAAGTGGTTTTATCAGATTCTTCGGTGCTCCTATTTAAATAAGGAGGAATGGGCAACTCGCCAAAAGCGTCCAACACCTCGGCAAAGGTACAATCTTCCCTATCCCAGGTAAAGCAGATATGCGAGGTATTTCCTTCTGTTAGTACACGCTCGGCTTGCAGACACAAAGGTTTATCTTTTACTTGTACCTGTTTGGCTAACAATCCGCTTTTCCATTTTTTTAGGTTACCTACCATGCATTTCCACGTACAGGTTACGGTTTGCTGAAACATCAAATCGTAAGCAGACGGCACCAATGGTTCTAAGCAGAATATTTCTATTCTACTACCCGTTTGTTTAAAAAACTGCAAACGCGCCTGAATAACGCGCGTATTGTTAAACACCAGGCAAGCGCCTGTGGGCAAACACGTTGGCAACTCCTTAAACACACGTGTTTCTATGTTGCCTTTGTTGTACACCAACAGTTTAGAGCTATCTCGCTGGGACAGCGGATATTTGGCTATCCGCTCGTCGGGGAGTGGATAGCCATAATCGCTTATCTGAATGGATTGTATGTTATTTTTTTCGTTCAAAATATTTTTCTTGAATTTTTTGCCACAATTGATAGAAGTTAGGAATGATAAGCGTACCTACTATGGTGGACATCAACATACCAGCAAATACAGACAAACCTAACGAAACTCGGCTTTCTGCACCAGCACCGGTTGCAGTTACCAAAGGTACTACCCCCAAGATAAAGGCAAACGAAGTCATCAAAATAGGACGTAAACGCACCTGACCAGCCTCTACGCAAGAGTCGTAAATACTTTTACCTTCCTTGCGATAATCGCGGGCAAATTCCACAATAAGAATGGCATTTTTGGCCGAAAGCGCAATCATAAGCACCATACCAATTTGGGTATAAATATCCATGGGGCGGCCAGCAATAAAACAAGCCACAATAATACCTAACAAAGCCACAGGAACGGCCATAATTACTGCCATTGGGCTGGTTACACTCTCGTATTGAGCCGCCAACACCATCAACACTACCACCAATGCCAACGCAAAGATAATAACGGTTGACGAACCAGCTTGTTGTTCTTGGAAGGCCATAGAGGTCCATTCAAAGCCAAAGGTGTTTGGCATGCTTTCTTTTGCCAACTGAGCCATAGCTGCTTGTGCCTGACCCGAGCTATAACCGTCTGCAGCATCGCCCGACACATAAGCAGCAGGATACATGTTGTAACGGGCTATAACTTCCGTTCCCAAACGGTTCTCAATGGTGGTAAACGCACCCATAGGCACCATTTTACCCTCTTTATTGCGCACACTTAATTTTAGCACGTCATCAATAACCGAACGGCTTTGGCTTTCGGCCTGTATTTTTACTTGATACACCTTACCAAATAACACAAAGTCGTTGGCATAAGAAGATCCTAAATAAGCCGACAAGGCAGAGAATACATCGCTAATGGCTAATTTGTATTGTTTTACTTGTTCGCGATCTATGTGCAAGAACACCTGTGGAACCGTAGCTTTAAACGACGAACGTACTTGTTTTAAAGGATCCTGCAAGTTGGCTTGTGCCGCCAAATCTTCGGCTGTACGTTGCAATTCCAATACACCCAAGCTACCCTTGTCTTGTACGTAACATTCAAAACCACCCGAGGTTCCCAAACCTTGAATAGCAGGCATGGGGAATGCATACAATACGGCATCCTCAATTTTAAGTGATGCTTCTTTGTTAAAACGTGCAATAATAGCTCCAATGCTTTGCGCCTCGTCCGTACGTTCTTCCCAATCTTTTAACACCACAAACATGGTGCCTTTGCTGGAAATTTGGGCATTTTCGGTTAAAGACATACCCGAGATAGCCACACTGCTTTGTACGCCAGGAATTGAATCCAAAATACAAACCGCACGGTCCATAACATCCATGGTTTCGGCAAGCGATGCACCATCTTGCAACTGACACGAAATCATAAAGTAGCCTTGGTCTTCGGTAGGAATAAATGCCGAAGGTAATTTCTTAAAGCCAAAGGCAACTAATACCAATAGCACACAGAAGGTAGCCAAAATAACACCCGATTTACGCAAAAAGGTTTTGATAACCGAGGTGTATCCGCCTTGCAATTTATCAAAGGCTTTATTAAAGTATTTATAAATAAAGAAATTGCTTTGAGTTGTTTTGGGTTTTAAAATGAGCGAACACAATGCAGGGCTTAAGGTTAGTGCATTCAAACCACTAAAGGCGGTAGAAACAGCAATGGTAACGGCAAATTGTTTGTACATTTCGCCCGTAATACCGCCCATAAAGGCTGTAGGCACAAACACAGCCAACAACACCAATACCGTACCAATAATAGGACCGGTAATTTCTTCCATGGCTTTGATGGTAGCTTCGCGTGGCGACAAATGGTTTTCTTCCATGTGCCGCGATGTGTTTTCTACCACCAAAATAGCGTCGTCCACCACAATACCAATGGCTAAGATAAGACCAAACAAGGTTAGCGTATTGATAGAGAATCCCATGACACTCATCACGGCAAACGTACCAATAAGTGATACCGGAATGGTAAGCGCAGGAATTAAAGTAGAACGAAAATCTTGCAAGAACAATAATATCACAATGATTACCAACACAAAGGCCTCAAATAAGGTATGATATACTTCCTCAATAGAAACCTCAATAAATTTAGTGGTATCAAGGGTTACATTGGCATGTACCCCTTCTGGCATATTTTTAGAAAGTTCTTCAATTTTTGCGTGCACATCTGCTGCCACTTGGAGCGAGTTAGAGCCAGGCAATTGATACACACAAATAGACGAGGATTGTTGGTGGTTAATTTTACTATCTGTAGTATAGGTTTTACTACCCAACTCAATGGTAGCCACGTCTTTTAAGCGTAATACCCTACCCCCGTCTCCGTAACGAATAATAATATTTTCAAATTCTTCTACAGAGGTTAAACGACCTTTAACGTCTAAGGTATATTGGAATGCCTCGCTGTGCGAGGTGGGAAGCTCGCCCACCTTACCTGCAGATACCTGAATATTTTGTTCTTTAATAGCAGATAAAATATCGTCTGGCGTTAGGTTACGAATACGCAATACCTCAGGATCCAACCACATACGCATACTATACACATCGGCACCAAACGTACTTACCGAACCTACCCCTTCAATACGTTTCAACTCGTCCACAATGTTTAGGGTAGCATAGTTACTCAAATATACGTTGTTGTATAACTCGGGATTATCGGAGGTTAAACCAATCATTACCAAAATACTACTTGATTTCTTTTCGGTAACAACCCCCATACGGGTTACTTCGTTAGGCAAGTTTGATGTTGCTTGGTTTACACGGTTTTGCACCAACACGGTTGCCATATCTATATCGGTACCTACTTCGAACGTTACGGTAAGGGTATAAACACCTGCCGACGAAGAGGTAGAGGTCATGTAAAGCATGTTTTCAACCCCGTTTACTTTATCCTCGATAGGAGCGGCTACGGTTTGCGAAATAACCTCAGCATTGGCACCTGGATAGTAAGCGGTTACTTGTACGGTGGGAGGCGTAATATCCGGATACAACGAAATGGGCAAGCCAAATAACGTTACCGCACCTGCCAGTACAATCAACAACGATATTACAAAGGCAAAGATGGGACGATTGATAAAAAACTTTGACATACGCTCCTCCTTTTATTTAGTGGCTTCGGCCGATTGAGGTTGTTCAACCACGGGGCTGATAACTTGACCGTTACGTACACGGGTTAAAGCTTTGGTAATGTAATATTCTTGGGCCGAAAGTCCTTTTACAATTTCGCGCATGTTATCGCGTTGCAATTGGCCCACTTGAACAGAACGGTAACGAACCGTATCGTTTTCCACTACGTAAATGTAGCGACCCGATTGGTCTGTACCAATAGAAGATTCGGGAATAAGCACCGCATCTTTTACGTCTTTATAAGGGAATGTCACTTTTACGTACACACCGTTGTTTAGTTCGCGTTTGTCGTTTTTAAGCACGGCACGCATATCTACTGTACCGGTAGAAATATCGGCCGATGGCGATAGATAATCCAATTGACCGGGATAGAATTGCGAATTGCCTTGTGAGTCGGTAAGTTTTACCTCTACCGAGCTAAAAGGTTGACCTGCTTTTTTAACTTGCGAGTTTGATTTTTTAGACTCGTTTTGTGCCCAAATCAGTTTAGAAGCCTCAATGGAGAAATACACGTACATGTTGTTTTCTTTGTAGAAAGTAGCCAATTGGGTATGAGGTGCAACGTAATTGCCTTTATCCACCAAATTGCGGGTTACCCTACCCGACTCGGGTGCTATGATATAGCAGTAAGACAAGTTGGTTTGCGCAGTTTCCAATTGAGCTTGTGCCGATTCTACAGAAGCTTTGCATTGATCTACGTTGGTAGAAGCCTCTATCACGTCAATTTCACTCACGGCATTGCTTTTAAAGGCATCTTGCATACGTGCCAAAGTGGTTTGCGCCAACGCTAAATTAGCGTTTGCGGTTAGCAATTGAGCATGCGCTTGTTCTACTTTGTTTTTGTAATTACGAGGTTCGATAATGAACAAGGTATCGCCTTTGGCAACCGATTTGCCTGCTTCGTAACGCACTTCCATCAAATACCCTTCTACACGGCTTATCAAATCTACCACCAATTCCGATTGCAAATAACCGGGAAATTCCAATTCGTATTGAATATCACGCAACTCAGGATGTGCCACCGAATATTTGGCAGGAGGCATTTGTTTTACCTGATTGTTTTCCAAAGAACATGACCCTAATACTGTAGCTAAGGTCAAAAGCATCAAAAATTGTACTTTTTTCATATTATGTGTGTTTATTGTTCATTATTCCATTCGCCACCCAATGCGCGATACAATTGTACCAACGCCAAGGATACAGACGATTTTGCCTCTACTAAATCATCTTCGTATTGCAACAACGAGCGTTGTGCATCCAATACGTTTTGAAAATCGGTAAGCCCTTTTTTGTACAAGTCAATGGCTAATTTATTGGTAATTTGCGCTTGTTCAAAGGCTTTTTGTACGGCTTCCACCTGCGTGGTTGCATGGTGATAGTGAGTCATGGCATTATCCACCTCTTGCAAGGCTGTAAGCACGGTATTGTTGTACGAATTTACCGCTTCTTCTAATGCTGCTTTGGCCGACTGAATATTACCGGTTAACGTAGTACCCGAAAAAATATTCCATTGCATGCTTGGCGCTACTTGCCAATACATGTTATTGCCGTTAAACAAATCTTGAAAATCTTGCGAGGCGTAACCAAATTTACCGGTTACATAAAAACGAGGCAACCAGTCTGCCACACGCGCACCCACCATAGCGGCTTTGGCGTCAATGCTTTTTTCGGCAGCACGCACGTCGGGACGTTGGCGTAACACTTGCGCAGGAATACCTACCGAAACCAACATATTTGGGTTAAGTTCGGTTGCATCTTGGGGCAATGCCAATTGCTCTTTTACACTCCAAGGTACTTTGCCCAACAAGATACCCATTTGGTTGATGTATTCCGAAATAGTGGTTTCCATGGAAGGCACTTGAGATTCGGTTGCATAGTAAATAGATTTAGCTTGCGCCACATCCAAAGCAGAAGCCAAACCTGTATTAAAACGAGCCTCGGTAATCTCCATGGTTTCTTTTTGGCTTTGTAAGTTATGTTCTACTACTTGCAAACGCCATTGCGAGCAACGCAACTGTACGTATGTTTGCACCGTTTGTGCCACCAATGCTGTCATCACAGCGTTGTATTCTTCTTGGGTTGCCAAATAAGAAGCCTTTTGCGATTTGGCACGATTACGAACCGCACCAATAATATCTATCTCCCATTGTGCATCCACTCCTAACGAACCTACGTGCGATGTAGCACCGGGAACCGTTACGTTTTGGTTGTAATCGTACCCTGCGTTGATGTTGATAGTGGGGTAAAAACCACCTTGTGCCACACGCATGGCAGCTTTTGCTTGATCAACACGATAAGCGGCTTGCTTTAAATCGTAGTTGTTTTTAAGCACTTCGTCCACCAAAGTGTTTAAGGTAGCATCGTTAAAGCGCAACCACCATTGTTGTTCCAAAGGTTGTTGATACAAAAAAAGCGAATCTGGAATGACATTCCAAGCCGACGATACGGATTCAATATCCAAGCGTTCTGTTTTGGCTTTGGCATGCAAGGCAAAACAAGCCGTAAACAGTACGCATATCGTCACTACTAAGCGAATTGTTTTCATATTTCTTTAGGTATTCGTAATTTCGTGAATAAACTGCAAAAATAAGATTATTTTAATACATAACTACCTGAAATTCCTATAAAAAAAACAAAAAAAGCAGCTAAACATAGTTAGCTGCTTTTAAATTACTTATTTTACCTCTGGCTTAAAATTTCAACGCCATGCCTAAGCTGCTGTAACCCGCTTGAAATTCTAACGCCATGCTGCTTTGTTGTTCTTTTATAGCCTTGTTGTAGGTTTCAAAACTACCTCTTCTTTTGTTTTTACCAATAATGTAAAAAGGAATACTACCCAAAGCAACCGTACCGCCTATGCCTATCATAGCGCCACCTACATACGTTAGGGTTTCTGCAGTATCTATATCCATAAAATCATCGTGGCGATACATGGGAGGATAATAATAATTAGAGTAATTATAAATGCCAATTATCCCAACGGTTAAACCCACAGCAAATACAGGAATACCTACACCCAACATGATATTCCCTTTCTTTTTAAAGCTAAGGCCACTCATGTATTGTTGATAAGCAGGGATGCAGTTTTTTTGTGCCAAAGCAAGGTAATCTTGCTCGTTTAATGCCATTCCGTTTACCGATACGGGTTTGTCGTTGTCGTAAACAACCAAACCTGGCATGGTTGAAGTTCCATACGCATTCACTAAGTTTTTAGTTTCGTCCAATACATTTTGTGCGGTAGGTTCTGCTTGTGAAGGCGCAGTAGTTGCGGTTTCTTGTTGCAAAAACACCTCTTTTTGGCCGTTTTCGTACTTAATCATAAAAACAGTACCTTTTGCCACTGTATAAATAGGGCCGTTTAAGTTTGACATTTTTTTGTATTTAATGGTTGTAGGTGTCACTTCTGTTACTTTTGCTTCCACCTCACTTCCATCAAGCATGTAAATGTAATCACTTGCCCACATAGTTTGTGCTACCAAGGCACAAATCATGGCTAAAAAAAGTTTTTTCATGGTTTATTGGTTGGTTAATAATTCTACTTGTTCTTTTGCTTGTCCCAATTGCTCTTTGCAAAAAGCAATGAGTTCTTGCGCCTGCTTAATTTCGGCGCTCAGTTGTGCCAAATCCACCTC
>JAFOWX010000089.1 GCA_017391905.1 Paludibacteraceae bacterium | reverse complement strand
GTCCGAATGGCACTCCTTTCCCCTTGCATTGCCTTTGGTAAGTTGTTTTTTATTGGCAGCCACCATGTCATCTACCGATTCCGCTTCGGTGTTTAACATCCTGCGCACCAAAAACATTCGGCTTAAAAACAACCTACAACCCATGTTGGAGTTGGAAAGCGGTAGTAACGACCCCATGGCATACATCCTTACCATTGTGTTAATCCAGCTTTCGCACGCCTTGTTTGGCCAAAGCAACACAGATTTAGGCACTTCGGCCATTATCATCAATTCGTTGGTAACCTTAATCCAACAATTTACCGTAGGTATTTTGGTGGGAACAGCCATGGGCTATGCCGGAGTGTGGATTTTAAACAAAATAGAGCTTAAAAACGTTCCTCTAAACTCCATTATGCTGCTTAGTTTGGTGTTTTTTACTTTTTCCTTTACCGATATGTTGGGCGGAAACGGCTACTTGGCAGTGTACTTGGCAGGTATCTTTATAGGCAACAACAAAGTGCCACACCGCAAGCAGATCCTATCGTTTTTTGATAGCCTAACATGGATTATGCAAATAGGCATGTTCTTGGTGTTGGGCTTGCTGGTAGATCCAAGTACCATGGTAAAATCAGCATTGCCAGCCATTGCCATCGGTTTGTTTATGATGTTTGTAGCACGTCCCATTAGTATTTTTGCCAGCCTTATTCCCTTTAGAAAAGTAGGTTTTGCCGATAAACTTTTTGTTTCTTGGGTGGGGTTACGTGGTGCTGTTCCCATTATTTTTGCCATGTACCCGGTAGTGGAAAAAGTGCCCGGCTACGAGCAAATTTTTGACATTGTATTCTTTATCACCTTGCTATCGCTTGTGGTGCAAGGCAGTTCCATCAGCGCAGTGGCACAAAAGCTCGACTTGGTTTTGCCACCCCTTAAAGAAAAACAATTCGACCTTGATTTGCCCGACGAGGCAGGCGAGTTAAGCGAAATGACCATTACCTCCGAGGTTTTGGCCGAAAAAGGTTCTACCCTAAAAGATTTTCAAATGCCCAAAGGTCTGTTGGTGCTATTTGTAAAACGAAACGACCGCTTTATTGTGCCCAATGGCTCTTTCCAATTGCGCGAAGGCGACCACATGTTGATAGTAGCAGGGCCCGATTACGAGGGATAACCCCTTAAATACATACCTTACAGAAAGAAACGCGGATTTTTCTATCCGTGTTTCTTTTTTATTTTATAACTTTGCGTAACTATAAACCTCACAAATATGGTACGCAAGTTTGACTTTATTGTAGTAGGAAGCGGCATTGCCGGTATGAGTTTTGCCCTAAAGGTAGCCCACAAAGGCAAAGTGGCTATTTTATGTAAAACCAAATTAACCGAAGCCAATACCAACTTAGCCCAGGGCGGTATTGCGTCAGTAACCAATCCGGCCACCGATAATTTTGACAAACACGTAGCCGATACCCTTATTGCCGGCGATGGCTTGTGCAACGAAGCGGTTGTGCGCAAAGTGGTAGAAAATGCTCCGCGCGAAATTAACGAATTGGTAAATTGGGGCGTAGATTTTGACAAGGACGAGCAAGGCAACTTCGACTTGCACAAAGAGGGAGGACACTCCGAGTTCCGTATCTTGCACCACAAAGACAGTACCGGTGCCGAAATTCAGCGTTCGTTGGTAAAACGCATCCAACAGCACCCCAATATCGACGTATTTGAAAACTACTTTGCCATAGAAATCATTACCCAACACCACTTGGGACAATTGGTAAAACACACCACACCAAATATAGAATGTTACGGCGTGTACGTATTAAACCCACGCACACGTAGGGTACATACCTTCTTGTCTAAGGTAACCATGATGGCCACTGGGGGCATTGGTCAAATATACCAAACTACAACCAACCCCACCATTGCTACCGGCGACGGTATTGCCATGGTGTATAGAGCCAAAGGCCTGGTAAGAGACATGGAATTTGTACAATTTCACCCTACCTCGCTGTACAATCCCGGCGAATATCCTTCGTTTCTTATTACAGAAGCCATGCGCGGTTATGGAGCCGTGTTGCGCAGCCAAAAAGGCGTGGAATTTATGCATAAATACGACCACCGAGGTTCACTTGCTCCTCGCGATATAGTGGCGCGTAGCATCGATACTGAGATGAAATTGGCAGGTAGCGATTATGTTTATTTGGACGTTACCCACAAAGATGCGGAGCAAACCAAAGAACATTTCCCCATGATATACGAAAAATGCCTCAGCTTAGGCATAGACATCACCAAACAATACATTCCTGTTGTACCTGCTGCCCACTACCTATGTGGCGGTATTGTGGTAGATAAAGACGCTCGAACCTCTATCAATCACTTATACGCGGCCGGCGAATGTTCTTGTACCGGTTTGCACGGAGCCAACCGTTTGGCATCAAACTCGCTTATAGAAGCCATTGTGTATGCCGATGCGGCAGCCAAACACGCACTAAGCGTTATTCCAAACATTACCCATAACGAAAACGTGCCCCTTTGGAACGACGAGGGAACATCCCTTAACGAAGAAATGGTGTTAATTACCCAAAGCAAAAAAGAGGTAGGCCAAATTATGAGCAACTACGTAGGCATAGTAAGAAGTAACTTGCGTCTAAAACGTGCCTTTGAACGCTTAGAATTGCTCTACAAAGAAACAGAAGACCTCTTTGACCGTTCTATTGTAACCAAAGAACTATGCGAGCTACGTAACGTTATAAACACCGCCTATTTGGTTATTAAAATGGCCATGGAGCGCAAAGAGAGCAGGGGCTTGCATTACACCATCGATTATCCCAGCAAAATAGAATAATGTAGCAATCATTTACTTTCACTTAATAAGAAAGGGGCTGACTAAAATTTAGCAGCCCCTTTCTCGTGTTTAAATACGTACAATTATCTACAGAAATGTTTTTGATAGCAGAAGGTGTAACCTAACATAATTTCGTGTGTACCGTAGTTTTGGGTAACCAAATTATTAAGGTCTAAGCTAAAGGCATAGCCCAATTGGAATTTGTCAATGCGGAAACCACACATAGGCATCAACACCATAGATTGAATGTTGTTAGGATTCCAGCAGTGACGATACGAAGCTTGTACCCAGTAACCCCAAAAATCGTCCACATCGTGACCAAATTTAAGGTTTAAGTCCATGTTTAATTCCAAGTATTGGTTTAATTTTAACATGGCCATAGGTTCAAGGTATTTGTCTTTACGAGCACCCAAGTCAAAGGTGTAACCACCAAACAAAAAGCCGGTAAGTGGAGCAGGTAGTTCTTTATCACCATAAATATCGGCAGCCAACGGAATAATGTTGGTAAGTGACAAACCTACAAAACCACCATACGATTTGTAATACACACCAAAGTTAGCGTTAGGCAAGAAACCATTGGTGTTAGCAAATGCAACATCTTCCAATGCTGTTGGATCATCAATAAATAGTTGGTCGTTTATGTAAAAATACGCAAACTTAAACGATACACCAAACGAAAGTTGGCGGTCGTACGATACCTTTTTGCTGTAGCGTCTGCCATTAGATAGCGGAATGTGGTATGCAAAAGTAGCTTGTCCACCTGCCTTGTTGGTATAACCGTTGCGGTCGTGGTAAATGTATGCACCAATACCCACGTTGTTCCATACGCGTGTTTTAAAAGACAACAATTGCGTCATAGGAAAGTCGTTCATACCCACCCATTGCATTTTGTTACTTAGCATAAAGTGTGAACAAGGTTCTGCACCCGCCAATGCAGGGTTCACCAAGTAGTAGTTAAAATGGTACTGATTGTAGATAAACTCCTCTTGTGCAGCAACCTTTGTTACCGCCATTAGAGCCAATAATAGTAAACATGCGTATTTTTTCATGTTGTAAAGATAGTATATAAGTTAGGTTATTTACAAATTTTAAGTTTTGTTTTTTGCTTTTGGGGCATTTCTGCCCGCCAAAAGTTAAAATTTAGGTCTTATCGTTTCAAAATAAAGTGACCTGTGTATTGTTTTCTAATTTCTTCTACGGTAATTAAGTACCAGTAATCATCACTTGGCATTTGGTGGCCATTGTACATGCCGTCCCAGCCAAATGGCTCGCTACCATTTTTACCATCCTTGCTAAATGAGCCTGTACGGTATTCCCACAATCTGCGTCCGTAGCGGTCAAAAATTTCAATAATGTAAGAGTGGTATTGGTCAAGGTTATGTACCGTCCATTTTTCTCTTTCTTTTGCTCCTTCATCGTTAGGCGAGAATGATGGCATGGGTTTAATCTCAACTGGTTCTATGTAAATAGTAGAGTCTGTTTTACAGTCGTTAATGTCTGTTACATAAATTCTACGCCAGCCAAAAGGTAGTTCAGAAACTATTGCAGGCACATCATATACCGTTTCCATTTGGTCTATGGTAAAGGTTGGAGTCATGCCGTTTACATCCACTTCAATTTGGCGAGCCACTTGTGTGGTAACCAACTTAGTAATAACAGGCAAATCGTTAATTTTAACGGTGGTTTTCTCTTCCAAAGGACATTCGCCAGATTTAAACGTAACAGTATATTCTATTTGTTGTTGGTTTACAGCTGCTGCTGTTAAAGTGGGGGTTTGTATGTTTGGATTATCTAAGCCTGTGGTTGGGAGCCATTGAAAACCACTACCTGTGCCGTTTGTTATTTCAAGCATCAACTTAACTGTACCATCTTTACATACACTGTAATCTTGTATGCCTGTTGTTGGAGCTTCATCTACTTGTACTTGTACACTTTTTGTATCTGTACAAACGGCTGTTACATGAGCGGTGTATGTTAAGTTGCCCGCAGTACTTGGATGTACAGGTAGTGAGTAGATGGTATTGCTACCTGCCACCTCTTGCGTCATGGTACCTGTTACAGGGCTGTCGTTTAATGTCCACTTGGTTTCTGTAACACTCTCAGCTAACGAGGTTGCCATGGTAATTTGCAATTTGGTTCCGTCTGGCTCTCCTAAGCAGATTTTGTTTGGTGTGGCATTTACGCTAAATTGAGGTATGGGCGCTACTTCTACGGTTACAGAGTTAGACGTTGCTTCGCATTGTGCATTGCCATTGGTAACCGTTAGCTCGTAGGTATATGTGCCTGCTTGGTTAAATTGATGGTTGTTTAAGGGTGCTATTGCTGTAGAAAACTCGCTTTTAGTACCATTGTAGGTTTCATACCATTGGTATGTTGGATTTTGCAAGGTACTACCTTCTGTATAAGTTACGGTATTTGTACTTCCCACGCAAATTGCATTGGAGTTTGTTACACTCAAAACTGGTGCGGGTACATCTTCTACGTTAATAGTAATAGACGCGCTACCACCGCATGTATTTGTTCCAACAATTTCTGTGCTAATTGTTGTTTTTTCTTGTATGTTGGTTAGTAAATATGTTGCTTCTTTTGTTTGCTCATATCCAGGAATAACCGTACCGTTCATACTCCATTTATAGTATTCGTCTGCTTTTAGGTTAGGAAATGTAGCTAAAATTACCACATTGCTTCCTTTACATGCATAATACATGGCATTATCGCCTTCTCCTACTTTTGTGGTTGTAGAAGTCATTTCGTATTGGTTGGTTTCAACAATGTCATAATCTAAATTATCAACGGTTTTGTTGCAACCACCAGAACCCAATACAAGTTTGTATTCTACTGTTGTTGCAGTTGAGCTTATTGTTAAGTCGGTGTATGCGTATTCAGTGGTACCTGCAGGTAGAGTTTCTTGTTTAATAATATTGCCATCGCGGTAGATAGTAATAGCAGTGCTACCACTCATGTTGGTGTATTTTATTTGTACACCAGTGGTATTTATTTCGCGTTGGCATGGCACATTAATTTCGTAATCGAAAGTGGGGTTGTTGGCAATATCGTATGGCAACGTAATTACTTCGCTTGGGCACGCACTACCACTTGCAGATGTAACGTATAGATTTAATTTTCCGCTGCCCTCTTGGTTAGGTAGCACAACAGATTCTGTTTCACGGAATAAGGTTTCTGTGCCGTCTGCAGCTACCTCGTACCATTTATATACTGGGTCTGTTATTTCGGGAGTTGTACTTGTTACTGTAAAGGTTCTTAGTGATTCATTAACTAAGTCACCAAGGCAGCCCGAAACCTCTAATCTGTTTAGGGTAGGAACAATGGTAGGTAATAACGTTACGGTAACTTTAAATTTGCCACTTTCTGATATGGTAATAGGGGAAGCGTCTTTTTGATCAAAGCTTACCCAATAATCTTTTGTGGCAATAGGTACGTTACTACTAATAGGTGTAGCAGTGTCGCTGTTGCTATCATACCATTTTAACTCACCTTTGGCAGCTACAGCAGCTAAAAAGTCAGCTTGGCTGCTATAATCAGCCCTTTTAATGGTCTCAGCAACCTCTGCTGTAGATGGGTTAATTACTTCTACCTGTGTTACCAATGAGTTTAGGTCAAAAAGATCATCCGAACCGCACAGTGCAATATCTTCTGCTTGTGGTTGTTTAGATCTTGGCTCGGCGCAGTGCATAGTAACGGTGGTAAAAGATGTGCCAATAGCGTATATCTCACACCCTAAGTTTCCTGGGTTAAAGGACTCTTTAAGTGTACTGTACTGCGATTTTGGTTTTCCTTCAAAGTGGCGAATTATGTTATCTAATAGAGTTGTCTTACTGGCTACAAATACGGCGTACTCTGTATTGCCTTGTCCTGTAACATCCAACTCGTACTTTGCATAACCATACGTATTATTTGGACTATCATCTTTCTTTACCAATTCCCAATTGCCTCCCTCTACGGATTGCATTAAAGCGTAGAAGGGTTCTTCTATCATATCGGTAATACCATAATTAGGGTGTCCTGCATATAGATTTAGTAGTTCAGAACCATCGTTGCACATGGTAATGGCATTGCCTTGTCTGTCTTCGTTGGTGTACACTCCCAATTTTGGAATACAGCGTGTAAAACTAATATCATCTACACCAATGTCGTTACCAGGTATATCGCAAGCATCTGCATCGCTGGGAACTTGGTTGTTGTATAAAACCACTCTAAATTGATTGTAGTTTCCACTATAGAACGACCCACCTTTTTCTATCCATTGAGCTCTAAGATTAATAGATTCGGTAGGGAAATTTAGTAGTTCTTCTCCAACGGTGGTGCCATTCATGCCATACACAACAAACCTAACGTTTGGGTTAAAGGTATGCTGTGTACTTTGGTCAAGATTACATACCCAAGCAGAAAAGTCGTACCATGTTTCTGTACAAAGAGAGCCTGGAATATCGTATTCAAAGATTTTACCCTTATCTAAGTTGTCTTTATCATACGCAAGCCTACCGCAGTTAATTACCATGAAGCCATCTTTACTACTATTGGTAGGGTCTTCAACTTGTGTGTGACCCTTAATCGGTTTTGCTGGCTTATTTGCATCTCCATCTTCGTGCCACCAACCAGCAAACATGTTCTGTGTAGTCTTGGCAATTACGTAATGTTCTTCTACGGGGCCAAATCCTGTTGGTAGTTGTTCAACGTCTCTTGTAAAGTTGCTTGTGTTGTTTTTTATTTCATCTCTGTCTTCGCCAGGGCACTTGTGGGTTCTTTTAAAGTATCCATAGCCGTAAGATGTTGCAATGTCGTAAGGGTCATAATTTTCATCAAATAAATTCTCTACGCTACATTGGGAATAACTGGTGTTTGGCATATTAAAAGGTTGTAAGTGTACAATCTCTCT
>JAFOWX010000088.1 GCA_017391905.1 Paludibacteraceae bacterium | reverse complement strand
TATCACTGCAGGCAAGGTTTCAAAAAGTGTAAATGTGGTGGCAACCGCAATAGCAGCTCCCGCTCCAGAACCAGATCCTGTCATTAACATCAACCCTGTGCCTGATTTTGGTACGGTTTATGTAAATGAAACGGCACAAGTGGTAGCTACTTATACCTTACAAAATGCCACAGAGGCCATAGCAAGCTTAAGCGAAAATAAGGTGTTTAGTATAGTTCGTACCTTAAAAGGTGCCGTAATTATCAAATTTACTCCAACCGCAGCGGGTACGTATTATGATAAGCTAATTATCACTGCAGGCAAGGTTTCAAGAAGTGTAAATGTGGTGGCAACCGCAATAGCAGCTCCTGCTCCAGAACCAGAGCCTGTCATTAACATCAACCCTGTGCCTGATTTTGGTACGGTTTATGTAAATGAAACGGCACAAGTGGTGGCTACTTATACCTTACAAAATGCCACCGCAGCAACGGCAATTATAAGCGGTGATAAGGAATTTAGTATAGTTCGTACCTTAAAGGGTGCTGTGCTTATCAAGTTTGCTCCAACAGCAAAAGGCACTTACAAAGGAAAATTAACCATCACCTCGGGTAAGGTGTCACAAAGCATATCATTTAGTGCAACGGCCATTGAACAAGTAACACCAGAAGAACCAGAAGATCCCAATGCGGCTCTTTATGTAGATTTGGGCTTGCCAAGCGAAACCCTTTGGGCTAAAGCAAACTTGGGTGCCGATACGCCTCAAGACTTTGGTGATTACTATGCTTGGGCCGAATTAGATCCCAAAGAGGCGTACAACCGCGAAACCTATAAATGGTATGTGGGCAATAAATTGGTTAAATATTGTACCTCTTCGCTTTATGGTACGGTAGATGAAAATATTTACTTAGATATTTTAGACGATGCCGCTCAACATAAATTAGGTAAAGGTTGGCATGTGCCTTCTGTGGTACAGGCGCAAGAGTTAGTAGATGAATGTACTTGGGAATTTACCACCCAAAATGATGTTAAGGGTTATGTGGTAACAGGTCCTAATGGCAATAGCATTTTCTTACCCAGTGCGGGCGAAGTAAACGATGTTACCACATCGGTGGGTAACGGTGGCTCTTATTGGCTAAACGCTATTGACGATTCGCATTCTACCTATGCTAAGATGATTGTATTTAGCTTGACCTATTATAAAGTGGATGCTAACTCGCGTACTGTAGGCCGTTCTATCAGACCTGTATTTAATGTAGACGAAGTGTCTGTGGAAGAAGTGTTAGACAATGCGCATATCTACGCTAAGGATGGCACTATCTATGCCGATTGTGATATAACCATCTATACGGTTACTGGTTTGGATGTAACGCATCAAAATGGCTGGTTAGAGGGTGTATATATTGTTAAAACTGAAAACGGAAATGTGTTATTGAGTGTTTGGTAATACATCATACGGTTAGTAATTTCATAAGGGACAGGGGCGTGCATTGCTGCACGCCCTTGTTGTTATTCTCTCCACCTCACCGCATCACCACCTCACCGCCTCACCAAAGCGAAGCGATATTAAATCACCGCATAAACAAAAAAATCATTATATTTGCATATTCAAACCGTTTTTCTTACAATATGATTCAGTCCATGACGGGTTACGGCAAGGCTGTAGCCGAGATTCAAAACAAAAAAATTACCATAGAGGTAAAATCGTTAAATAGCAAACAATTAGACCTAAATACCCGTATATGTGGTTATTATCGTAGCAAAGAATTGGAAATTCGCAGCTTGTTGGCGCAAAAGGTAGGTCGTGGCAAGGTAGATTTTTCCTTGCAAATGGAGTCGCTGGATACCGAGCAAACCCCACGCATCAACCAAGAGGTGTTAACTGCGTATTACCAACAAATCAAACAAATTTCAGCACAAACAGGCATAGCAGAACCTGCCGATTGGTATTCGGTATTGCTTCGTATGCCCGATGTGCTAAAAAATGAACAAAAAGAATTAAGCGACGAGGAGTGGGCAGAAGCAAGTAAAGTAATAGACCAAGCCGTTGAGGCATTTGCTGCTTTTCGTGCGCAAGAAGGCAAAGGCTTGCAAACATTCTTTATGCAAAAAATTGCCAATATCCGTGCCTTGTTGGCAGAGGTGCCTCAGTACGAAAGCTGTCGTGTAGAAAAGATTCGTGCCCGTTTAGAAGATAATTTGCGTGCTTTGGACGATAAAATCACTTACGATGCCAACCGCTTGGAGCAAGAGCTTATTTTTTACATTGAAAAACTGGATATAAGCGAAGAAAAACAACGCCTTAACAACCACCTAAACTACTTTGTGGAAACCATGGACAAAGACCCCATGGCAGGTAAAAAATTGGGCTTTATTGCCCAAGAAATGGGACGCGAAATTAACACCCTTGGCTCTAAAGCCAACCACAGCGAATTGCAAATCATTGTGGTAAAAATGAAAGACGAGTTAGAACAAATTAAAGAACAAGTGCTCAATGTCTTATAACGCTAAATTGATTATTTTTTCAGCCCCATCCGGGTCGGGCAAAAGCACCATCATAAACCGTCTATTGGCCGATGGTTTGGATATGGAATTTTCCATATCGGCTACCTCGCGTGCGCCACGTGGAAGCGAGCAAAACGGGGTAGAGTATTATTTTTTATCGCCCGATGAATTCAAACAAAAAATAGCCGATGATGCCTTTGTGGAGTTTGAAGAAGTGTACGAAAACCGTTTCTACGGTACACTGAAATCGGAAATAGAACGCATCGCATCCAAAGGAAAAGCCACGGTGTTTGACGTGGATGTAAAAGGCGGGCTAAACATCAAGAAACTATACGGACAGCAGGCGCTTACCTTATTTATACAGCCACCCAGCGTAGAAGAGTTGCGCAAACGCCTGGAAGGCAGAGCCACCGATGCGCAAGAAGTGATAGAGCAACGCTTGCAAAAGGCTGCGTACGAAATGTCTTTTGCCCAACAATACGACCACATCATTGTAAACGACAATTTAGAACAGGCCATACATGAAACAAAAGCTATCATCCAAGCATTTTTGTCCCGCTAAGGTAGATCCTGCTGTTCAACACGTGGGATTGTACTTTGGTTCGTTTAATCCGGTGCACAATGGTCATGTGTCATTGGCAAAATGGGTGTTGGAACACACCAATTTGCAAGAGCTTTGGATGGTGGTTTCGCCCCAAAATCCGTTTAAGGTAAACCAAACATTATACCCCAACGAGGAGCGTTTTAATTGGGTGCAAATGGCTGTAGAGGATATTCCGGGTATTGTGGCCTGCAATGCCGAATTCTTTTTGCCACAACCTTCGTACACCATAGATACGCTGCGTGAGCTCACCCAAAAATTTCCCCACATTCATTTTACGGTTATCATGGGAGCCGATAATGTGATGGGCTTTTCGGCTTGGAAAGATTACCAAGAAATTTTGCAAAAGGTAGCCATTTTGGTGTACCCACGTCCGGGTGTGGATATTTTGGACGAAATAAAAAAGTACCCCTCCATGCGTTTGTTGGAAGAGGTACCTTTGTTTCCTATATCTTCTACCCAAATTAGGGAGCTAAAAGCCCAAGGCAAAGACGTTTCTGCTTACTTGCCTGCAGCAGTGGCTGCCGTTTACTCGTGATGGTATGGCTCGCCTTTGATAATGGTGTAAGCCCTATACACTTGTTCCACAAAAAACAACCTAATCATTTGGTGCGAAAAAGTCATTTTTGAAAACGAAATAAGGCTGTTGGCACGGTTATATACTTTTTCCGAAAAACCGTAAGGACCACCTACTACAAAATACACCTTGCGTTTGCCGGCAATGGCACGCTTGTTAATTTCGTTAGAAAACTGCATAGACGTAAACTCTTTGCCGTGTTCGTCCAACAAAATAACATCGTCTGCGTCTGTTAGTTGCTTTAAAATGAGCTCACCCTCTTTTTCTTTTTGTTCGTCTTGACGCAGGTTCTTGCAGTTCTTTAGTTCGGGTATTACTTGAATGGAAAAATCCACGTAAAATTTTAACCTTCCTAAATAGTTGTCTATTAACTTGTTAATATTGCTGTCGGTAGTTTTACCAACCACAAGTAGCGTAATTTTCATAAATTTTTATATCTTTGTGCATGCGCATTACGTCCTGCAAAGGTCGTAATATTTCCACAAAAAATCAAATGCAATGAAATTATGTAAAGGGCATATTGTTACCTTTGTATGTTGGGCATTGATGTGCTCGCAGGCCGCCATGGCGTCTAATTCGTTGGGCGAGACACTGCAAGGGGCTATGCTGTCCAATATGCCCGCCAAAACATTGGTTTGCTTTGCCGATAATATTGAGGTGTCCATTTTGGGCAAATCGGTGGTTTGCTCCAACGTACAGGCCGTAGCCTTTTTAGAGGAGTTTATGAATAACCACCCCATTGCATCGTGCAAGCTATTGCATCGTGGAAAAAAGCAAACATCCGGTTTTTACATTTTATCTGTACAATCGGATGCTCAAAAAGTATTTAGGGTGTATGCGTTGGAGCGCACCGAACAAGGTCAAAACTTAATTAGACAATTTAGAATAGATGAAGTCATTGAATGATCAATTAGACAACTTAATCAAGTATTGGTTTGCCGAAGATATTGGCGATGGCGACCACACTTCGTTGTCGTGTATTCCCGAAACCGCCATGGGTAAATCACGCTTAATTATCAAAGATACCGGTGTATTGGCCGGTGTTGAGGTGGCAAAGCGTATCTTTCATGCTTTCGACCCCGAATTGAAAATTAACGTATTTATTAACGATGGTGCCGAAGTAAAACCCGGCGATGTTGCTTTTGAAGTAGAAGGCAAAGTACTTTCGTTGTTACAAACCGAGCGATTGATGCTTAACATCATGCAACGCATGAGTGGGGTAGCAACCGTTACACGTAAATATGCCAAATGTTTGGAAGGGCTTAAAACCCAAGTGTTGGATACCCGCAAAACAACCCCCGGCTTGCGTATGTTGGAAAAAGAGGCCGTTAAAATTGGGGGTGGTACCAACCACCGCATTGGTCTTTTCGACATGATTTTGCTAAAAGACAACCACGTGGATTTTGCCGGTGGCATTGAAAACGCCATTCGTTCGGCTCAAAAATACTGCCAAGAAAAAGGCAAAAACCTAAAAATTGAAATTGAGGTGCGTAACTTCGAAGAGTTGGAACGCGTTATGCAAGTGGGTGGTGTAAACCGCATCATGTTGGATAACTTCAGCCCCGAAAACACCAAAAAAGCCGTAGATCGCATTGGTGGCCGTTACGAGGTAGAATCGTCGGGCGGTATTACCTTTGATACCTTGCGTACCTACGCCGAATGTGGTGTGGATTTTGTATCGGTAGGTGCTCTAACTCACTCGGTTAAGAGCCTTGATATGAGTTTTAAAGCCGTATAATTTAGTATATGTCAAACAAGCCTTTAACATTGGGAACCAAAAGCATTGGTTCCCTTTTGTTGCATTATTCGCTACCTGCTATCATTGCCATGACAGCCAGTTCGCTGTACAACATGATGGACAGCATGTTTATTGGGCATGGCATTGGCCCTATGGCCTTGGCCGGGTTATCGGCTACCTTCCCGTTTATGAACTTGGGGGCAGCCTTTGGTGCCATGGTGGGAGCTGGTGCTTCTACGGTGGTGTCTGTTAAGTTGGGGCAACAAGATTACCAATCGGCAAACCACGCCATGGGCAACGTTATTTTGCTCAATGTGGGCATCGGTTTGCTGTTTATGGTGGTTTCGCTTCTCTTTTTAGACCCCATTTTGTACTTTTTTGGTGCCAGTGATAATACCATAGGCTATGCACGCGACTACATGGAAGTGATTTTGGCCGGCAACATCATTACGCACCTGTATTTGGGGCTTAATAGCGTGTTGCGCTCGTCGGGTCATCCACGCGAGGCCATGAATGTTACCTTACTTACCGTAGCCCTAAACTTTGTGTTCAACTACTTGTTTGTGTTTGTGGTGCATTGGGGCATTAGAGGCGTTGCCATTGGCACTATTTTGGCACAAATAGTAGGGCTTGCCATGGTAATGCGCTACTTTTTAAAGCCCACCTCTGTGTTGCAACTTAAAAAAGAAATATTGCGCTTTTCGTCCAAAATTTCGGGACAAATATTATCAATTGGTTTAGCCCCTTTTTGCATGAATGCGTTGGCTTGTGTGGTGGTAACCCTCATCAACACCGGTTTGCAAAACCACGGTGGCGATATGCACGTGGCAGCCTACGGCATTGATAACCGCATTGTGTTCTTTTTTGTGATGATGAACATGGGCTTTAACCAAGGCATGCAACCCATTGCCGGTTACAACTACGGCGCTAAAAAATACAACAGGGTGTTGGAAGTGTTCCGCTACACCATGTATTGCGTATTGGCATTTGGCACCATAGGTTGGTTGGCGTGTCAGTTTATGCCCCAATGGATTGTGGCCATGTTCTCTACCGATACCCAGCTTAACGCATTAAGTGCATACGGATTGCGCGTGCTAACCTGCCTGTTGCCGTTAATTGGTTTTCAAATGGTGTGTACCAACTTGTATCAATCCATTGGCAAAGCCAAAATTGCTATCTTCTTATCCACCACGCGCCAACTGTTGTTTCTTATTCCGTTTTTGATTATCTTGCCAAACTATTGGGGCACAGACGGAATTTGGTACAGCTTGCCCATGGCAGACGGTTTGTCTGCATTGGTGGTAGGCGTAATGATTATAAAACTGATTCGCGAACTTAAAAAACAACCAGCATGAAAGAGGCACAACCGCTCATTATAACCGTTGGTCGCCAGTTTGGAAGCGGCGGCCGAGGCGTAGCCAATATTTTGTCCCAAAAATACGGTGTTCCCTTGTACGATAAGGAGTTGATAAACCGTGTTTCGCGCGAAACAGGCATCTGTAACGAGGTGTTTGCCGGTTGCGACGAGTGCACCAACAACTACCCAAACTCCTCGCTGTTGGGCGGATGGTCGCTTAGCACGCTGTTTTCTACCACCAACCGCGATATGCTTTCGGGCGATTCGCTTTTCTCCATGCAGAGCGAAACCATTAAGCGCATAGCTTCGGAAGGTGGCTGTGTTATCGTGGGGCGTATTGCCGATTACGTATTGCGTAACCACAAGCCGTTGGTTTCGGTATTTATAACGGCCGATATGGACGATAGGGTAAAACGCATTATGGAGTATGAAAAAATAGACGCGCAACAAGCGGCAACGTTGATAAAAAAAGTGGATAAGATGCGTTCCTCGTACTATAATTTTTACAGCGAAAAAACGTGGGGCAGTGCAAACTCGTACCACCTGTGCATCAACACCTCGCAAGTAGGCATAGAAGGCGCCGCTCAGTTGGTGATACAGTATGTAGAAGCATTGATACCCGCATCGCGGGTTGAACCCCAATAATAGGCAGGTCTTGCGCTGCAAGGCCTGTACATGGCAAACCAAACAGAAACCCTCAACCCGCATCGCGGGTTGAACAAATAAAACTTTATGAAAACCAGATTATTAGCCTTATGTGCGTTTTTGGCAGGCGCAGCCTCCCTATTTGCAAACAACCTGCCCGTTGTGGACCAATACGACGAATTATCCAACGATTTTCGTACCCGTTTTGAAATTTCGGCCGAATACAAACCCGTAAAAAACCTAACCTTAAATTTGGCGCAAGAGCTTCGCTTAAAAAACAACTCCTCCCAGTTAGATAGGTTATACACCACCTTAGACATTAGTTACAAGGTGTATAAATACATTAAAGTAGGGGCTTCTTATTCGTTTCATGCCTTGTATAAAGGCAACGATACCTGGCAGTTTCGTCACCGTGGACGCTTGCACGTAACGGGTAGCTATTCGGTAAACAATTGGGGAATGTCGTTGCGTGTTATGCCCGAAATG
>JAFOWX010000087.1 GCA_017391905.1 Paludibacteraceae bacterium | reverse complement strand
TTTCTTCTGCCTTGGTGATGGACTCGTTCTCGTTTTTCCACAAACAAAACACCAAAGCGGCCAACTGCTCGCGTTTTTCGATTGAATAATAACCATCTGCCACGTAAAACGGATTAAAGGCAATGGGGTTTTGGTCTGTGTAGGTGTAATAAATGCCGTCTTGCCCATGGGTGGTTTGGGCTATTAAGTTGCACAAGCCTTTGTAGCTGTTGCCTACGTCCACCAATACAATGTGGCTGCCTTGCTCGTAATATTGGCGCACCAAATGGTTGGTGAAAAACGATTTTCCCGAACCGGAAGGACCTAAAATAAATTTGTTTCGGTTATTGATGTAGCCTTTACTTAAGGGATAGTCTGACAAATCAATGTTGAGGGGCACACCAAACAGGCGGTCGCACAGGCGGATGCCCTGCTCGCCATGACCAACGGGGTTTGTTTCGCCGTTAATGAAACAAGCTCCTTGCTCCAAAAAGGTAAGAAAAGACATTTCGGCAGGGTATTGCGAGGCTGCACCGGGAATGCCTGCCCAAAATAGCAAGGGCACAATGCCTTCTGTTTTGGTGGCAAAAGCATCTATTTGTGCCAATGCTGCCGAAACTTGTGCGTTTTTTCTGAGTAATGCATAGTAATCGGTATCCCAAAGCATTACATTAAAGGCGCACCGCACCGAACGCCTGCCTTGCGAAATGGATTCGTTTAAATAGGCATCGTTAAAGGTTTTGTTTAGGGCATTTTGGCGCGAAATGGCGGATAACGATTGTTGTTCGCATCCTCGTTTTTCAATGTTGGCCAACGTTTGGCTGTGGTTATCGAAAAAGAAATATTGGTTGTAAATGTGCGAGAATGGCAACTCAAAGCCCATGGCAGACACATACGACACCGGCAAGGGAGCGTGGGTGTAAGCAGCATGCAGCTTGTGTGTATGCACCTGAGTGGGCAATTGTTCCAACTGGTGCAACGAAAAAGCACTCACATAACTATCGCCTACCATGCAATCGCCCTCGTTTACGTGTATATCTGCTAAACACGTTGGGGTAGTATCAAAGTGCAGAGATAGGTATTGTTGCAACAACCCTGCCTGCTCTTGGGTACCCAATACTTGGTTGGCTGTTAGGCGTTGCAGGGTGTAACCTGCTTCGCGCAAAACGGCCTCAAACTGGCTTACCTTGTCTAAAAAATCGCTTACACGCCCAGGATTTGTCATTTCTTTGGGCACCAAACGGTTTTGACAAAGCATAGATCCCACACTTTTGGTTTGTAAATTTTGTTTGGACGAAAGGGTTACGTACACATAACAGGTATGTTTGATGTATTTTCGGCCAAAAAAATGAGCCTGAGAGGCCTGTTGCAAAAACGATGGATTGTCGGCAACATCCGCATGGGGTTGATAGGTGGTTTGCTGGTAGATGTCTTGTTTGTGTACCAAACTGTAATCCGGCAACAAACGCATGGCGCGTACCCAGGTGGCATGGTCTTGCTCAAACTGCGCCTCGCCTCGCTCAAATACAGCGGGCAGGGTAAGTTTAAACAACACGGTAATATCGGCATATTGGCTAACAAGGCAATTGTTTTCCCATGCCAAAAGCGGAAAGCAGGTTTGAATGGATTTACCTATTGTTTTTTTCATGGTGTACCAACTGTAAGATAGAACGGTTTAGGGATATGCGAAGGGGAATGCGCTTGGTGGCCACGCGTTGCAACAAGCCGTGTTCGCCGTATTTCCTATTGAGGTAAAAACAGCTACTCCACACAGCTATGAGTGCAACGGCTCCAACACCAAGGGCAAACAGCATACTGCCACAAATACACACCATAAACACAAACAACAAGATTGCTACGGTGCCTACCGTGGCGTATATCACGTACTGTGCCCTCAGCCCTCTCACTTCTACAGACCGTCCTACCCCTTTGTTAATGGGATAAGAGGCCACTGCTATCCAATAAAAAATGCCCTGATTGCTGTTACTGCCACTACGGCAAACACACACGCGCCAAACCACGATGCAGCGGTTTTGGTGGTATCGCTACTGCCTGCCGACCACTTGCCATATACTTTTATGGCACCTATAAGGCCTATTACGGCGCAAACCACGTAAAACAGTTTTGTCATGGGTTCTACGTACGAGGTTATTTCTGCGTTGGCTTTTTCTAAGGCTGCCACGCCATTGCCTTGTGCCCATGTTGTAGTTGCAATGGCACACATTGCTACCAAGGTAGCGGCTTTTTGTAGTTTTGTTTTCATAAAATAGATATTAAGATGATTATGTACTTGCTTCGCTAAGCGAAGCTTGGATTTTTTGGTGATGCGGTGATGCGCTCAAGAATTTAATTCTTCTTCTATTTCCTCTATGGAAGGTAATTGCTCCACAAGTTGTGGAACATTTTCAATTAGCTTTCTCATACTTTTCTAAAACGGTAAGGATTGATTAAACTTTTGCTGACGGGATTGGTGAACTTTAGTGTGGGTATTTTGGGAGCGAAAATGAAAATACGCCCAAACCCCTGCGTTAAACAACAAACATAGCAAAGCAGTTGCAAGCAAAAAACTGCCCCAACTAATAGAACTTAACCCAAACATACTACTCTTCTGCTACAGGTTAAACACACGTGCATCGCACCGATGCCATAAAAAGAAATGGATTTCATGCAATTAAAAATTAAGATGGTTTCTACTCGCTTCGCAGGGCGAAGCTCGGGTTATTTGGTAATGCGATGATTGGGTGAGCTGACTTGCCACTTTAAAGCATCGGCTTTCAAATTTTCGGCTGCAAAGGTAAAAACAAAAAGCAAAACAAAACAAGAGTGTCTCTTTTTGTTTAACATATTTTAAATATTCTAAAACAGACACACCACCCTATACTATATACAGCTGCTTTTTTAGGCCAAAAAATTAACTGTTTTTTACACTTTAAGCCATAAAGTTTGTACCTTTGCAGTGCTAAATTTTAAACAAAAGTGACTGCAAGTTTTAGTGCGTATTACCAAGAAAAAGAATAAATTATGAAGAAAGTGACCATAGTATGCCTTGCGTTTATGGCTGTATTAGGGTTGTATGCGCAAGAAGCAAAAACCCTAATTAGTACAAAGCAACCTATTGCTGGATTGGTAACATACCGCAGGGATGACCCCTTAAGTATAGACGGAAAAAACATATCACGCAGCGAATACATAGCACTCGCAAAGAAAAACTGTACAGATGCATACAAATTGTACAAAAAGGGTACTGGTATGAAAGTGGGTGGTATTATCATGACATCTGTAGGAATAGCTGGGGTTTATACAAGTACTCTTTCGTTATTTGCAGGAATAATTGGTCTAACTACAGGTTCTTCTTACTACAAAACCGTTTCTTTATGCAGTTTAGGTGGCTTAGCGGTTAGTGGTGGTCTAATAGGCGGAGGAATACCACTTTGGGTTAAAGGCATGCGCAGACGCAAACAGAGTTTCCAACTCTACAACGAACATATAAAAAACACGTACAACGATGTTACACTAAGCGTGCAGAGCAGCAACAACGGAATAGGCATGGCGGTAATATTTTAGTAAAAAATAAAGACAAACAGAGCAGTCCTGTGGCGGTATAAACGCTATGGGATTGTTTTTTTTTGTTATTTCTATTTTTTGCATTACTTTCGCCAAAAATTAGAAAACCATGACAAAACAGTTTACTTTAATGGCTATTTTTGCTGGACTGCTTATTGGTACCGGCGGATTGGTGTATTTGCGTGTGGGTGGCATTGCCGGCGCTGTATTGTTTGCCTTTGGCTTGCTATGCGTGGTAATGTGCGGCGCACAATTATACACGGGTAAATCTGGGTTTTTGCCTGTAAAAGAAATGTGGAAACTTATTCCCATGATTTTGCTTAACGCCGTAGGATGCGCATTAGCTGCGTGGATTGCTTATTATGTGAGCAACGAAACGGTATTTACCAACCTGCAAGCCATATTAGATGCCCGCCTTAACGCATCATGGCACGGATTGCTTATGACCTCTGTGGGTACGGGTATGATTATGACCTTGGCGGTTTATGGTGCTCGCCAAAAGCATTATTGGCCCTTGCTTTTTGGCGTTCCTGTTTTTATTTTGTGTGGACTTCCTCACTGCGTAGCCGATGCGTTTTATTATGCGGCTGCCTTGTTTTACGGTAAGTTTACTTTGCCTCTATTGGGTGCCTGGTTTTGGGCCATTGTAGGCAACTTTATAGGGTGTAACTTGCCCCGCCTTTTTATGCAAAAAGAATTTTAACTGTCACTTGTCGACTAAACGAATAACCGAATTTCAGTGCAAGCCGAGCGCAGAAGCAAACTTGTTTGGTTATGCCAAGGCGCAGCCTGAAATCATGAAAAGCGAAGCTTTGAATAATAACCAAATAAACAACACTATATGAACAACGAATTTAGAAAGTACGCTACCAAACATTTGGGAATGAATGGATTGGCATTAGACCAATACATGGACATTACCAGCAGCTACATTTCGCCCACCATTATTGAAGAACGTCAATTAAACGTGGCGCAAATGGATGTGTTTTCGCGTTTAATGATGGACCGCATCATTTTTTTGGGAACACAAGTAGATGATTATACCGCCAACGTGATTCAGGCGCAATTGCTGTATTTAGACAGCGCCGATCCTGGTAAAGACATTTCTATTTACCTAAACACCCCTGGCGGAAGTGTGTATGCCGGTTTGGGCATTTACGACACCATGCAATTTATTAGCAGCGACGTGGCAACCATTTGCACCGGTATGGCGGCATCTATGGGCGCTGTATTGCTTACCGCAGGTGCTAAAGGCAAACGTTCGGCACTAAAACACTCGCGCGTAATGATACACCAACCATTGGGAGGTGTGCAAGGTCAGGCTTCGGACATAGAAATTACTGCGCGCGAAATTCAAAAACTAAAACAAGAATTATACACCATCATTGCCGACCACTCGGGCAATCCATTTGAACGCATTGAAAAAGATTCAGACCGCGACTACTGGATGACTGCGCAAGAGGCCAAAGAATACGGCATGATAGACGAGGTATTGATTAAAGCGGGTAAATAATGGCAAAACAAAACGGACAATATTGTAGCTTTTGTGGCCGAAGCGAAAACGAAGTAGCCATGCTTATGACCGGGCTAAGTGGCAACATTTGTAACGAATGCGCCGAAAGTGCCCACGAGATGGTGCGCGAAACGCTAAAAAAACGCAAAAGCAAATTTGGGCTTAGCATGGCAGATTTGCCCAAGCCCCAAGACATAAAAGCCTTTTTGGACCAATACGTAATAGGACAAGACAGCGCCAAAAAAAGCCTAAGCGTGGTGGTGTACAACCACTACAAACGCTTGTTGCAAAAAGACATGGGCGACGAGGTGGAAATTGAAAAGTCTAACGTAATTATGGTTGGATCTACCGGTACGGGTAAAACCTTATTGGCACGTACCATTGCCAAAAAATTACACGTTCCCTTTACCATTGTAGATGCCACCGTACTAACAGAAGCCGGTTATGTAGGCGAAGACATTGAAAGCATCTTAACCCGCTTGTTGCAAGTAGCGGATTACGATGTGGAAGCTGCCGAAAGGGGTATTGTATTTATTGACGAAATAGATAAAATTGCCCGAAAAGGCGATAACCCTTCTATTACGCGCGATGTTAGTGGCGAGGGCGTACAACAAGGCCTGCTTAAATTGTTGGAAGGTTCTGTGGTGAATGTTCCACCCCAAGGTGGCAGAAAACACCCCGAACAAAAACTCATTGCCGTAAATACCCAAAACATTCTGTTTATATGTGGTGGTGCATTTGACGGTATTGAGAAACGCATAGCCAACCGTCTTAACACCAAAACCGTAGGTTATTCGGCCTCTAAAGAGGTACAAAAAATAGACCGCGAAAACTTGTTGCAGTACATAGCGCCACAAGACTTAAAATCGTTTGGTCTTATTCCCGAAATTATTGGTCGCTTGCCTATCTTAACCTACTTAGACCCATTGGACAGAGACGCATTGCGCCGTATTTTGGTAGAGCCTAAAAACTCCATCATTAAGCAATACATTAAGTTGTTTGCCATGGACGGCGTAGCCTTATCGTTTACCAACGAGGCCTTGGATTACATAGTAGATAAAGCGGTAGAATATAAATTAGGAGCACGTGGTTTGCGTTCGCTAACCGAATCGGTTATCATGGACTTTATGTACACCATACCGTCGCAAGAAACCGACAAATTAGAGATTACACGCGATATAGTGGCTGGCAAATTGGATAAAAATAAGATGATGTAGCATTTTTTAGGCTAAAAATGCTTATTTTATCATTTCATTTATTATATTTGCTACACTATGGCAAAACACAAAGAACTCACAGACGCCTTAAAAGAACATTTTGGCTTTGATTCTTTTAAAGGCAACCAAGAAGCAATTATAGAGAACCTGCTTGCCGGCAACGATACTTTTGTATTGATGCCAACAGGTGGAGGTAAATCATTGTGCTATCAATTACCATCGCTTCTGATGGACGGGGTAGCCATTGTTATATCGCCTTTAATTGCTTTGATGAAGAACCAAGTGGATGCCATGCGCTCATTCAGCGAACAAGATGGTGTAGCCCATTTCATCAACTCGTCGCTTACCAAAACAGCTATAGAAGAAGTAAAAAGTGACGTACTAAGCGGAAAAACCAAACTGCTTTACGTTGCACCCGAATCGCTCACCAAAGAAGAAAACATTCAGTTTTTGCGTGGGGTACGTATTTCTTTCTATGCCGTGGACGAGGCACACTGTATATCGGAATGGGGACACGATTTTAGACCTGAATACCGTAAAATAAGACCTATTATCAGCCAGATTGGCAATGCACCTGTTATTGCACTAACAGCAACCGCCACGCCAAAGGTTCAACACGATATTCAAAAAAACTTGGGCATGACAGATGCCAAGGTATTTAAATCGTCGTTTAACCGCGCTAACTTGTATTACGAGGTACGAAAAAAATCGCAAGATATAGACAAGGAAATCATCAAATTTATTCGTTCGCAAGAGGGTAAATCGGGGATTATCTATTGTTTAAGCCGAAAAAAAGTAGAAGACTTGGCCGAAACGCTTCGTGTAAACGGCATCAATGCATTGGCATACCACGCCGGCATGGATTCTAACGTACGAAGCGAAAACCAAGACAACTTTTTAATGGAAAAGGTGGAAGTAATTGTAGCCACCATTGCGTTTGGTATGGGCATTGACAAACCAGACGTACGTTACGTAATCCATTACGATATTCCAAAAAGTTTGGAAGGGTATTACCAAGAAACCGGACGTGCCGGTCGCGACGGGGGCGAAGGACAGTGTATTGCTTTCTATTCGAACAAAGATATTCAGAAATTAGAAAAATTTATGCAAGGCAAGCCCATTGCTGAGCAGGAAATAGGGAAACAATTGCTAAACGAAACGGCTGCTTATGCAGAATCGTCTATATGCAGACGCAAATCGTTATTGCATTATTTTGGTGAAGAATATACACCCGAAAACTGCGGTAATTGCGACAATTGCCTTCATCCTAAAAAACAAATGGAAGCACAAGAAATGTTGTGTACCGTCATTGAAACCATTTTGGCGGTAAAAGAGAAATTTAAAGCAGAACATATAGTTGACATCATTGTAGGGAAAGAAACTTCCGAAGTATTAGACTATAAACACGACGAATTAGACGTATTTGCCACCGGTCAGGGCGAAGATCCTACCCTATGGAACACCGTGATTCGTCAAGCCATGATAGCCGGCTACATTGATAAAGAAATAGAAAACTACGGCGTACTAAAAATAACCAAAGCCGGAAAATCGTTCTTTAAAAAACCCACTTCGTTTAAAATTACCAAAGACAACGATTTTGACGAAGAGGAAGAAGAAACGCCAATTCGTAAAGCCGGCTCTTGCGCAGCAGACGAGGCGTTGTTCTCCATGCTAAAAGACTTGCGCAAGAAAATTGCCAAACAAGTAGGATTGCCTCCTTACGTTATTTTCCAAGACCCATCGTTGGAGTCTATGGCAACTACCTACCCCATTACCTTAGAAGAGTTGCAAAACATTCCGGGTGTTGGCGCAGGCAAGGCAAAAAGATACGGCGAGGAGTTTATCAACCTGATTAAAAAACACGTACAAGAAAACGAGATTGAACGCCCCGAAGACATGCGCGTACGCACCGTGGCCAATAAGTCCAAATTGAAAGTGTTTATTATTCAAGCTATTGACCGAAAAATAAGTTTGGACGATTTGGCTATTTCCAAAGGCCTTGACTTTGTAGAGCTGATAGAAGAAATTGAGGCCATTATTTATTCGGGCACCAAAATAAACATAGACTATTTTATTGACGAGGTAATGGATCCCGACAAAGTGGACGAAATTATGGAATACTTTGCCGAATCTACCACAGACGATATTGACGAAGCCCTTAACGAATTGGGCGGCGACTATACCGAAGAAGAAGTAAGACTTATACGAATTAAGTTTATTTCCGAAAAAGGGAACTAACCAATACCTTATACCAAAAAAATCCTCTTCGAGCGAAGAGGATTTTTTATACCTACGCCTATTAAGAACATACCAACAGCAATTCTGCCCTTATTATTATGCTTGTTGTGTGGCAACCCAATTGGTTAGTTCTACAAACTGTTCTACGCTGAGTTGTTCGGGACGTTTGTCTAACAAGGGCGTACCCTCTTTGTCAAACTCGCTACCTAATAAAGGTTTTATGGAGTTGCGAATGGTTTTACGACGTTGGTTAAAGGTGGTTTTTACCACTTGCTTAAACAGCACCTCGTTACAAGGCAATGTTTTTACATCGTTTCTTACCATTTTGATAACGGCCGACTGCACCTTAGGCGGTGGATTAAACACACCAGGAGGCACGGTAAACAAGTACTCTATATCGTAATAAGCCTGTAACAAGACGCTTAAGATACCGTAAGCCTTTTTACCGGGCTTGGAGGCCAAGCGTTCTGCCACTTCTTTTTGCAACATACCGCTGATAAACGGTATTTGTTCTTTGTGCTCCAAAGCCTTGAAAAAGATTTGGCTGGATATGTTGTAAGGATAGTTTCCTATAAGCGCAAAGGGCTCGCCACCAAAGATAGAGGGGATGTCGTAATGCAAAAAATCATCGGCTATAATTTTGCCTGCCAAGGCTTTAAAGTTTTGGTTTAGGTAGGCAACCGATTCGGTATCAATTTCTATCACGCGCAAATCGATGGGATTGCGCTCCAACAAAAACTGGGTAAGCACCCCGGTTCCCGGACCTATTTCAAGCACTTTATAAGGACCTTCATTGGGCAAGGTATCGGCAATGCGTTTGGCTATGCCCATATCGGTTAAAAAATGTTGGCCTAACTGTTTTTTTGGCTTTACGTACATTGTCTAAATTTTTTATTGTATCTTCGCAAAGTTAATGATAAAACTCGAAATTGCTTCGCATTTTAACGCACATACTCGATTTTTTTTACCCTCCGTTTAAACGCTGGCTTAGCAAAGAGGTGTATTACTACTTGGCCTGTGGCACCATCAATACCTGCTCCGACTGGGTTATGTATTTTTTAATCTACAATTTTGTGGTGCAAAAGCAGTTTGTGGATTTGGGTTTTGTGGTGATTTCGCCCCACATTTTGAGCCTTATTATTGTTACGCCCATTACGTTTTTGGTGGGGTTCTGCTTTTCCAAGTACATTACGTTTAAACATTCATCCCTGCAAACTTCCAAGCAGGCTGTACGCTATGGCTTTATATTGTGTTGCAATTGGTTCTTAACCTACGCCTGCATGAAATGCCTGGTAGAGGTGGTGCACATTTACCCTACCCCCTCTAAAATGATTACCACGGTAATTACCACTTTGGTGAGTTTCATCCTACAAAAATACTATTCGTTTAAAAGCAGTAAATAGGTAAGCAATGCAAAAAAGATGGATTGATAGGTACTTTACAGCTATTAAGGTAGTAATTATGCTGTGTGCATACGGCTACTTAACCTACATGCTTGCTACGTTTAAGATGTACCAAGAGTTTGCCGAAAGCCTTAGGCACCTTTCGCTTACGCGTATAGGTTGTTTGGCAACTGTGTTCTTATTGGTACTTGCCAACTGGGGATTAGAAGGCCTAAAATGGCACAAATTATTGGCACATTTAGAACCTACGCCTTTTATCAAAGCTACAAAACAAGTATTGATTGGACTTACGGCTGGATTTTTTACGCCTAACCGCATAGGCGAGCCCATAGGTCGCTGTATGCTACTGCCCGAGGGCAAGCGAAGCCAAGGCGTTGCCCTAATGATGGTAGGCGTTATGGGGCAAACTTTTGCCTCGTTGGTGTACGGAGTGGTAGCTTGTACAGGTTTTTTAAGCCTATACCACACCACTTCTATGCCGATGGATATGTGGTTAACATTTGGTGGGGTGTTACTGGCTATGCTAAGCCTGGTTTATTTTACCTTACCCAGCTGGGGTAAATGCCTCATTACAGGAAAGTTAAGTTCTTTTTGGCAATTTATGTACGATATTCGTAGCGGTTTGCTACGCCTTTCGTGCATTACTGACTGGCTAAAAAGCCTTATTCCCTACTTTAAGGCCGCATTGAGCGTATCGTACGGCACCTTGCTAAGAGTTACCCTATACAGCCTGCTACGCTACGGGGTGTACTGTTTGCAATACTTCTTGATGCTGCGCTTTTTTGATATCCAAATAGATACCCTTACCGCCCTGCTCATTATACCCATTAACTACTTAGCAGTATCGGCAACCCCTTCTATTGCCTTTGCCGAGATGGGTATTAGGGGTTCGTTGGCCATTATGTTCTTAGGTAGCTTTACGCAAAACACCGTAGGCGTTGCCCTTGCCGCTATAGGCATCTGGTTTATCAACTACGTAATGCCCATGCTATTGGGTTCTGTGTTGCTGTGGCGCGAAAAGCGATAATGTTGCATCATAATTTTACACAAACACCTCCGCATAAAAACCAAAACATACTAAAAAAACCTAATGCAGTTTTGGTTATACAAATGGATTTGTAACTTTGTGTGATATATTACCATTACCATGAATACCATTCATATACTTTGGGCGGACGACGAAATTGAGCTTTTACGCCCACACATTTTGTTTTTGGAAAGCAAAGGATACCAAGTTACGCCGGTAAACAACGGCAAAGAGGCGGTTCAGCTATGCGAAAAAAGCAAGTTTGACTTGGTTTTTTTAGACGAAAACATGCCCGGCATTAGTGGCTTGGAAGCCTTGCTTCAAATAAAAAACATACAACCTTCGCTCCCCGTTATTATGATAACCAAGAGCGAAGAAGAAGACATTATGGAACAAGCCATTGGGCAAAAAATTGCCGATTACTTGATAAAGCCGGTTAACCCCAGCCAAATTATCATGAGCATCAAAAAGGTGCTAAAAGGCAACGAAATTATATCGCAAAAAACCACCAGCAACTACCAAATGGAGTTTATGCGCCTAAGCTCGCAAATAAACGACTCCATGAGTACCGACGATTGGAAACAGGTGTACAACCGCCTTATTTTTTGGGAAATGGAGTTGCAACAAACAAGCAGTGCCATGAACGAAATGTTGCAAATGCAAAAAACAGAGGCCAACAACTTGTTTGTGCGTTTTGTAAAAAAACACTACGAAAACTGGTGGAAAAACCCCGATAGCAAACCCGTTATGAGCCCGGATTTGTTTAAAACCAAGGTTTTCCCCTTGTTAGACGCTGGCAAAAAAGTATTTTTTGTACTCATAGACAACTTGCGTTTAGACCACTGGAAAGTGATGCAAAACGAGTTGGCATCGCTGTTTCAGTTTGACAGCGACGAAACATTTTACAGCATTTTACCCACGGCTACACAGTATTCGCGCAACGCCATTTTTTCGGGCTTAATGCCTTTGCAAATAAAAAAAATGTACCCCCATTTATGGGTGGACGAAGAAGAGGACGAGGGAAAAAACCTCAACGAAGAGGCGCTTATTCAAACCCAATTGGATAGATTTAGAAAGAAATACGCTTTTTCGTACCATAAAATTAACACCAACGGTGCCGGCGAAAAACTAAACGACAGCATTAAAAATTTGCTACAAAACCCATTAAACGTGGTGGTGTTTAACTTTGTGGATATGCTTTCGCACGCACGTACCGAGGTTAAATTGTTTAGGGAGTTGGCTCCGGACGAGGCTGCTTACCGTTCGTTGGTGCTATCCTGGTTTAAACACTCGTCCATTGCCGAGTTTTTCCGTATTTTGGCCCAACAAGATGTGCACATTGTACTAACCACAGACCACGGAAGTATTCGGGTAAAAAACCCCATAAAGGTAATTGGCGACAAAAACACCAACGTAAACTTGCGCTACAAAGTGGGTAAAAACTTGGCCTTTGATAAAAAAGAGGTGTTGGCCATAACCAACCCTGATAGTTGCTTGTTGCCCTCGCCAAACTTGAGTTCCACGTATATTTTTGCCGGAAACGACGACTTTATTGCGTATCCCAACAATTACAATTACTACGTTAGTTATTATAAGGATACGTTCCAACACGGAGGTATTTCGCTAGAAGAAATGATTATACCTTTGGTTACCATGCACCCTAAAAAGTAAGGTTATGATACGTCCACCTTTTTTACAAGTAGGCAGTAAAATTGCCTTGATAGCGCCATCGGGCGCAGTAGAGAGCCAATGGATAGACGGTGCTATCCAACTATTGGAAACATGGGGCTTGCAAGTAATTGTAGGCCAACACGCAAGGGGAAAATACCACCGTTTTTCGGGCACAGACCAAGAACGTTTGGAAGATTTGCAATGGGCCATAGACCAACCCAACGTGGCGGCTATTCTTTGCCTAAGGGGCGGTTATGGGCTAACACGCATCATAGATAGGGTAAACTTTGCGCCATTGGTAAAGTACCCCAAATGGCTTATTGGTTTTAGCGACATAACGGTGTTGCATGGTGCGTTATCTGCCATTGGAGTGGAGTCTGTTCACAGCATCATGGCCAAACAAATTTGCCAAGAGCAAGAACCTTGCCAACAACTGCAAAGATTGCTTTTTGGCCAGCTTCCCACCTATCAAGTAGCGCCACACGAGCTAAACAGAGAGGGCAGCGCGCAAGGCAAACTGATAGGGGGCAATCTATCGGTACTATACGGGCTTAGAAGCACGCCTATGGACGTAAAAGCAATGGGCAATATTTTGCTGATAGAAGACCTATGCGAACCGCTTTACCACATAGATCGCATGATGCAAAACCTACGCCTTAGCGGTTTGTTGGAACAAATTAGCGGGCTGATAGTGGGACAATTTTCGGACATTACGCCAGACAGCAGCTTTGCACAAGGGGCGTATGGCATTATAGCCGAGGCGGTAAAAGACTACCACTATCCGGTGTGCATGAATGCTCCTTTTGGGCACGTTGATTATCATTTACCGTTGGTAATAGGTAGCCAAACTACGCTTACCGTTACCGCACAACACAGTTTAATTTCGCAATTATGATTCCATTAAAAGGTATATACGCTACAGCCAAATGGTACCAAAAAGTATGCTTGTTACTGTTTATGGTGGTGTTTGGATTGGTTTTTTCTTCGAGTTTGTTGTTTATTCTGCAAAAACTAACCCATGCTAACGACACCAATGCCTGGTGGATGCTTTTTGAACAAACCATAGCTGCCACCATGACGTTTTTGGGCAGTACGTTTGCTTACACATACCTAACCAAAAGCAATCCCTTAGCCTATTTGGGCTTATTAAAAAAAGGGCGCATCCGTTTGTACCTCATTGCTACCATGGCGTTGTTGTTTATGATGCCTGTGGTAAATATCAGCACCTATTGGAACGAGCAATTAACGTTGCCCGCTTCCTTACAAAGCATAGAAACCTTAATGCGTCAAATGGAAGATGCCGCCAAAGAGGCTACCCTTATCATGCTTTCGCCAAACGGCATAGTAGGTTGGCTATCGGTGGTTTTTGTGGTGGCCTTTTTAGCTGCCGCATGCGAAGAATTGCTCTTTAGGGGCTGTATTCAAAAAGGAATTGCCAACAAAACAGGCAATAAACACATAGCTGTGTGGTGTACAGCCATGGTGTTTAGCTTTATCCACTTTCAGTTTTATGGCTTTATTCCAAGGCTTATACTGGGCGTTGTATTGGGTTATTTTTATGCCTATAGCGGTTCAATCCGTATTCCCATTTGGGCGCACTTTTTAAACAATTTCCTAAGCATTGTTTACTACAAGGTAGTGGTTATTCCATCTACCCAACTTTACGAAAACAGCAACATAAAAATAATACCTGCCGATTCTGAAACAGCAGGTATCATTGGAGAATTAGACCAAAAGGTAGCC
>JAFOWX010000086.1 GCA_017391905.1 Paludibacteraceae bacterium | reverse complement strand
TTGTTGTTTACAATTGAAACAAACGTACGATCGTCTATATGAAAGCGAAGTTGAGTTGCGAAGCGTATGCATCGCATCATTCGCAACGGGTCGTCGCTAAAGGTAATATCGGGATTTAGCGGCGTTCTTATCATTTTGTTCTCAATATCCGTAATGCCACCAAATGGATCTACCAGTTGACCATACCTGTTGGCGTTTAAACAAATGGCCAAGGCGTTTATGGTAAAGTCGCGGCGGTTTTGGTCGTCTTGCAACGTGCCGTTTTCCACAATGGGTTTGCGCGAACCACGTGTGTAGGATTCTTTGCGTGCACCCACCAATTCTATTTCTATGTCTTTGTACTTAATTTGTGCCGTACCAAAGTTTTTAAACACCGCCAAGGTAGCGCCTTTGCCCAAGGTTTTTTGCAAGGCTTCTGCCATGGCAATGCCACTGCCCACTACCACTACATCAATATCGTTAGAAGGTCTGTTTAAAAATATATCGCGCACAAAACCGCCAATTACATAACATTCCATGCCAAGCGCATCGGCAGTTGCAGAAATGGCTTTAAAAATAGGATTTTGCAAGTGTTGTTGCATAAGATTTTTGTTACAAAAAATTAACTGAACAAAGGTACTTAATTTGCAATAAAATCACAAAAAAATATTATCTTTGCAATTTGTTAGAGGATGAAAACAAGCGTTGCATGGTTGCTTCTTATTTTGTGGGTAACAACAGCATGTACACCCACGGTTTCCAACAAAGCACAAGATTTGTTGGATAGTGCAATCTCTCACTACTCAAATGCGCAATATGCTACGGCAAAATTGCTGATAGACAGTATTCAAACACAATTTCCCAAGCAAATAGATATTCGTAAAAAAGCCCATGCGCTTATGTATTACATTGAGCAGCAAGAGGTAAAGCGCAACATTGCGTATTTAGACAGTGTAATGCCCATTATGTACGCGCAGTGGGATAGCGTGGCTACACAATTTAGGATGCCCGCTTCCGATACATTGTATATATCCGAATACCTATACAAACACAAAACCTTCCAAAAACAAAGTCCGGCTACCGGTTTATACTGCGAAATAAACGATGAAGGAGACATGTATTTGATAAGTGTTTACACCGGTAGAGTATTGGATCACACACAAGTAACGGTATCTTGTGGCGATATTTACGCCCAAACACAAGAAGTGCCCCTTAATCATGTGAGCAATTACCAATTTACGGATTTGGGAGTTAGGTGGGAATACATTACCTTTGGTATGCAAAACCAAAACGATGTATTGGGATTTATAGCCACTTATGCAAATGAACCCCTTACCGTAACATTGCACGGCAAACGCACGTATCGCTATACGTTGCCTGCCAAAACGGCAAAAGCCATGGCACAATCGGTACAATTTGCCAAGCAAACAGCCGTTTTGTATCAGCTAAAAAAATCGTATCAACTATCTACAGATAAATTATTATGGTTAGAGCAAAAAATACAAGCATCAGATTCGTTGTTGGTGCTTTAATGTTTTTATCGTGTGGCCTATTGTTTGCCCAAGAAAGCATTAACAAAGCGCAGTTTTTGGAAAAAGTATGGAACTTTGAAAAAAACAGTGACAAATTGGTATTAGAATCTGACGTACCGGTTATTTTAGACTTTTGGGCACCTTGGTGTGGTCCTTGCAGAATGTTAGCACCAGAGCTTACCGCTTTGCAAAAAGACTTTCCAACCCAGCTTAAAATTTACAAAATAAACGTGGATAACGAACGCGATTTGGCACGTGCATTTGGTGCTAACGCATTGCCAACCATTTATTTTATTCGTAAAGATAAAATTACCTACGTGCAAGGCTATCGTACCAAAGCCGAGCTTAAACAAATTGTGGATAATTTCTTACTAAAATAATAATCAATAAAATACAACCATTATGGGAAAGACAAAGTACATTTTTGTAACTGGCGGTGTAACATCGTCGTTAGGAAAAGGCATTATTTCGGCCTCTATAGGCAAATTATTGCAATCTAGGGGATATAGCGTAACCAACCAAAAGTTTGACCCCTACATGAACGTAGATCCGGGTACACTTAACCCATACGAACACGGTGAGTGCTACATTACCACAGACGGTCACGTAACAGACTTGGACTTGGGTCACTACGAACGTTTTACCTCTATCGAAACAACCCGCAACAACAGCCTTACCAGTGGTAGAATTTACCAAAACGTTATTAACAAAGAACGTAAAGGCGAATACATGGGTAAAACCGTGCAAATTATCCCTCACATTACCGACGAGATTAAACGCAACATTTTGGTATTGGGCCAAAAAATGAAATACGATTTTGTGATTACCGAAATTGGTGGAGTAGCAGGCGATATTGAATCGTTGCCTTTCTTGGAAAGCGTACGCCAACTAAAATGGGAATTGGGTGGTGATTGCATCAACGTTCACCTTACCTACGTTCCTTATTTGGCCGCTGCCAAAGAATTAAAAACCAAACCAACCCAACACTCGGTTAAAAAATTGCAAGAGTTGGGTATTCAACCCGATGTATTGGTATTGCGTACCGAACACGACATTACCGAAGACATGCGCAAAAAAGTATCGTTGTTCTGCAACGTTTCGCCCGAGGCTGTTATTCAATGTAAAGACGCACCTTGCATTTACGAAGTACCACTTCGCATGCAAAAACAAGGTTTGGATGCCGTTATCTTAAAGAAATTAGGCATTGCTCCAGAAGCAACCTCGTCAGACTTAACCAAATGGAACAGCTTCTTGGCTAAAAAACAAGCCGCTACAGAAGAAGTTAAAATTGCCTTGGTGGGTAAATACGTAGAATTGCAAGATGCATACAAATCCATTAGCGAATCGTTGTTGCAAGCTGCCGTTTACAACAACCGCGTGCTAAAATTGATTTCTATTCAAAGCGAAAACCTAACCAAAGACAACGTAGCCGAAGCTTTGCAAGGCATGGACGGTGTATTGGTTGCTCCCGGTTCTGGTCCTCGTGGGGTAGAAGGCAAAATTATTGCGTTGGAATACTGCCGCAAAAACGATGTTCCTACCTTGGGCATTGTGTTGGGTATGCAATGCATGGCCATTGAATTTGCTCGCAACGTATTGGGCTATGCCGATGCCAACTCTACCGAAATGGCTGCCACCAAAAACAACGTGATAGACCTAATTGAAACGTTAACCGTTGTTTCGGCCGAAAATGAATACATTCGCTCTGGTGCTTACGACTGCGAAATTACCGCAGGTAGCAAAGCTGCCGACATTTACGGCAAAACCCTTATTTCGGAACGTCACCGCAACCGTTATGAGTTTAACAATGCTTACAAAGAAGAATTTGAAAAAGCAGGCATGAACGTAACCGGTGTTAATCCCGAAACAGGATTGGCAGAAATTTTGGAAATTCCTACGCTTAAATGGTACGTTGGTGTGCAATTCCACCCACAATACCGTAGTAGCATAGAAAAACCACACCCTCTATTTGTAAACTTTGTAAAAGCAGCTATTAGTAAATAATAAGAATGGATAAAAACACAATTATAGGTTTTACACTGATTGTAGCCCTGTTAGTGGGCTACTCTTGGTACACCAAACCTTCTGAAGAACAAATTAAAGCACAACAAGCGTATGCAGATTCTATTCGCATGGTACAAGCCGAACAAGAAGCCATACGCGAAATGGAATTTCAACAAGCGCAAGCTAATGCCGATAAGGCAGTTAGCCAACAAGTAGCCGATTATGGTGTATTTAACGCTGTAGCCGTAGGCGAAGAAAAGCTATATACCATCCAAAACGATTCGTTATTGGTTACCCTAAGCAACAAAGGGGGTAGCATTGTATCGGTTCAATTAAAAGGCTATTCAAACTTTAACCACGAACCCCTTGTGTTGTTTGACCAAACCGATGCTAAAAGCCAATTTACGTTGGTAACCAACAACAATCGCATTGTAGAGTCGAGCAACCTGTATTTTCAAGTTAAAGACGTAACAGACAGCACCCTTACCATGGTGTTGCCTGCAGACAGTGCCGGTGCCGGCTTGTATTTGCATTACAACTTATACAAAGACAGCTACATGGTAGCCCTATCTATGGAGTCTGTTGGCATGGACAAATACCTATCGCCTCAAATGACCTCGCTCGATTGGACCTGGAACATGAAAATTCGCCAACAAGAGCGTAGCAAAAAATTTGAAGGCCGTTATTCGGGTCTATACTACAAATACTGGGACGACGAGGTGGAAAACCTAAGCAACGAATCGGACGATCGCGAAGTTCTTTCTAACCGTATCCATTGGATTGCGTGCAAAGACCAATTCTTCTCTACAGTATTTATTGCAGAAGAGTCTTACTTTACCAATACGCAAGTAGAATCTACCATTAGCAAAGATCCTAACTACTTGAAAGAATGTAACATTGTTACTTCCAGCGATTTGTTTAATGATGCTGGTGTTACCCATTTTTCGTATTATTTTGGTCCTAACTCGTATCAATTGTTGTCTTCGTTAGACGATAATATTGAAAAAAGCGAACACCAATATCATTTGGAAGACATGATTCCATTAGGTTGGGGTATCTTTGGTTGGGTGAACAAATTCCTTATTATTCCAATCTTTAATTTCTTGGGTAGCTTTATTAGCAATTACGGTTTGGTTATCTTCTTGCTAACCCTTATTGTAAAACTTATTTTGTTGCCATTTACGTACAAATCGTACATTTCTACGGCAAAAATGCGTGTTTTACGTCCCGAAATTGAGAAAATCAACGCTAAAATTCCCGAAGACAAACCCATGGAACGCCAACAAGCTACCATGGCACTCTACCGTAAAGTAGGCGTTAGCCCCATGGGTGGTTGCTTGCCTATGCTACTACAAATGCCCGTGCTATTTGCCTTGTTTGTCTTTTTCCCTGCTGCTATCGAGTTGCGCCAACAAGGTTTCTTGTGGGCAGAAGACTTGTCTTCTTACGATAGCATTTTTAGCTGGACAACTTATATTCCATTTATTTCAACCTATTACGGCAACCACTTTAGTTTGTTCTGTTTGTTAATGGCCATTGCTAACATTGTATCTACCAAAATATCCATGGATTCGCAAAACACCGGCCAACAACAAATGCCTATGATGAAATGGATGATGTACTTGATGCCCATTATGTTCTTGTTCTTCTTTAACGATTACGCATCGGGCTTATCGTACTATTACTTTATTTCTACCGTGCTAACATTGTTGCAAACCTTTATTTTCCGCATGAGTGTGAACGACGAAAAATTGTTGGCAAAACTAAAAGCCAATTCGGGCAAACCCCAAAAACAATCTGGCTTTATGGCACGCTTGGAAAAAATGCAAAAAGAACAAATGGCACGCCAACGCGAAATGCTAAAGGAACAACAAAAACGTAGATAATTCAAATACGTCACAAGTTGGAATACAGTCCATGCGGTCACTGATCGGTCCCTAAGCTTGTTGAAGGGTCGAAGTGCCTTGCATGGACTTTCTGCAAAATAGGACTACTGCAATAATTAAAGTACCTGGCAATTATTTTTGGCATAGTTTTTGCAGTAATTATATAGAAATAAAATCAACTCATTATAGACATGAAAAAAGAAAACCAACCTGCTGAAGAACAAGAAGTAAAAAACGCAGAAAATGTAGCTCCAGAAACTACAGAAACTGCTCAAGATAGCCAAGAAGCGCAAGCCAATGACGATTTGGCCGACAAAATTTTAAAACTTAACGACCAACACTTGCGTTTAATGGCAGAATTTGACAACTACAAAAAACGCACCCTAAAAGAACGTGCCGACTTAATCAAATACAGCGGCGAACGTGTTTTTGTAGATATGTTGCCTATTATAGACGACTTTGAACGCGCTTTAGCACACTTGCCAGAAGAAGATTCGCCCATTAAAGAGGGTATTATCATGATTCACAACAAGTTTGTTAACTTCTTAAAATCAAATGGTGTAAAGGAAATGGAAACAAAAGACCAACCTTTTGATATGGATTTGCACGAAGCTATTTCTATGTTCCCAGCACCAGACGAAAGCATGAAAGGTAAAATTATAGATTGCACCCAAAAAGGCTATATGTTCCACGATAAAGTGATTCGTTACGCCAAAGTGGTGGTTGCAGAATAGGAGATACAACTATGGCTGAAAAAAGAGACTATTACGAAGTGTTAGGGGTAGCTAAAACCGCTACTGCCGACGAAATAAAAAAGGCTTATCGTAAAAAAGCCATCCAATATCACCCTGACAAAAATCCGGGCGATAAAAAGGCCGAAGAAATGTTTAAAGAAGCAGCCGAGGCGTACGACGTATTGAGCGATCCTCAAAAACGTCAACGTTACGACCAATTTGGTCATGCCGGTATGGGCGGAGCTGCCGGTGGCGGTGGATTTGGCGGCTTTGGTGGCTTTGGAGGCGGTGGCTTCTCTATGGAAGATATTTTTGAGCAATTTGGCGATATCTTTGGCGGACACTTTGGTGGTGGACGTAGCAGCCGTAGTGCAGGCACACCACGTGGTAGCAACTTGCGCGTAAAAGTAAAACTTACCTTGCAAGAAGTAGCTACCGGCGTAGAAAAGAA
>JAFOWX010000085.1 GCA_017391905.1 Paludibacteraceae bacterium | reverse complement strand
GGGTCATTGCTTCTGCATTGACCTTGTACAAATATTTACCGGTTAGTCATTGCAGTGCGACATGCCGATTACTGAACGGAATAAGAACGTAAGCGAAGCGGATAATAAGTTAGTAGTTTACCGTTATGAGTTGTTGGTTATAGAGTGAGGTGATTAGTTGATTAGTTATGCTGTGGCTCTCTCTTTGGTAGGTTGTAGAAACATACATTTTTTCTGGATTTTTTTTTGTGTGAATATTTTATGTTTTTAAGAATTATATCTACCTTTGCCCTCGCTTATGAGAAGCTCATGATAGGTGTCCGTTTGCCCCATCTATAATTCGTTTCTAACGGAAAAGTTTAATATCATTCATGTGCTTTATAAGTTTATAAGGTGAGTTCAGACAAGTATGTTTGTTCTCACCTTATTTTTGTAATATCTCTGTTTCTTTTACGCTATTTCGGGTTACCACTTTGCCCCATGTGGTGTGTATTTTACCCCAAAGTGCCTTTGTATCTATCCCTAAACGGGTTTTTCTTATTTTTGATACATTGCTTTGTTCTACCTTTGTGCCCGAATTTAATTTCAAAAAAAAGTATGAGAATAATTGGAACAGGAAGTTCTCTTCCTAAAAAAACAGTTACAAATGACGACTTGTCGAGGTTTATTGATACAAGTGATGAGTGGATTCGTGAGCGTACGGGTATTGGTGAACGTCATGTAATTTCTACCGAGTCGTTGGATGAATTGGCAATGGATGCTGCAAATAAGGCGTTAGAAGATGCGGGTGTCTTACCTACTCAGCTTGATTACATTATTTGTTCTAATATGGTTAATGAATATGTAACACCTTCTTTGGCGAGTATTGTGGGGGGACGTATTGGCTCGCAATGTCCAGCTTTTGATTTAAATGCTGCGTGTACTGGTTTCTTGTATGCAATGGATGTGGCAGAGGTGATGCTAAAATCGGGTAGAGCAGAATACATCTTACTTATAAGTGCCGAAGAACCTTCGCGTATTGTGGACTGGAACGATCGTCGTACGTGTGTTCTTTTTGGTGACGGAGCGGCCGCAGTAGTGCTTACTAAAGGTGATGAACTTAAGGCCATAAAGGTTTCGTCTAAGAGTAATAAATCGGTATTATATTATAAACGCCACTTAGAGCCAACTCCTTTTGTGATGCGTACCAAAGATGCTGGTCCGTTGTGTATGAATGGGAAAGAGGTATTTAAATCGGCAGTAAGTAGTTCGTTGAGGGATATGCGTTATGTGTTGAATAAGGCGGGCTTGACTAAAGAAAATATTACTTATTTTGTATTGCATCAGGCTAATTTACGTATTATTGATTTTATTCGTGAACATTTTGAGGCTGATGCTGCGCAATTTCCCACTAATGTGGAGAAGTATGGTAATACCTCTTCGGTAACTATCCCTTTGTTATTGGACGAATTAAATAGAGGTGGTAAGTTAAGAAAAGGGGATATATTAGTATTTAGTGCATTTGGTGCCGGCTTTACTTCGGCTGCTTGTGTATTGGAATGGAATAAATCGGCAAAAGAATAAAAAGATTATAGTATGAATAAACGAGTTGTTATAACTGGTATGGGAGCTATCACTCCCGTAGGTAATGAAATTTCTACTTTTTGGAATTCGTTAAAAAATGGCGTAAGCGGATTAAATTTTATAACTGGCTTTGACGATGTAGAACTACCTGTTCGTATAGTGGCGCAAGTAAAGAATTTTGAGCCTATGAACTATGGTTTGGATAGAGGTGACGTGCGTAAATGGGATTTATTCTGTCAATATGCTATGGCTGCAGCTTATCAAGCCATGAATGATAGTGGTTTGAAAAGTGGTGAAAATATTGAATCGCACCGATTGGGCGTATATGTAGGTTCTGGTATTGGTGGCATGGATGTGTTTGTAAAAGAAAGTGCCAAATTGTTCAACGAGGGTGCAAAACGTATTTCACCTTTGTTTGTGCCTACTTTAATTGCTAATATGGCTGCAGGAAATGTGGCAATTAAGCATCAGGCAGAGGGTCCTTGTTTACCTGTGGTTACGGCTTGTGCTACTGGTACACATGCGGTGGGTGAGGCGTATCGTGCCATTAAGTTTGGTATGGCTGACGCTATTATAGCCGGTGGTGCCGAGGCTGCTGTTCAACCTATTGCCATTGGTGGTTTTGCCAATAGTAAGGCATTAACCAATGCAACTACTTTAGAAGAAGCATGTACTCCTTTTGATGCGCGCCGTAGTGGTTTTACCATGGCAGAAGGTTCGGGTATTCTTATCTTAGAAGAATATGAGCACGCTGTGAATAGAGGTGCTACTATTTATGCAGAAGTGGTTGGTTACGGTAATACATGCGATGCATTCCATTATACAGCTCCACGTGCTGATGGTATTCCTGCTTCGAGAGCTATTGCACAAGCCTTGCAAGAAGCGGCTTATACCGATAAAGATGTGTTGTATATCAATGCGCACGGAACCAGTACGCCATTAAATGATAAAACAGAAACACAAGCCATAAAATTGGCTTTGGGCAACGACTTGGCTTATAAGGCATTTGTAAGCTCTACCAAATCAATGACAGGTCACATGTTGGGTGCTGCTGGTGCGGTAGAATTGATTGCAAGTGCCATGGCCTTGAAAGAGGGTATTATACCTCCAACCATCCATTACCAAGTGCCAGATGAGCAATGTGATTTGAATTATGTTCCTAATGTAGCTGTAGATGAATCTATTTCGTTGGCTATCTCTAACTCGTTGGGATTTGGTGGTCATAACGCTTGTGTTGCATTAAGAAAATTATAACCATGAATAGAGAAGAATTAAAAGAGTATTTGAAACACCGTGAGCCCATGTTGTTGTTGGATTCGGTAGATTTGGAAACGCAAACCGACAATGATGGAAACGAAGTGTTGTATTCGTATGGATCGTATCTTGTAAGAGGTGATGAGTTCTTTTTACAAGGACATTTTCCCGATTATCCGGTAGTGCCTGGTGTTATCATTTGCGAGATTATGGCACAATCTTGCGCCTTGTTGTTAGGAGAAGAAATTAAAACCAAACTAACGTTCTACACAGGTATTGACAATGTTCGATTTAAAGGACAGGTTAGACCCGGTGATGTGATAAAAACCAAATCTTATATTGTAGATAGAAGAAAGAGTCTTATTTTTGTAAGAGCCGAAGCAACTGTAAATGGAAAAGTGTGCTGTAAAGGCGATTTAAGTTTTGCTTTAATTTAAACAAAATGAAGTTGAATGTTGTAGTTTTAATGAAACAGGTGCCCGATATTCGCACAACGAATAACGATGTTTTACTACCTGATGGCAGTATTAACAGAGCCATATTGCCTACTATTGTCAATCCAAATGACATGTATGCGTTAGAACAAGCCTTGTTATTAAAAGATATGTACCCGGAAGCTACGGTTACTGTATTAAGCATGGGACCTATGCAGGCTGCTGATGTGGTACGTGAAGGCTGGTTTAGGGGAGCTGATAAAGGGGTATTGTTGTGTGATAAGCAGTTTGCCGGATCTGATACATTGGCTACTTCTTATACCTTGGCGCAGGCCATTAAACAATTGGCACCAGTAGATTTGGTATTATGTGGCAGTCAGTCTATAGATGGTGAGACTGCTCATGTTGCTTCGCAAGTGGCATGCCATTTGGGATGGCCTCAATTTACATTTGCTAATGCTTTACAGGTAGAAAATAATCAAGTGACGGTGGAACGTCAAATAGAAAATGGGGTAGAAAAGGCACAAACCTCCTTGCCTGTAGTGATTAGTGTTACCAATCAAGCACCCGTTTGTCGTCCCAAAAATGCCAAAAATGTTATGATGCACAAACGTACAGAGGTGTTGGTATGGTCTTTAAACGATATACAGGCGGATGCAAATCAATGTGGTTGGACTGGTTCGCCAACACGTGTTGCAAATATGAAACCTCTTGCATGGCAAGCCAAAGAAGCGCAGCAAATAGAACCTACTGATACTGGTATTGCTACCTTAATGCAATGGATTGTAAGATAAAAAGGAGAAAAGGATGAACAATATAGTGGTATATTTGGAAATAGACAAACAAGCACGCATTGCAGATGTGAGTTTTGAATTGCTTTCAAAGGGAAAGGAATTGTCTATGCAATTAGGTTGCCAATTGGAGGCTGTGGCTATTGGATCGGCTTTAGAGGGTATTGCGGAAAAGGTAATGCCGTATGGTGTTGATCTGTTGCATATTTTTGATGAGGCTTGTTTAGTGCCTTATACAACCTTAACGCATAGCAAATTATTGGTAGCGTTATTGAAAGAAATTTGCCCTAATAGTGTGTTGATGGGTGCTACGGCTGTAGGCAGAGACTTGGCTCCTCGTGTAGCAGCCATGTTGCAAACTGGTTTGACAGCTCACTGCAGTGATTTACGCATAGCAGACTATACGGATAATAATGGAAAAACCTATAAAGCTGTATTGGAACAAATAAGACCAGCTTTTGGCGACAAAGCCATGACAACCATTGTATGTCCGGAGCGCAGACCACAGATGGCAACTGTAAGTGCCGGTGTGATGAAGCCAGTTATTTTTGATGCGAACTATAAGGGTGAAGTGATACGTCATGATGCTTTTAAATGGCTAACAGATGCGGATATGGTGGTTACTATCTTATCACAAACAACCAAAGCGGCAACCAATCATTTAAAAGAAGCCAATGTGGTTGTGGCTGGTGGATATGGCGTTGGTTCTAAAAAGAATTTTGAACTGCTTAAAGAATTAGCCGTATTATTGCATGGCGAAGTGGGTGCTACGCGTGCTGCCACCGATGCCGGTTGGATAGAAGAGGATTGTATGATAGGTCAGACAGGATTGACTGTTAGACCAAATTTGTATATAGCTTGTGGCATTAGCGGACAGGCACAGCACGTATCCGGTATGCAAGAGAGTGGTATAGTGGTATCCATCAATACAGATTCGGATGCTCCTATGAATAAGATTGCTGATTATGTGATAGTTGGCAAAATAGAAGATATCTTGCCCAAAATGATAAATTGTTTAAAACAAAAGAATGCGTAATGATGGCAAATAGTTATACAGAACAAGAGGCGCTACAGCATTATTTGCGCCATCCGCTTATGGAGCGTATTGTGCAATTAAAGGAACGTAATTTTGAGGCAAGCAAATCTTGCTCTTATGCTCCCAAAAACGTAGAGGAAGCCGTAGATAATTATCATAGTGTATTGGAAATAGTGGGAGATATTTGCGCCAATGTGATAGCTCCCAATGCATTTGGTGTGGATAACGAAGGCCCTACTTGTGCAGATGGCAAAGTGAACTACGCAAGTGGAACACGTAAAAATTTGCAAGCATGCAAACAGGCTGGTTTAATGGGGATGTCTATGCCATATCAATATGGTGGGCTAAATTTTTCGAATGTACCTTATTTGATGGCCGCCGATATGATTAGTGCAGCCGATGCCGGCTTTGTTAATTTGTGGGCTTTGCAGGATTGTGCGCAAACCATTTACGAATTTGGTAGTGAAGAACTAAAAAATAAATTTTTGCCACGTGTTTGTGCAGGCGAAACCATGTCTATGGATTTGACCGAGCCGGATTCGGGTAGTGATTTGCAAAGTGCGCAACTAAAAGCAACCTACAGTGAGCAAGATGATTGTTGGTACTTAAATGGGGTAAAGCGTTTTATTACCAACGGTGATAGCGATATTCACTTGGTACTGGCTCGTTCTGAAGAAGGCACAAAAGATGGTAGGGGCTTGTCTATGTTTATATACGATAAACGAGATGGTGGCGTAGAGGTACGTCGTATTGAACACAAGATGGGTATTAAAGGCTCTCCAACTTGCGAGTTGGTGTATAAAAATGCCAAGGCTTATTTGTGTGGTGATCGTCGTATGGGACTGATTAAATACGTGATGTCGTTGATGAATGGAGCTCGTTTGGGTATAGCTGCTCAATCGGCAGGTATTTCGCAGGCGGCGTATAAAGAGGCTGCGTATTATGCCAAACACCGCAAACAATTTGGTAAACCTATTGAAGAAATGCCTGCTGTGGCCGAAATGTTGGATAACATGAAAGCCAAATTAGATGCGACACGTGCGTTGTTGTATCAAACTGCACGTTACGTGGACTTGTACAAAACATTAGAAGATATTGCCAAAGAACGCAAACTATTGCCAGAAGAACGTGCTGAGCAAAAGAAATATGCTAAAATGGCCGATGCGTTTACACCTCTTGCCAAAGGATTAGGCGGTGAATTTAGCAATCAAAATGTGTATGATTGCGTGCAAGTGCACGGTGGATCTGGCTTGATGAAGGAATACACTTGTGAGCGATTGTACAGGGATGCGCGTGTTACTACTATATACGAAGGAACTACTCAAATGCAGGTGATAGCCGCTATTCGCTACGCAACAAACGGCTTTTATGCCTCTGTTATGCAAGAGTTTTCGCAAATGCCTGTGACGGAAAACATGCAACCCTTGCAATGTGTATTGCAAGAGTTACAAGAAAAGTATATTGCCATGGTTGACTTGATGCAAACCGATAATCTAAAAGATTACATAGACGCCATGAGTAGACGATTGGTAGAGATGGCTGGTTACATCATTATGGGGTATTTGTTGGTACAAGATGCCTGTGCAAACGACTATTTGTTTGGAAAATCGGCTCGCGTATTTGTGGCATACATAGCTGCCGAGGTGGACAAACATTGTAGCTATATCCAACGCTTTGTTTCTATTGGCCGTTGCTAATAAGAATTTGTTGAATAGCGTTGGCGTAGGTTCTGGAAACCGGAATGGGTTGTATGTCGCTATGGCTTAGCTTGAGAAACAAATTATCTCGTTCGTTATTAAAAAGAGAAATTTTGCTCTTGTTTACAATGAACGAGCGATGACACCTGATAAAGTAATCGCTAAATTTGGTCTCAAATGCTTTAGAGGTAAAGCGTAGCATGTAGTGGCATATTTTCCCCTCTAATTCGTAATAGATTTTTACGTAGTTATCTTGTGATTCTACGTAATATAAGGTATCTATGCTGATGCTCATTTTGAGTTTGCCTGTACTATCTACCAAAGGAATGAGTTTGGGGTCGTTTGAGGGGTTTTTGTCGGTGCTTACTTTTAGCGATAACCTGTTGAGCAATTTTCGTTGGTGTACCGTTGTGGCAAACAGGATGCTGATGATGTAAGGGATAAATAAAATAAACAGCAATACCAGGAATGAACGTCCCAAAATTGGTAAAAATAGGGTAGGGTCTGGTATAACAAAAAGTTCTGTGAATAGTGTGTATATCACCGATATAGCACTTGCTTCTGCTACTACCCAAAGGAGTATGTTGCCATAGCTAAAGGGACGTTTACGCTGAATGGTGCTGAGCATGAATTTACTCAACGTAAAAATGGCAATGGCTACCAAATAAAACGAAACAGTGGCTAACAGAATTTGGTAATAGTTTGGTTGGTGTTTTTGAACCAACGTTAGCCAAGAAGTGGTAGAAAATGGGCCATATATAAGCAAGAAGAGAATAGAAAACAAAATGGTAAAGATAGTGATGC
>JAFOWX010000084.1 GCA_017391905.1 Paludibacteraceae bacterium | reverse complement strand
CTTGTTCAAGACCGAATTTCGATAAACTTTTGGAAGAGTTAGAACCTAACGATACGCTAATGTGTACGAAACTTGATAGAATAGCGAGAAGTTTCTCGCAAGGCAGTAAACTTATTTAAACTTTCGGCCAAACTAAAAGAAGAAGAATTAAAAGCACAAACTTCTAACTAACAGCAAGTATGGGACAATTTGTATGCATGGGCGCAATGCTTCAATGTAGCTTTGGAATGGCTCCATCTTCGTTGATGATTCCTAATCCGTTGCGTCCAAAAATTCAGAATAAATTGCAAGCAAATATCATGGACTTTGCACCCATGGTAAACATCATGCCTTTTGGCATGTGTAGGTCTTTGGCAAATCCTACGGTGGCTTCGGCCACATCGGCAGCGATGGGTGTTTTAACCCCTATGCCTTGCATACCCGTTATTGTTGCTCCATGGGCACCGGGTGGCAAAGAAATGGTGAGCAACTTGCCAGCATTGATGAAAAACTGCCGAGCCATGTGTGCCTATGGCGGTAATATAACCATAACAAATCCGGGCTATGTGTCTAATACTTCTGGAAAATAAAAAGCTACGCAAATGGTTGTTACAGGTGTTATTAGTATTGACACCTTGTGTAGCGTATGCCCAACAAATGCGTGTAGAAGACTTTATGGAAGTAAAGCGCAGTGTATTGGGCGAAGATGTTGTTACGGACAACAACATGGCTATTCTTGATTTGTACACCCAAGATGCCGATTTTGAGTTTTCGGCACAAGGCATGGCGGTGCAAGCCACCCCGGCCGAGGGCTATATTTCGGTTAGCATGCCCCACAAAAGCACTTCGCTTACCATAAACCACCCTGCATACGGCAAATTGGTGTGGAAAGTGCCTGTTAAGTACTTAAAACGCAAACATCACTACAGAGCCATGCTGTTTACAGCAGGCGGTAAAGAAGAATTTAAAGTAAAACGCCAATGGGTAGTGGTATATACTTCGCCCAAAACAACCATTATTACCATAGACTCTACCACGTACCGCACCATGGACGGCATGATACAAGCGTATTTGCCGGTAGGTAACCACACGTATAAAATTGAATCGCCTTTTTACCATACGCAAGAAGGGGAAATAACCCTTACCGAGAGCGAGCGTTGCAACGTGGAGGTGTACTTGAATCCGTTTTATTCGTATTTGGAAGTGATTACTTTCTTGCCAAAGGCAAAAATAAGCATTGACGGCAAGGTGGTGGGCGAGAAGCGAGCCGGATCTGGTAGAATCATGCCAGGCGATCACTTGGTTGAGGTATTCCAAAACAACAAAAAAATATACCAAGATACCGTGCATTTGTTGCCCTCGCAGCGCAAGGTACTTGATTTTTCGCAACTAACCGACTCGTTGGGCAACGACTTGTTAATGTCCTTGCAAAACGCGCAAAGCTCCAAACAAGAGGTTACAAACCAACACCCCGATACGTTGCACATAACAGCCTTTGATGCCGATAGCGAAATTTGGGTAAACCGCGAAAAAGTGGGTTCTAATCAGGCCACAGTGGTGTTAGAGCCGGGCGTGCATGCCATTAGTTCGCGCAAAGGCAATTACGAGTCGCAAACCCAATACATCAGCGTGCAAGGTGGCGAAAACCAACTGGTTAAGTTGCCAACGCCTTACGCATCGTACGGTTGGGTAAATGTTTCGGCCAATGTGATAGATGCCGAAGTGTATGTAGATAACGAGTTTGTAGGCATAACCCCTTGCATTTTGAACCAATTGCCTACCAACAGAAAATACACCATAGAGGTACGCAAAGATGGATACCGCAGTGTAGAAAAACGAGTTAAGCCGGTAGGAAACGAACTGATTACCGTGCAAGTAAATTTAAAGCAAAAATAATTGCATTATGAACAGAAAAGTAGAAATGCTATTTTCGGAGTGTCAATCTCAGATGAATGCACACGCCATGTTGTTATACATTAGATATGCAGACTTTTGTGTAAAAGCAGAACCCTTTTCGCTACTAAACGTAACCGTTGAGGTAGATGATGCCGAACAACAAATAGAGCAAGTTTGTGGCGTGGATATGCCAGACGATTATACCTTTGTTGTTTATCCCAACGAAAACCAATACGTGCCAGCCATTATAAAAGGCATAGCCAAAGAGCACCCCGAATTTGAATTGGAAGAAAAAAGAGAAAAAACTACCAATGCATCGGGCCAGGAAGATGAGGAAATAGAACTTCACTACCACATGCCCAAAGTAGATGATAACCGCTATCAAGCAGGCACCGAATACGTGGATTTATGCTACGATGCTGCCAAAACGCACATCGATGCCGTACAAGCTAAATATTCGGTAAAAATACCATTGGCTGCCAAAGATGAAGATACCGATGCGTTGAAAGAACGCTTAAAAGCAGACTACGACAAATACATAGCGCAATGCGATGAATTTAAGGCAACTAAGTTAGCCGAATTAGAGGAAGCGCACAACGCTTATTTGGCAGATATGACAAATGTACAACAAAAAGAAGCCGAACAAGAGAATTCCGAGGGAATTAACAAAATTTATAGCCTGAACTTGGAAGAGTTATAAGTTAAAACATACATTTGCTGTTGATGAGCACTCAAAACGAAATAGTTACGTTAAACGGACAAGCTCAAACAGCAGATGTGTTTGCACAAATGTCATGGTTTAGTCGCCCAAAAGTGGAGCAGGCTACTGTTATGGTGGTAGGCTGTGGCGCGTTGGGCAACGAAGTGCTTAAAAATTTAGCCCTTTTTGGCGTTGGTCACATTGTGGTGGTAGATTTTGACCAAGTAGAACCACACAATTTAACCCGTTCGGTGCTATTCCGTATGGAAGATGCCCAACAAAGACGCAAAAAGGTAGCTGTAGTGGCGCAGCGCATACGCCAACTAAACCCCGCCGTTGAGGTTACCGTGCTTGATGCAGATATTACGTGGCAAGTAGGGTTGGGGTGGTTTCTACAATCGGATGTAGTAATAGGATGCTTGGATAACAGATGGGCACGCTACGTACTTAACCGATTGGCCATGCGCGCCGGCGTTCCTTGGGTGGACGGAGGCATAGAAGGGCTACAAGGAGTAGCCAAAGTATTTATCCCGGGGCAAAACTGCTACGCTTGCACCATGGACCCCGCTGCATTTGCCCAAATGCGTCAACGCGTTTCGTGCGCAGCCACATTACGCCGCAATGAGGCAACCAATCACATCACTACAACTCCCATAGTAGCTTCCATTATCGGTGCCGTTCAGGCTCAGGAAGCATTAAAACTAATACATGCCGAAAAATTGGCCAGTGGCCAACTCACTTCGCTTTGCGGAAAAATGTTTTACTACGAGGGCGAACACCTTACCTCTCGTTTGGTGGAACACAAGGCTTGGGATAACGATTGTCCCGTTCACGACGTGTGGACACCTACGCATCAAAGCAACATTACGCCACAGTTTACGGTAGCAGAAACCTTGCAAACCTTGAGCACCTTGTTACAGGCAGAGCAAGTAGAAATAATCTTACATAATTTTTGTTGGGTACAATTTATTGAACGAAAAACAGATGGGCTTGTTGTACCAGTGGAATTGCCCGATACCTTGGTAGGAGATTTTGTGGAAACACACCCAGATTTAAAACATACCCTTGCAGGCGATATGTACCAACGTGAGTGGCATAGCATAGATAATACCTTTCCAAATCAACAGATAACGTTGGCACAAATAGGTATTCCCGATAAAGACGTAATACACGTTAGCACCCCTCAAGGTGATTTTTATGTAGCATTAACCCAAAAGTAAGCATCCATGAATCAGTTTAACGATACAACAGAATTAAGGGCAGAGGTGTTGTTGCAACAACTATACCCCGATATGGCCGAAAAATGGATTGTTGAAACACGGGGCACGTTTTATAGAAACTACAGCAGCGACATGTTGCACGCAGACGCCAATACCTCTGTGGTTTCTTTAACGCGTAATGGCCTTTACCATTTACTACCTCCCGCCATTATTACGCCACAAGACGAATACAAAAAGCACGATTTTAAGCGTAAAAACAAAGAAATAAACAGCCGAAACGAAGAAATTGGCGAGCTATTCAGACCCTTTGATACCTATTGGTTTAGAAAATCCATAAAGGTAGAACAGCAAGTGGCTCAAGCCGTAGAGCAAAAATTGGCGTTTATTTTAGAAAAATATTTTGGTTGCGACCTAAAAGCAGCCCCCAATGCATACGTGCGTCAGCTTATGACGTTGTTGCCCAATGTGGCTCACTTGCGTGGCGATTTGGCTAAAATTAAACACCTGCTTGCCGCCTTGTTTGGCGCACAAGTAGAAATGAAAGTAAGCTACGTAGATGGTGGTATTCCACAAGTAGAACCCCAGCAACAAGTAGTATTTAGGGTGTACGTAGAGCAAATGAGCCAAGCGCAATACACCGCCATGTACCAGCAAGTAAAACCCGTAGAAGAGTTTTTGGAAGAGTGGTTTATACCTGCGTACATGCAAGTAAAAATAGTGCTACGTAGCCATGCAAACAGCATTTTAAACGCAAAAACCTTGCTAAATTACAATGCAAAAATATAGGTGAAACACCAACAAACAACCATCAAAATAACATTAAACGAATAAAAATATGAATGTAAATTCGAGAGTAAATTGGCACGCCGGCATGGAACTCACCGAACAAACGTTCAAAGAGTTAGAAAACAGCATTGCTCGCAAAGAGCATATCACCAATAAGATTTCGGCACGTGCACAGTTTGGTATCATACCCGATACCCCTTTTATGTGCTCGGGTATGTTTGTTCGTAAAACCATTGAGATTTCGCCTTTGCGTGTTATGGCTCTTATGCCATCGGGCGAGGTATTACACATAGACGAAAATGTGGTGGTGGAAATTCCCATGTTGTACGGCGATGAGTACTTTTTGGGATACAACCACGGCGATGGTGAACGTTATTTTGACAAAGAGGGTATTCCCTTTGTGTACCGCGAAACCAAAGCCGGTATTTACACCTTGGCCGAACTAAAAGAAAACGGTGCGTTGCCCCTTATGAAATTTACCGTAAGCGACGGCAAATTTACCATAGACCAAAGCTACGTGCCCCCATGCATCAGCTTGCAATCGCACCATGCGTTGGTGGCATTGCCTGCCGAGTTTGCGCAGTTGGTGGATATGTTGGCCGGTCACGAACATTTGGAGTTAGGCGAAGCACAACGCACCATGCGTCACTACGGTTTTGCCTTACGTGGCATAAACAGCAACAGTCGCTTGCAAGATTTGATAGAATTGTTGCAAGAAATAGCCCGCTCGGTAGAGTATTACATCATGCAGCCCAACTTAACCGAGGTGCCTGCCATAGAAGAGTACTCTATGTACGATACCATTAAATGGTGCAATTGGTTGCGTGGCTATTTGAGCGGCGCCATTACCGTGTTGGACAAAGTGGAATTGCAAGACCACAGCATCGATTACGACAAGCTAAAAGAGCAAGTTAAAGACGAACTTTACCAACAACTTTACCCTCAATTGCGCAGCCTGTTAGAAGAAGACATGTACAACGAGCTACAAAGCAAATTGCGCCAAGAGTTGATGGATTCGTTAACCACTTACCTAAACAACGACGTAAAAACCTGCGTAGAGGCTACGTTGCACCAACAACTATCAGACCAATTAACAGAAAGCTTATCTGCTTCGCTATACCAACGTTTGTACGATGCACTGTACAAACCCGTAGTAAAAGAAGAAGATACGTTTATGCCACAAATTTAATCATTGTACTATGAGTCTTACATTGCCATTATCCATAGCCGGTGGTAAGTTACATCGCAACACCAATGTAACTGCCTCTATCAATGCGCATATAGACCTTATCCTTACCACGCATCAAGGCGAATGTACCGCCGATCCCGGCTTTGGCTTTGTGTTTAACAACTTACGTTTTGAAATGTTTAACGAAAACGAAGGGGTGGTTTTTAACAGTGCAAGCCAAAAATCGACAACATTGTATAACAAAAAAATTGCAGGTACGTCCAAAAGTATTCATACTTTTGCAACAGAGCTTAAGCAACAAATAGAACGCTACGAGAGTAGGTTGTCGGAAGTGTCGGTGGCCATGTCGTACATGCGAGAACAACGTCGCGTATTGGTAACCATAAAAGGTGTGATAACCGAAACCAAAGAACCCTATCAGTACAAACAAAACATAGTGGTTTGGAGTTAACAATGTATGGTATTTAACAGGCAAAGAATATGAAACACAAAATATTTGCAACCCAACAAATGGCGCATGATTTATTGCGCGAAGCAGTGGCTATTTGGCGTCAAGGCAACAAAAGCGATGCTTTAGAAGGCATTGAAAAAGACCCCATTGTGTCGTTGCTTATAACAGCGTTGGCTTACCAAGAATGTGAGTCGAGCAACGAGATAGAACAGCTTAAAAACGACATATACCAAGACGTGGCTCAGCTATTGGTGCCTCACCACGCCAACCGTCCTGTTCCTGCCTGTGTGTTGTTGCAAACATCCACAGAAAGCAACGTAGATAAGGTACAGCTAAACACCCAGGCATTTCCTTTGGCGCATACAGACTACAACTTTTTGCCCTTGTTGCATACCACCGTGTACAATGCCAACTTGCAAAGTGTGGTGCGTATGGATGGACGTCGTTGGAAAGTTACCTTGCAATTTAACCAACCTGTTACCGAATTAAACGGTTTAACCTTTTTGGTGGACAACAACCAATTTAAAGACCTAACCGTTACCTACAACGACAAAGAACTATCGCTTATCAAGCCATGGGAATATGCCGAATTGCCTTTAAGCGATTATTTTTCGTTAGAAACCATGTTGTACAACCAAACCAATGTGTACGATGCTTCGGCAACATGGTTAGACTTGTTTGCCCAACACAACAAGCGTTTGTTTGTGGTGCAACAAGGTCAGTTGAGCAGCGATGCTTTGATAGAAAACAACACCATCGATTTGGTATTTGAGTTTTTTGGGGTAAACGAACAGTTTGCCTTTAACAAACAACAGCTAAAACTAAACGTGGTACCTTTGGTAAACGCTACCAAACACAGCGTTACCTTAACCCCACAAGCACCCATAGCGCGCATAGCAGGCAGTCCTATTACCGATACAGACATTACTGCCACGCAACAGTTTTTGCACATTATGCCTCCTGCGGCAAACCAAGCCATTTACGAACGCGACAATATTGTGTTGCGTCGTGCAGCCGTAGAACGTTTTAACGTGCATAATTTGTTTAAGCTAACCCGTACCTTGTTGGATAAATACACCACAGACTTTTACGGATTTTTGCAAGCCGAACAGCTAAACATGCGCATGGACGTGGATCAGATACGTGCTACTTTAGGTTCGATGCTCGAAAAAATGGGTAATAACCCCATGGTTACCACCTCCGGTTTGTACGTGATGTTGCAAGATACCGAAAACCAACCCATAGCCGGTAGCGGTATTTTGGTAGATTACATTACCAGCAATGGCAGCAGCGTAAACAAATACCTAAACAAACAAAGCTGTTTTATTACGCCAGTGGGCATTACCATGAAACACAACGCCGTGATAGGCGAACCCATACCCGGTTACGACGAGGTAAATGGCGAAGACGCCCTTACCATGTTGTCTAAGTATTACATGATAACGCACGATAGAATTGTAACCCCCGCCGATGTAAAAATACTGTGCTACAAAGAATTAGACAGAAGGTACCAAATAGCTTCTACCATGATAGAAAGCATTAGCGTTAAACGCGTGGTACAACCCGGACAGGGCAGGGTATTAAACGTAAACATACAGCTTATAAACGATATTTTTGTAAAACGTGCCATGGCAGGCAAATGTAAAGCCGTAGAGTTGTTGCTCGAAAAAATGATAGAAGTGCGCTCTACCGATGTGCTTCCCGTACACGTAAAAATTTTGGTAGAAAGCTAACCTCCAAAAACAACATTGACGCATCTACAAATCAACAATAGATATGGAAGAATTCTTTTTAAACATTGTGTACAAAAACAAGCGCGTAAAATTCCGTATTGCCAATCCGGAAGCACCGCTAAGTACGCTGATGAGTAATTTACGCCACGCCACAGGCAGTGATGGCAGATTGATTTTTGATTTCCCATCCATAGACCAAACAGGTGCTCCCATGGATTACTTTTTTGGCAAAGAAGACACCGTGGTAAACGAGGTACGTATTTTGCGCCCTCGTTTGGGAAAAGTTGACCAAACATTGGCCGATTACAACATAGAAAACGGCGAAACCGTGTTTGTTGTGCCCGATCCATTTCCGGGATAATGTATAAACCATGATGCAAAGTAGTTACCAACAAACCATAGCAAGCATAGACGCCACTGCGTTGAGCGGCCGCAACCGCCGCTTGTACAACGAATGGGTGGTAGTGGATAAGCGTTTGCAACACCGCACCGACATTACCTACAGCGTGGAAAAATTCAACGCAGCAGGTGTGCCGGTACAATACCACGTTACGTATCACATCAAGTCGATATGTGGGGTGGATCAGGTAGAGCAGTTGCACCAGGCAGGCGTGCTAAACAAGCCCCTGTTTGCTTCCCAGTTTGAGATGCGCATTGTTATACCACCCAACTATCCTTGCATCGATGCGCAACCCGCATTTATGTTTTTAACGCACAACCAAGACAACCTGCCCATAGCACATCCGTGGCATCCCAATATCCGCTATTTTGGCGAGTTTGCCGGACGCGTTTGTTTAAATGCCCCAGACAGCTACATGGACATTGCTTGGTATATAGAGCGCATTGCCCTGTATTTGCGTTACGAACTATACCACGCCTTGCCAGAGCCCCCATATCCCGAAGATATGAGTGTGGCAAAATGGGTGATAAAACAAGGTGAAACAAATAATTGGATATATTTTAACCAAGAAGAAAGGTAAGAAACATGAAACATCGTTTATGTATTAAAAGGTGCATTGCATGGATAGTATGCTGTATGATAGCAGCTACAACACCACTTTTTGCTATATCAAACCGCACCATTCACATTGCCAACGATCAAGCTTTTACTGACCATATTGCGCTAAAAAGCGATTTGCGCGACATGGATATCATGGTAAAATTTATGTTTGATGAGCCTAATAACACACTAATAGTTAGTTTGTTATCCTACCGTAATCTACTTATGTTAGATACAGATATGCGTTACAACCAAGTAATTAGTTGGAATAAATTCAGGCCCCAACGTTTGCCTTACGTAATACAAAGCGATGTTAAAACCACCTACAAAGTTACCTCCAACTTTAAAAAAGAGATACCCGGTTGCCACAGCAAACACGTTATTCGCAAAGGAATAACCTACAAAGGCCTGCAACTACAAGCGGCCGAAGGCAAAATGATGAACGACTATTTGGAATACCGTTTTGACATCCTAAACAAAGACACCTTGGTTTCCATTTCGTTGGGCGATATTATGGTATTAGAACCATCCGTTAAGCACAAAGATAGGGTAGATATGGTGTTTTACAGTACCCTTAATCGCAGCTACGATATTTACATAGACCGAAACGCCTGCTTAGGACGCGACGAAGATATAGCCGCCGCGCAAGCCGCCTTACAAAGCATAGAGCAAAGCTACCAATCCCTAAAAAGCAGTTTTGATGCCGGCTGTGTGGCAGGTGTAACCGATACCATGCTATACGCCATGAAAAAAGTAGTGGTAGATCAGTTTGCGCGTCGTGGTACAACAGACGCTTGTCCTACCTTGCTACAACTAAATACCCAATACAACCAATACGTGGACTCGCTTGCCCAATTGCACTTGCCAGACCCTTCGCTTGTAGCCATGCCGCTTAACATGAGCAAAGAATACATTTTGCAATTATCACGTACCATAGACGAAAACGTCTCAAATTGGTTACTAACAACCGATGCCATTAAAAAACGCGACATAGTAACTACCACCCAAAACATAGTGGCCGAAGTAAACGATGCCTTGCGTGGCAATGTGATAATAAGCGCCGAACAACGCGATGCCATTGCCATTTTCCGCAAAGCCGAACGCTATTTTAAAAACATTTGTAAGTAAGGAGAGGTTACACCATGGTGCAAATTCGTAAATACATATTGCTGGTAACAGTTCTCTTGTTTGCCTTAGCGCCTGCCGGTTTTGCCCAACAAGACTTACCGGTGCAAGAAGTAGCCAAAGTAGGCAAACGCATGGTTTCTATGTTGGACGAAATGAAAATCATCGAGTCTGGCGTGCAAAATGCAGATGCCAAAGAAATAACACAGGTAGAACAAGCCTTTTCCACCCTAAAAATTCGTTGGGGTATTCTTAACAACGATGCGCAATTTATCATTGCTGCGTACGAGCACCTTATTGAGATGGTGGTGCAATACGAACAAAAATCGGAAGCCATTACCCTTGCCATAGAAGAACGCAAAATTTGGCTTACTAGTTCTGCCTTGTTGGATAGTGCCGAAAAAAACATAGCTGCTCAAGTAGAAAACTACAAGCAAATGGAAGACGAGGCCTTTAAGCTATCCTTATTGCAGCAACAAGCCCCCTTGTTGGAAAAACTAAAACTAAAAGAAGGTTTGCTCTTTACTTCGCTTACCGATACTTACACCAAGGCCATGCAGGCCGCCGAAAAATACCCCGAGCTGTTGCAACGTGCCAGTGCCATAGAAGACAATTACATTGTTATTAAAAGCAGTTCCGAAAAAATTCAGGCAGCCGAATACAAACCCTTTTTGGCACGCATAAAAGATTACTTGATGACTTTTGCCGCCGTAGCTATTTTGTTGATGTTTGCCAACATGGTGCAAGCCAAAATTCAGGCATACAAGCAAATGCGCAAAAGCATGCAAGAATACAAACAAATGATTAAACCAGAGGACGAAATACCAACCATATAGTATATGAAAAAGTACGTAACTTTACTAATCTGCTTGTTAGCAACTTGTTTATGTGTAAGTTGCTCTGCATTGGGCAATGACAAAGATGCAGATGAAGCAGCCAAAGACTTGCTTACCATTCATTCTGTAGTGCCTTTTGACAACTATAAAGAGTTTGTGGTGGACGTTAGTTTAGACGATGACATAACCCAAAACAACATTATTCCCTTGGATAGTGTGGATGTGCGTGTGTCCGAATGGATTTTTAACCGCGAAGGGTTAATCAACGATGCCGCTCCCAAAGTACAGTCTGTTGAGTACATTAAAGCGCAACTTATAGCCGAAAAAGAGTTGCAAGCCTTGGTATTGTTAGACTTAACCGTGGACGAAACCCTGTTGGAACAACAACGTACCATTGTAAACAACTTGCGCCACGTATATGCCTACGATAACCTATACGTAGCCTTTATGTACAACGGACAAACCACCCAAAGTATTCCGGTAACAGACTATGTGGTAGAAAATTACATTGTTTCCAAACCTTCGCCCAAATGTTTGTTTGCTTCTATTGTAAACAAAATAGGCGAGTTGCGAGACGATGTGAAGTGGAAAAACGTAGAACCCAAGAAAAAGGCACTTATCGTGCTTTCGGACGGAAAAACATACCAAAACAACGTACCGTTAGACAAGCACCACTTTGCCAACCAACGTAGTTTGCTAAACCTAAGCGAAGAGAAAGAAACTTCGCCCATATACTACATTCAATTGTCCCCTCAGCAAGCAGTAGCCACTACACCACAAAGCGGTGCAGCCGTAAGTGCTACCACGGCGCAGGCATCCAATGTAGCCGCAAACAATAGCAGCGAAGCAGCCGCTATTATGAACATTATTTGCAGCAACACCGGCGGACATTATTTGGAACAGTTTTTGTGGAACAGGCTTTCGGCCGAAATGTTGCACGAAGACGAAATGGAATGGCCCGATATTCGTGTACGTTTAGAAAACCCCGACCAAAAAGTATATAGAGGCTTTAAAAGGGTACTAAAATTGGAATTCTACTACCAAAACCAACTCATTGCATCGGGTAGTAGAGACTACGTAATAGGCAGTTTGTATCACCCCATTGTGGTAAACGGACGCCCCAATAGTAGCATTTTGGTGCGTGGATTTGTGGTGTTCTTGTTGGTTTCGTTAGGCATTTACTTGGTATTTCAGTATGCCGTGCCTTACATTAGCTACAAGCTGTTTAGACGCAAATATGTTACCCAGTACAAAGGCACCAACATGACCTTTAACCAAAACTTGGTGGGCGATACCTGCTACATGTGCAAAACACCGTTTCAGGTAGGCGATAGCATTGTAGCCAAATGCCAGCACACGGTACACGAGTCTTGCTGGAAAGAAAACGAGTATAAATGCCCCGAATATGGCCGTCATTGCAAAACAGGCAGCCACTACTACAACAAACAACAACTAAGCGATACCCGCAATGCACCGTATTACCTAAATTGGTTGTTGGCAGGCTGTTATGCCGGTATTTTGTCGTGGTTGTTTTACGTGCTTCGCTTTTTGGAAATAGGCTATAATCTCATAACATCCATTATTGTCAATTTCTTTGGCCTTGTTCCAAATTCCATGCAAGCCACCGAAATTATGAGCCTTTTGGGCGATAAAATTTACTATACGCCTTACTACGGCTTGTACACCAGTTTCTTTTTAACGCTTTTCCTTAGCATCTTGTCGAGCAACGGCGGTTGGCGCTTAAAACGCGTGGTATTTGTGCTATGCAAAGCATTGGTTGCCGCTGTGGTAGGTTACCTATCATTCTTGATTGTTGCTTTGGTATCTGTGGCCTTTAGCATACAAGGAACCAACCTGTTTGTAGACTGGATACCTTGGATAATCAACGGTTTTGTGGTGGTGTTTGCGGTGTCTTACGGCACAAGCATCAAACTAAAACGTGCCTTGATAGGAGCAGCTATCGCCATTGTGTTTAGCTTGCTGTCTATGCTAATGTGGAACTTTATGATTGCCTCGTCTTTTGATGCGCGCGATTTGCTTATGTACAGTAACTTTATTTACTGCATTGGCGTAGCCTTGAGTATCTCTGTAAATTCGCCCAAATCAGAAAGGTATATGCTTCGCGTAGAAGGTCCCATAAAAACCACTTACGTAGCCTTGTATAAATGGATAAACAATGCGTATTCTACCCGCAGGGTAAGTATAGGTAAATCTGTAGATTGCAACTTGCAAATGTCGTGGGATATTAACAGCGATATAGCTCCGGTACAAGCCGAACTTATTTCCATGTACGGCAACATCTATTTGGTAGCCACAGAAGACAAAGGCGTGCTTGTAAAAGACAAACCCCTTAAAGTGGGCGTACGTGTTCGCCTATACCACGGCGACCAATTTATCATAGGCAAAACCACCTTTACCTACGTAGAACAAGACGTGTAAGTAGGTAAAGTGCACACACTAAAAAGCATCCAAGAGTTCTTTCCCCAACTCCCGGATGCTTTTTTTAATTTCTTCGGTTCGTAGCTACTTGGAATAGTCACAAATAAATGATATATTTGTAGAAAGATTTTAGCGTATGTCCGAAAAAGAATTGAATTCATACAGATTTGGTTATAATGTGGAACCAACGGATGAAATGTTAGCTCAAATAATGAAAGAGGTGGCAGAAGAGGCTCGCGAGAGTAGCAAACGCGTTCACGACGAAATGTTTGAGAAAATGCGTATAAATGCAATTGCTAAGCAAGCTAAATGGGAAGAAGTATTCAAAAAAACAAGCTAACATTATGTCTGAAAGAAAACCAGAACTCATTATAAATTACAACATCTTCTTCCCAACGAATAACCTTATACACAGCACCTAAAGCAATTTGGGTGCTGTTGTTTTGTAATGACTATATTTTGTAAACATTTGTCCAATATTTTGAGTTATAATTACAAAAGTAGAAACTAAAATATTGGGTAAAGAAAAAAGTAGCAAGTAATCTATTTGAGAAATCAATATCATTTCTTACTTTTGTGTTGTCCTACGCCGATGCTTTGCTCTTTGCAAAGCGGGTGGGTGGGACTGACATAATATAAGGCGTTTACTACGCTTTGGTTTTGACGGTTAGAAATCCTGAGAAAATTTCAAAAAGCAAGTCAAAAACTAAGCAACGTGAATGCCCCGTGGGTGTGTATTCTCATATCTGCAAGTACCTAATGTAGGGACATGGTGTACCATGTCCGCGCATAAAGGGTGTCTTGTGTACTATGATTACATATCGGCGTGGGGCTTATGCGTTGCTCGTTTCGACTTGCAAGGCAATCTCAGGGCCTCTAACCGTGAAGCGAGCGACAGTGCAGGGCTTCACGCTTGAACCGAAATATAGAAGATATTACTCTGATAATCAGATATACAATAACGGGAACTATGTGAATTGATACCATAAAGTTCCCGTTGTTTTTATTTTTCAGTTACCTATAATCTTACGTGTTGACTTAACATAAACAGCAAGTTTATATGTATGACTAAATATTAGCTCTACCTAATGTAATTTTACGTCTTTCCATATCCATATTAACAATCATCTGAAACACTCGATTACCGCTATCCTTTTCAAACATAAAATCGTATGTTTGACTTAAAAGCTGTTCCAAAATAGGATTTCTATCAAATGGTATATCCGTTTCATTATCATACCAACGGTTATACATATCAAGAATGTAATTCTTATCTTGATTAGTATTTTGAAGTTCTCTCTTTATAGCATAAATATCCTTCGATTCAATTTCTTCTCGTATCCTTAAAAATCTGAACGTTAACCAACGATTGAGTTCGGCTTCATCTTTAAGATGTCTTGTCTCAAGCTCATGTTCAAAACGGAATTGGAAATTCTTAAGATAGTACTCTATATTCCAGAAATTCTCACTATTTCTATCTTGCCATACACTTACTTTATTACCATCAAAGCATAATGCACTCTTGCCTTCTTTAGAGAATTCTTGTTCAAGAGTATGGAGAGCAATATTATCTCGTTGGATAAGCAAGTCATTCAAATGAGAAAAGTTTTTGAAAAGTTCAATGGAACGCTGTTTTTCATATTTTAATCCAGTGGTCGTCTCTATTAAAAGAACTTGCTCATTGCCCTCGTCTAAATCCCTCTCCTTTCGTGGCCTTTTATTGCCACCTTTTTTCTTGCCAATTTTATAATCTTCATCATGTCCTAAAAAATGGTACATCCACTTTCTATTTGCAGATGGAAGACCGAAACGATTATATAGCCCGACATTATCCAAGAACAAGCACTTTTCTTTTCCTTTAGAAGACCTAAGACCTCGACCTATCTGTTGCAGATACATAGACAATGATTGTGTAGGTCGGGCTAGCTGAATAAACTCTATGTCAGGACAATCAAATCCTTCTGAGAAAATGTTGACATTGCAGATAATATCTATTAATCCACGCTTGAAATCCTCTATATATTTTTTACGGATATCTGAAGGTGTTTGACTATCTATAGCAACGGTTCTTATGCCAACATTATTAAAATCAGAACATAGATTCTTATTATGTACTTTGTTAATAGTATAAATAATACCTTTCTTCCCTAATGCATATTTTTGATATGTTTCCACTATCTGAGCACGAATATGGTCATTGTCACATACTCGGGTCATATCAGCATCAGTATAATCACCATTCTGAAAGGTTGTGATGCTATCCAATTCTCTCTGAATTTCTGAGTTTTCCCTAACAGAATAATAATCGTACTGAGACAATACACCTTTCTCAATGAATTGCTTAACAGATGGAGATATTATAAGTTCTTCGAAAATGTCAGTAAATCCCTCTCCGCTTAATCTGTATGGTGTTGCAGTAACGCCTAACAATTTAGCGGTAGGATAACTATTGATAATATTCTTATAGCTTTCAGCCGGAACGTGGTGGGCTTCATCCACAATCACAATATCAAATTGTTTTTCTTTCCAAATATGTAGCCTCCTACTAAGGGTTTGGACTGATGCCACCTGTATGTTCCTTTCTGGATTCTGTTTATATCCAGCTTGGATTATACCTGCTTCAAGACCATAATTACGATGTAATTCACCAACAATTTGTTCAACAAGTTCTTGGCGATGCACCATAACAAGGCAGTCAATAGAAATGTCCTTATCAACTGAATAATTTTGAATATCTTTAAGTAGAGAAGAAAACAATCTTGTTTTTCCTGTACCCGTAGGCATCTGAAGCATTACAGAACGTTTCTCTTTCCATAGCTCATATATCTTACTCTTATTTTCTTTTTGATAATCTCTTAATGATATATCATTGTATTCAAGAAGAGAGGTAAAATCTTCAGGCTTCAACATAGGGCTAGTTATTTTGTTATCTATCGGCAAAAACCTGATGTCTATGGAAATCCAAATAGTCCATACGTTGCTCATTCATGAATTGGGGATTCAGTCTCGCTCGTGATAATATTTGGTGCATATCATCACTTAATAGTATAGATGGCAAAATGGTTCCATCTGTGTCAATAGACATATAGCCTTTTTCAAAAAGAGTTCCAATTTCTCCTGACAGCAGCAGACCATTATTCACATCAAAGGCCTCATTTTCATTTGATTCAATAATCGGCTTTATATGAACAGGTACTAATGCTTGAGACTGTGTACCGACAATCATGCTTTCGGCTTTTGATTTGCCAAGAGTCGATTTACTTTCATCAATAAGTTCACAGTTGTATACACGTTGTAGATATGGTTCCTTTATAATTTTCTTATTTTCAAGGTTTTCTCCAAAGAGGTTCTTTGCGTCAGTTTCATAATAAATGGTTCCATCACACGAAACAAGGTCGTCAAGTTTTCCAAGTAAATTTTTCAAGTGTGAAATTTGGTTGTACTTACGAGCAATAAAACCATTAGCATCAGCAGAACGATAATACTGACTTAACTCAATAGGGGTTAAATAGCCATTTGGGTATCTATTTATATCTACCAGCATCATTGCAGTTAACTCTTTCTCTGATATATGTCCTATCTCTTCTAAAGTTTTTAAAACAAAGTTTATTTGACGCTTTTCACCGTATATAGGACTAGTCATTGAATTATCAAAGTTGGCATACTTATATACGATTTTTGATAAGATGCTTTTTCTTTTAGCATTAGAGGATGCCATTAAGAATTCTCTCGTTTCTGATGGATACCCAGCTAATAACGGTTTTAGGAAACCTAATTTGACAAACTGATTTACTGCTTTGCGAATAGATATGTAATCTATTTGAAGAACAGCCTTAATCTCTGTCTGTAACTCTTCATATAATTCTTTTGTATATAAATCGTTTGTATGGACATCTAAGAAATCAACACATATCTTCAATGATGTTACGGCTTTTGTTCCAAATAAATCTGTAAATGCGGCCGTATAACTCCAATATTGTTCGTAAATCTGCATAAGATAATAGTTCTAAATTACATGGCCTCAAAAATGTATTTCTTGGCCAGATATGAATTGTATCTTTTCTCGAATACTTGTGCTCGATGATATGCCATATAATCCAACCTTTTTTCGTTGATGAAATGCTCATTCAAACGGAATTGTGTTATATGTTCAATGACATCATTTGATAGTACCCTTGATGGACAAATCGTACCATCGTTATTAAATGTTATATATCCCAGGTCGAATAAGGAGTCGGTATTTTTACTCAATAACAATCCGTTATTTACATCAAATGCCTCCTCACTATTAGAATCTTTATATGGCTTAATATGACTTGCTATCAAAACCGGATGCGATATGCCCTCAAGCATACACTTGGGTGTTTCGCTTTTATAAAAAGCAATACTCTCATCTTCTAATTCAGATTTATATACTCGCTGAAGATATGGATCACGAACATTCTTTCTTGTTTCAGAGTCATCACCAAAAAGTCTATCTGCATCGGTTTTAAAATACAACGCTCCATCATGAGATTTCAAATCGTCAAGTTTACTCAATAGATTCATTAGATGTCCTAATTGATTATACTTTCGTTCTATAAAGTCAATATCTACGACTCTTTGATATACGGCATCAAGTTCTTCTTTTGTTAAGTAACCTTTGGGATAATCATCTAAATCTACAGTCATTAAGGAAATAAGGGCACGTTTATCAATGCATCCAACCTCTTCAAGAGTCTTTAATAAGAATTTAATTTGACCATTTCCTTCAACAGATGGGCTAGTCATAGAATTTAGAAAATTGCCATAACTATATACTGTTTTTGAAAGTAAAGAGTACCTTTTTCTCTCTGTAACTGCTTGTATATAGAGTTTGGCCTCTGGAACATATCCATTAAGATAAGGTTTCAAGAATCCTATCTTTACCATTTGATTGATTCCTTTTCTTACGGATGCTCCACCAATTCCCGTTATAAGTTGAACTTCATGTTGAAGTTTGTCATAAAATTCAGAAGAGTAGTTATTTATATCATGGGCATCAAAAAAGTTAATGCAGCAACGAAGAACATTGAGGAATTTATCTCCATTCAAATCAGTCCAGGCTGCTGTATATGCCCAATAATCTTCGTATATTTGATCTATCTTATTTGCCATATGACTTACTCCTTGCGATAAATAAATACTCTACATCTTTGTTTTTCTTCTCCTTGCCCGTAACCTTGTAAGCATACGGCATCTCATACACTTCTACCGAAGAAGCATATTTAGAAATGATAGAAAGCAACTCATCTTTTGCTGGTTTAGATCGGCTATTGTAACTAAGCATCCAATATTTGAATTTCGATAGAGAACTAAACAACTTGTCAAACTGCTCAACAATCGTCTTTCTATCCATAAAATTATTCTCAAATGGAACAGTTTGTCTGCCATTTATATATGAATCCAACAAACCATAAAAGCCGAAATAATCATTCATAGTTCCAGCATAAGGTGGATCTAAATAAATCACATCAGCATCAACTGTCTGAATCGCATCAAATACATCTAAGTTATATGCTTTATTGTGCTTTTTATTGGAGAAAATAGAAGAGTTATATTCATCCATGTTATCCTCGAAATGAAAACGGAATGATTTGTTGTGATATGAGCGTGGCCTTTTATAATGCTCATAGCTATACTGCTCATCACGTAATTGACATATCTTATCCCAACGAATTGTAAATCTGGAATAAGGCATTTTTCTAATCATAGCTCTTCTCATTAAGATAAAAGCAAGAGCTCGCTTATATTCATTTTCAAATTGAAGGATATTTTTTCTGTACAAATCAAGTTGCATACATTCCTCTGGGAAATAGAACTTATTTGCGTAGTTCTCAAACATAAACCCTTCGAATGGTTCTCCATGAAATATACGATCAACATCATCTTTGCCCAAACTGATACTCTCATTCTCTATGAGTGCTTTGCCAATGTAATAGTTGATGGTCAAGATATCATTTGTATATACTGTAAAACCTTTTTGTTTTGCTGCATATCCCACCGAACAACCACCACAGAATACATCAAAAATTGATGTAACATCTTTAGGTATCAGGGATATTATCCATGATACTATTTTCTCCTTATTGCCGATATAATTTATAGTAGGATAACTCATCATAGCATAGTTTTAACTGCATCAGCGATAGCTTTTGCAAGAAGTGGAGGTACGGAATTGCCTACCATTTGTTGTTGTAGAATCTTGCTACCTAGAAATACAAATGAATCGGGATAGGTCTGAATTGCAGCCAATTCTCGTACAGTCAAAGCACGATTTTGAGAATAATGAAAAACTTTTCGCATATCCCCTGTAATACAAATAGACGGTTTTGTACTATCGTAGCGAATGTACTTTCTTATATCTCCTTTTTGTGGGCGAATTTCTACTGGAATGTCATCACGACTACCTCCATCTTTCACATATGACATCTTTTCAATCATCTGTTGTGAATGAACCATAGCCTCGTGGTTGACGATATCAGAAGATTCTCCGCTTTCCAATGCAGGGTATTTACCTATAGCATCTTTGATAGTAGGTGCTGGCTTGTTTGATTTTGCGGGAAATGCAATTTCATAATTATTATCATCCGTCTTTTTTCCAATGAATAATACTCTGTAACGATTCTGTGGAACTCCATAATCTGACGCACAAACGACTTTGGCTTCTACAACATATCCCAGACTCTTGAAACATTCAATAATTTCGTTACGTGTCTGCCCATTAAGTCTGGTATATAGTCGTGCTACATTCTCCATTACAAAACATGTTGGAGAAATAATCTTGACTATTCGCACAAATTCTTGGAATAGATGGTTTCTTGGATCGTCTATGAACTTACGTCCAATATTACCAGCCATACTAAAACCTTGACATGGAGGTCCTCCAATAACAACATCAACCTTTCGCTTGCCAACAATTTTCTTTATCTCTGTTTCTGTTAAATCAGCTATATCACATTCCAGAAGTGTATGTGATGGGAAATTATGTCTGTAAGTCTCACAGATGTCATGATTGAACTCCACAGAAAATATATTCTCGAAATTAGCATTGTCAAATCCTAACGAGAATCCACCTGAACCAGAGAATAGATCAATATATGTATATTTCCTTTTTGCCATTACTTTGGGAATAATTTCTACTTTTTTTGTGGGAATCTCTCATTATGAGAATCCCATTTCATTGCAAAAGTACTGCTTTTATCGCAAATAATATCATTTCTTACCAAGAAATCAGTGCTTTTAAACAACTTAACCCTATCTGGTTATAGATACGATATAAGTTCCTTTCTTAATTAGCATTTAACAAACTGTAATGAAATTCTTATAATAGACTGAGTGCTAGCAAATGCCATTACATGAGAATCTCATAATGAGAGAGCCCCATGCTTGTTTGTCTTGAGTAGATCTTAATAGTTTCAATTAAGTCTAAAATCATCCAAGTTATTCTATAGAAAACCTTATATTGGATGTTCTTATCTCTATTATATTCATCTCTTTGTTATTTGAAAAAATAAGGATTAAAAGCTATTTGTGTACTGTTTAACGTTATTTCGTCTGAATCTTCTTAATTTTGATTATTCTTTAGTACCTTTGCAAATAATAGTTTGGAAATCTTAGCAATATAACGATTGACTATATCATATATGGAATTAGAAAAATTGATAAGCGAGTGTACGGCATACGATTTTAAGTTGATGCTTGAAGAGAAGAAACCTAAAAGTTGGTTGAAGAGTGTAAGTGCTTTTGCCAATGGATTAGGTGGCTCCCTGTTCTTTGGTATTGATAATGATGGTATTGTTAAGGGGTTGGATGACGTACAATACGTTTGTGAATCCATCAGCTGTAAAATCCGTGATTATATGGATCCACTTCCTGATGTTGAAATGATTCCGCAAGAGATAAACGGTCATGAAATCTTGCAACTCAAAGTTTGTGCAGGTAGCTACACACCCTATTATTATGTTGGTGATGGTCAGCGTGTGGCTTTTATTCGTATAGGTGATGAAAGTTTACCTGCAACAGCAGAACAGATGGTGCGTCTGGTTTTGAAGGGTTCAAATAAAACATACGACTCTCTTCATACGGACTATAAAGCAGAAGATTATGCCTTTACTATCTTGGCTAACACATTCAAAACTCGAACAAGCCAGGAATGGAATAAGAAATATCTTCTGTCGTTTGGGCTTGTTACCAATTCAGGAAATCTCACGAATGCAGGTGCTTTGTTTGCCGATGATTGTCCTATGTGACAGTCTCGTTTGTATTGTACTCGATGGGATGGAAAAGCAAAAGGCGATGCTATCAATGATGCAGAGTTTACTGGCAATGTACTAATGTTGCTTCGTGAAGCTATGAACTTTGTAAAATCAAACACAAAGAAGGGTTGGG
>JAFOWX010000083.1 GCA_017391905.1 Paludibacteraceae bacterium | reverse complement strand
GTTGGATCATGAAAGGCATGATTTTTTTCTGCATATAGATGCTAAATCCGCCATACAGCAAAGCGATTTGCAACAGGTGGTACAAAAAGGCAAACTCTATTTTACCGCCCAAACGGATGTACATTGGGGCGGTTTTTCGCAAATTCAAGCAGAACTTGTGTTGTTAGAAGCGGCCACCAATACCGGTGTGTATGCTTACTACCACTTGCTTACAGGGGTAGATTTGCCCCTAAAATCCACCCGGGAAATTTTGCAATTTTTTGATGCCCACGCAGGGGTGGAGTTTATCAGCATCAATACATGGACGGTAAAAGACTACGAACGCGTGCTGTTTAAATACCCGTTTCAGGATAAATTGTACAGAGGTTTTTGGGAGAAAAAAATACGCCGAGCAGGTGTGTTGTTGCAGCGGTTGTTCCGCTCCAAACACCCTCATACCCCTATGGTGTATGGCATAGGTTCGGCTTACTTTGATATAACAGACAGCATGGCTCGCTACGTTTGCTCCCAAAAAGCATGGATTCAACAAACTTTTAAAGATACGTTTTGTGCAGACGAGGTGTTTTTGCAAACCTTGTACCTAAACATGCCAAATGCCAATAAACGTTTTGAGAGCTCTTTTTTGGACACCTTTATAGAAAAAACATACCAAGACGTAGTGCGTGCCATTGATTGGAAAAGGGGCGACCCTTACACTTATACCAGCCAAGATTTTTCATACCTGACGCAATCGCCTTTTTTGTTTGCCCGAAAATTTAGCGTGCAAAAAGACAAAGGGATAATAGATACACTCATCAACCATATACGCCATGAAAATAGTATTTAGCATTAAGGCCCTGAATCATTCGGGAGGTACCGAACGCGTAACTGCCATATTATCCAAAGAATTGGTTCAAAGAGGACACCAAGTGCATGTTGTTTCTTTTGTGGGAGGCGACAAGGAAACCTTTTTTGAAATGGATAGCAGGGTAAAATTGCACTACCTGGCACCCACCAAAGACAAATACCCATTTCCCATAAGGGACATAAGGCGCATTGTGTTGATGAAACGCTTGTACAAGCAGATACAGCCCCACGTGGTGGTTATTGTGGATGCAGGCAGAAGTTTTGTAAACATCCCGGCTGCCAAAGGGTATAAGGTTATTACGTGGGAACACTTTAACGTGGGGGTAAACTGGCACTTAGGTCACCGCTTATCGCGCAAAATAGCGGCCAAGTTTTCAGATTTGATAGTTACCCTTACTACGCCCGATGCGCAGGCCTATAAAACCCAATTTGGAGCTAAACATGCTCTTTGTATATACAATCCCGTTACCATAGACGCCTCAGAGCCTTCGCCCATGGATAAAAAAATATGCGTGGCAATAGGCAGGTTTTCGCCCCAAAAGAATTTTGTCGATTTAATTCGTGCCTGGCATCTTACTCAGGCCCGAAAAGAGGGGTGGAAGTTGCGTATTATTGGTGCAGGCGAGCAAAAAACCATGTTGGAGGCAGAAATTGCCAAGTTGGATTTGCATGCATCCATTGAGATGTTGCCACTGCAAAAAGACGTGGTGGCACAATACAAAGACGCATCGGTGTATGCTATGTCGTCTCACCACGAGGGTTTGCCTTTGGTGCTCATCGAGGCCATGGCCATGGGTTTGCCCATAGTTAGTTACGATTGCCCTACGGGCCCTGCCGATATCGTTTCGCACCAAAAAACAGGCTTGTTGGTGTCTTACTTGCAAGTGGACGCGTTGGCGCAAGCCTTGGATAAGGTGATGCTAAATGAGGAGCTTCGTGCCCAATTCCATGCGGAGTCGTTAAAAGAGGTAGAAAAATTCTCGGTAAAATCCATTGTGGATTGCTGGGAAAAAGTATTTGAGACGCTATGAAAGTAAGTGTTTTAATGCCCACCTATAACCACGAGAAAACCATTGCGCAAGCCATAGAATCGTTTTTGGCACAGCAGTGTGGTTTTCCTACCGAGTTGTGTATATGCGACGACGCTTCTACCGATGCTACGGCGCAAATAGCGGCGCAATACCAGGCAAAATATCCTAATCAAATTACCTTTATTGCAAAGCCTGCCAATCAAGGTTTGATGCGCAATTACCAGACACTTTTGTTGGCGGCAAAAGGCCAATACATAGCGGTGTTGGAGAGCGACGATTATTGGACGGATGTGTTAAAGTTGCAAAAACAGGTGGATTTTTTGGATGCTAATCCGGAGTATGGACTTTCGTTTACGGGTGTTTCTTTCTTGCAAGATGATGTGCTGTTGCCGGCAGATAACGTAGCAGGCATTGTTGCCAAACACAGCCACGATATGTATTCGTACCTGCTGCTTCGAAGCATTATTTATTCGCCCACGACTTGTTTTAGACGAAGTCTTTTTGATGCGTATTGCAACATAGACGAGTATGTAAGGCTGGATTTTAAAACCTTCGATTACCCGGTTTGGCTTTCGTTAGCTCGCTTTAGCAAGATACATTATTTGGCACAAAATACAGCGGTATATCGCATTTCCGGTACTTCTATCAGTAATACTTCCAATGCGCAAAAAAGGCTGAACTTTGAGTTTGCCGTAAATAAAATCAGGCACTACGTAGTGGGCTTGTACGGAACAGGTACGCTGTCTATGGGGGCTATTCGTAACCGCGAAGCCGTTATAGCTGCACGTATCTTGTGGCGTTATAAAAAGCCTGTGTTAGCCGCATATTACTTTTTTAGCACTTTGCTGGGCGTACGCCATGATAAATAGCAGGTAGTACTGAAAAGAAAAATCGCCAAAAGCTCCCCTTATTACGTCTGTTTGCAGTTGAATAACAATAGCCAGACAGAGAGCGGTTAGCATGATATTGCTTTTGTTTAGTAGCGTGTAGGTAATGGGACCAAATAGCAATACAAGCGCGCAAAGCAACCCTGCAATGCCGTATTCCAAAATGCCATGCAGTAGTTGGTTGTGTGGGTGTGCACCTACTATAGTATCGCTTTGTGCGTGTTCAATTAGAAAAGTATCCTTTTTAATTTGTTCGGATTGGGCAAAGGTGGTGGCTATTTTGCTGGCAGCCGTGCTTGCCCCGTATCCTATTATGGGTTGCTCTTTAATAACGTGAAGTGTTTCGTGCCAAATAGTAAACCTTAGGTTGTTCTCAAAGCGCGACAAATCATTCTCTTTTTTATTGGCTATATACATTACTCCTACCAGGCAAACTGCTATGATAAATGAGCATATATACTTTAAATAAGTGTATTGCTTAAACAGGTACAGCAAGCCAATAATAACCACAACTCCGCTTCCTATAGCGCCACTTCTGCCTCCCGATAAGTAAATAAAACCAAAGAATAGGGCTATGAGTGCAACGTATAATGCCGTTTTATACCAATTGGTTTGCTTTTTTATGCGCCAAAAACAGCAGGCTATGGCTATGTTCATAAACATATTGACAAGCATGTGGGCCTGTACGTGTTGCGCTCTAAAAGCGTTCATGCTTTCTATCCAATAGGTAGTGGTTAGGTCTGTGTTGTAGAGTAAGTAACCTATTATGCCTAAAGAGCCTGCAATGCTTAAAAAGGATAGGTGTTTGGCTTTGATAACGGGTGCTCCCAATAACCCTAAGATGCCAAAAATTAAAAAGGAAAGCCTGTTTTCGGCCAAAAAAGACCAATGTTGCAAGTCTTGCTCCATGGGGTAGTAAATAAACTGCAGCAGGTAGTAAACAATACAAGCCCAAAAAGGAAGTTTTTGTAGGCTAAAAATAGGGTTGTTTTGGTAGCGTTTATTTACAATACAATCTATGACAGATAGTCCTGCAAACAAAAACAACGACCAGCGTGTAATGTTATTATAAAAAAAGGGGGTGCATAAAAACAAAACACTTCCAGCTAATAGCTGTAGGTAAGAAATGGTGCGTTGTAAGGCAATCATAAAGGAATTTGGTTCAGGTGGGTTACAAATTGATAGGCACTCACACTATTCATGGTCATGCAGTTTTCTGCTAAGCAGTGATTTAGTTGTTGCTCTATGCCGTTAAAAAAGCCGTTTGTATTAACAAAATATACTTTCTTAGTAGTTTCGCCTATTTGGTGCATAGCCATCAGGCTAAAGGCTTCGTCCAATGTGCCAATGCCACCGGGTAGTACCACAAACACGTCTGCCATTTGGCTCATAAGCTGCTTGCGGTGTGCTAAATTTTGTACAAAAACGTTTTGGGTATTGTGTGGGTTTACCCACGCAGAATCTTTCCAATTTTCGGGAATAACGCCTGTTATGCATCCGCCTTGCTGTGCAGCGGCTTCTGCTACGTCGCCCATTAGGCCACAAGGTGTACCTCCGTATATCAGTTCGTGTCCTTTTTGGGCTAACAAAGAGCCGAGGCTACGCGCCATTTGGCGGTAGTCCTCGGCTATGGTATCGCTCGACGAGCAAAAAACGGCTACTTTCATTGCTTATGCGTCAATGCGTGCGTAAGTAGCGTTGGCTTCGATAAACTCGCGGCGTGGCTCTACATCGTCGCCCATAAGCATGGAGAAAATGTGGTCGGCAGCAGCGGCGTTTTCAATGGTAATTTGGCGAAGCGTTCTGCCTTCTTTGCTCATGGTGGTTTGTTTTAGCTGTTCGGCGTTCATCTCACCCAAACCTTTGTAACGTTGAACATGCAAACCGCTTTCGCTACCGCCACCGTATTTTTCAATAAAGGCCATGCGTTGTGCTTCGTCCCAGCAATATTCTTCAATTTTGCCTTTTTTGCACAAGTATAGGGGAGGAGTAGCAATATAAACGTGTCCGTTTTCAATCAACTCTTTCATGTAGCGGAAGAAGAAAGTTAGCACCAAAGTGGCAATGTGGCTACCGTCCACGTCGGCATCGGTCATGATGATAACCTTGTGGTAACGTAGTTTTTCCATGTTAAGGGCTTTGCTGTCTTCGGCTGTACCTATGGTAACACCCAATGCGGTGTAAATGTTGCGGATTTCTTCGCTTTCAAAAGCCTTGTGTTGCATGGCTTTTTCTACGTTCAAAATTTTACCACGCAAAGGCAAAATAGCTTGGGTTGCACGGTCGCGACCTTGTTTGGCAGTACCACCTGCAGAGTCACCTTCGACCAAGAAAATTTCACATTCGGCAGGGTCTTTGCTGGAGCAGTCGGCCAATTTGCCGGGCAAGCCACCACCGCTTAGGGGCGATTTGCGTTGTACCAATTCGCGTGCTTTGCGGGCAGCGTGGCGAGCGGTTGCGGCCAAAATAACCTTTTCAATAATGGTTTTGGCGGCATTGGGGTGTTCTTCCAAGTAGTTGCCCAAAGCTTCGCTTACAGCGGCATCTACAGAACCCATTACCTCGTTGTTACCCAATTTGGTTTTGGTTTGGCCTTCAAATTGAGGTTCGGCTACTTTGATAGATACCACAGCCGTTAAACCTTCGCGGAAGTCATCGCCGTTTAGCTCAATTTTTTGTTTTTCCAATTTTTCGAGCATTTTGTTGTCTTCGGCGTACTTTTTAAGGGTACGAGTCAAACCACGGCGGAAACCAGCTAAGTGAGTACCACCTTCAATGGTGTTAATGTTGTTAACGTACGAGTGGATGTTTTCTGTGTAACCGGTGTTGTAAATAAGCGCAATTTCTACTGGAGTTTCGCCCTTGTTGGTTTGTACGTGGATAACGTCTTCAAACAGTTTGTCGCGGGTTTCGTCCAAGTAAAGAACAAATTCTTTCAAACCGTCTTTAGAGTAGAATACTTCGCTTTTTGGTTCGGGATGATCTAAGCTAACGCGGTAGTCGGTAAGGGTTAGGCGAATACCTGCATTTAAGAAGGCCAATTCGCGCAAACGGTTAGCCAAAATATCGTATTTGTATTCGGTAACGGTAAAGATGCTGCCGTCTGGTTTAAAGGTTACGGTAGTACCGGTGCTATCTGATGTGCCAATTTCGGCAATAGGAGCAAGGGGTTTACCAATGCTGTATTCTTGCATGTAGCGTTTGCCATCGCGGCATACTTCGGCGCGCAAATAGGTAGAAAGGGCGTTTACGCAAGATACACCTACACCGTGCAAACCGCCGGATACCTTGTAGCTGTCTTTGTTAAACTTACCACCGGCGTGCAAAACGGTCATTACCACCTCTAAGGCAGATTTTCCTTCTTTTTCGTGCATATCTACCGGGATACCACGGCCGTTGTCTTTTACGGTTATCGAATTGTCGGCGTTGATGCTTACTTCAATGTCGGTGCAATAGCCTGCAAGGGCTTCGTCGATAGAGTTGTCAACCACTTCGTACACCAAGTGATGCAACCCTTTTATACTAATGTCGCCAATGTACATGGCGGGACGCATACGAACGGCTTCTAACCCCTCTAACACGGTAATACTGCTGGCACCATATTCGGCTGCGTTTACTTTTTCTTGTTCTTCCATTATGTTGTTTTTGAAGTTTTGTTTTAAAAAAATGTACGTTTATTTACCCTAAAAAATGAACAGGCAAATAAACGTACAAATATAGAGAAAAAGGTTGAGTTATGCAATGATTTGAGCATTAAAAACGGAGCGAAAAAATAGTCGATTAGTCAAAATTTATTACCTTTGTTGCAGATAATTTTAAAAAAAGAGAATGAAACACATTGCAATTGTTGCGGGGGGCGATTCGTCAGAAGTGGTGGTATCGCTAAAAAGTGCGCAAGGAATCAAATCGTTTATAGACGAAACAGTATATAAAACCACCATTGTAACCATTATTGGCAACGAATGGAACGCTGTGGTGAGCGAAACAGAACAATATCCCATTGATAAAAACGATTTTTCGTTTGTACAAAATGGCCAAAAACAATGCTTTGATTTTGCCTACATTACCATTCACGGCACACCCGGCGAAAACGGCATCTTGCAAGGTTATTTTGACTTGATTGGCTTAAAATACTCTTGCTGTGGCGTGTTGTCGGCTTCGCTTACCTTTAATAAATTTGTGTGCAACCGCTATTTACAAGCCTTTGGTGCCAACATTGCCCAATCGGTGTTGTTGCGCAAAGGCGAAAGCTACAACAGCAACGATATTTTGAAAACCGTAGGCTTGCCCTGCTTTGTAAAAAGCAACGTAGGCGGTAGCAGTTTTGGTGTAACCAAAGTAAAAGAAGCTGCCCAACTGCCAGATGCCATTACCCTTGCCTTTGGCGAAGGAAACGAGGTTATCATCGAGTCGTTTTTGGCAGGAACCGAAATTACTTGTGGCATGTATAAAACCCACAACAAAACCGTGGTGTTCCCCATTACCGAAGTAGTATCGGAAAACGAATTTTTTGATACCGATGCCAAATACAACGGCCAAGTAACCGAAATTACCCCTGCTCGTATCTCCGATGAGCTTACCGTCGAGGTACAACGCCAAACCGCTAAATACTACGATATTTTGGGTTGCAAAGGCATTGTGCGTATCGATTATATTATTTCGCCCCAAGGTGTTCCCTTTGTGTTGGAAGCCAACACCACACCAGGCATGACAGCCACCAGCTTTATTCCACAACAAGTGCGTGCAGCCGGTTTGGACATAAAAGACGTAATGGCTGATATTATTGAAAACCAACTAAACTAAGCCCTCACTAATTCCGCGTATTATGATAAAACAATTGCAACAACAGGTAGAAGAGCAAGTAGCCGCATTAAACTGGAGTATGGAACCCCAAGGACTTTACCAGCCCATTGAGTATGTTCTTTCGTTGGGTGGCAAACGCATACGTCCCGTACTTACGTTATTGGCGTGCGAGTTATTTGGAGGCGATAAGAGCCAAGCCATGCCGGCAGCACTTGCCGTAGAGGTATTTCACAACTTTACCCTACTGCACGACGATGTGATGGACCGCGCCGATACCCGCAGAGGCATGCCCACCGTACACAAAAAATGGAACGATAACACCGCCATTCTTTCGGGCGATGCCATGCTGATTAAAGCCTATCAATTGTTGCAACAAGCTCCCTTAGACAAACAACCTGCCTTGTTTGGCTTGTTTTCGCAAACTGCCGTTGAGGTTTGCGAGGGTCAACAATACGACGTTGATTTTGAAAACGACTTAACTGTTTGTATTCCACAATACCTGGAAATGATTCGCCTTAAAACCGCTGTTTTGTTGGCTGCTGCCTTAAAAATGGGGGCTATCATAGGCGGTGCTTCGGAGCAAGACGCCCAAGCTCTTTATAACTACGGCATCAATTTAGGGTTAGCCTTTCAGTTGCGCGACGACTACTTGGATAGCTTTGGCGATGCAGCCGTGTTTGGCAAAAAAATAGGTGGCGATATTTGCTGCAACAAAAAGACCTTTTTAATGCTTACCGCCTTGCAAAAAGCAAACAAGGAGCAACGTGACCAATTGGAAAAATGGATGGATTGCAACAACGAATCTTGCTTTGAACAAAAGGTTGCATCCGTGCTGGCCATTTACAAAGACTTGCAAGTGGATGTTCGTTGCGAAGAGGCCATTCAACAATATTTTGAAAAATCAGTCGGAAGTTTGGAAAATATACAACTACCTGACAATAAGAAAGATATATTGGTGAATTTTGCCAATAAACTCATGGGCAGAAATAAGTAACTGCAATTTTCTGCTTTAAAGTATGGTATTTCCAATAAAACGTGTTATTTTTAGGGCATAAAACCTTAAAAATCACGTTTTATGCCGTACAGAAGACTCCCCAATACAGACGCCGCACGCTTGCGTGCCATGAAAATAGCCAAAGAAAAATACGACAAATTAGGGTCGTCTGCTGTTCCGTTCAGTGCCAGAACAGCCAATATTGTGAGGGGTCTTATTCCCACCTTTGAACGTGCCATTGCAGACTACAAAATGGCCGTCAATGCGCAATCGGAAAAAAACGCCAAGTACCAACTATTGGTAAAAACGGCACGCATGTACGTATCGCACTTTATTCAGGTATTAAATCTTTCTTGCCTTAGAAACGAAATTAAGCCCGAAAAAAAACTCATGTATAAGCTTTTGCCCGATAACTACACCGTGCCCGATTTAAGTACCGAGGCATTGCTTATGGAGTGGGGCAAAAACATCATAGATGGCGAAATGGAACGCTTGCGCCAAAGCCCAGGAGCCGCTATTTACAATCCGTCTATAGGTAAGGTAAAGGTACATTTTGATCAATTTGCCGATGCTTACCAAATTAAAAAGGTTTCGCAAAAAAACGCAGGCAGGTATTTGGATAACATCCAAGCCATGCGCAAAGAAGTAGATGCGGCTATTTTACAATTGTGGAACGAGATAGAAGAAGCATTTGCTCCGGAGGGTGTAGAGCAAATGCAAGAAAAATCCAAAGAATTTGGTATTGTGTACTACTTACGCCGCAAAGAACGCAAGCTATTGGGGCTTCCTGTTTCGGGCGACGAAGACGAAGAGTAACATACTAAGCACATATAGCGCCAAACAGATACCAGCCGCATACAACATCATATCTTCCATGCTGTTGGCTAC
>JAFOWX010000082.1 GCA_017391905.1 Paludibacteraceae bacterium | reverse complement strand
GATCGCATTATTTACTAAGCATTTCCCCCATGCTTTGTGATTTACGCCTATTTTAAATTCATTCATATTTGGAGAAAAACTCCCCAAATTGAAATTGTCATTCCAAAAGCATAATGCACCACATATACTAACATTTTGCGACCAGCGATTTTGTCCATTTTGTCCTTCCATTTTTAGGTAATATTGCACATTGTTAGTTGCCAATAAATGATTTAGTCTAGTGTCGCTAATAAAATAACCATTTGCATCGGTGGTAACTTCAATTCTATAGAACCATCTCCACATTACCATTTTTACCCCTTTAACAGGTTCGTACCCCTTGGGGGTTTCATATTTTACAAAACCTTCTGGGTAGTAGTATGTATCGCAATCAGTCCATCTCCACCACAAAAATTTCTTTTCGACGCATTCTTCATACATTTTGCGCTCTTTCACTGTGTTTTTGTCGGGCAATTGATTCTCATTGCCAGTTAAAACAAAGGATTGTATTATTAAAGCATTAACAAGGTCATTGTCAATTAGTTTTTTGTTTAAAGCCCTGTTTTCAATAATAGAACTGCTAATGTCGGTTTCTGAATAGTATTCGCTATTTTCAGGTATAAATAGTTCTTCTAAAATTTCAAACTCAATGTCATAAGGATTGGTGTATCCTGGTTTTACAGTGGCGTATAGTGTCTTAACATCTGCTTGTTGAAACTCTTCTAAATAATCTCCTTCTTGTATAATTTCGTAGTCAAGTGGTATTTGTGATAAGGATAATGTGCTGTCAGATATAAGTTTATTAAATTCTGTACTATCAACAGTAAATCGTATATACCAGTCGGTTGGATATATCTCAATTGCTTCTGCGCTTCTATTACTTATACCTGCATCTGCTCTCCTCAAAAGGATTTTAAAATAATATTATCGGACTTCAATATAATAGCTGTGTAATTTCCAATGCACCTGTTTCTAAGTGGCCGCTGCAGGTGTATTGGGCTTGTGTGTAGTAGGGAAGTCTTTGCAGCATCATTTGTTCGATGAAATGGCGCATTTGTGTAGGTGTTTTGTCTTTTAATAGCGGACGCGTGCTTTTGCCTATTTCCAAGCGTTCCACCAATTGGTCTATGCTTGGGTTTAAAAATACCGTAATGCCGTTTTGGTTCATTAAGGCCATGTTGTTGCCTTGGCACGGTGTACCACCGCCTGTGGCAACCACTACGTTGTCTAACAAAAACATATCTGTTAAGGCTTGGCGCTCCAATTGCCTAAAATACGCCTCACCTTTTTCGGCAAAAATAGCCGAAACACTTTTGCCTTGTTGCTGTTCTATGTATTGGTCCAAGTCAATAAACCTGTAGCCCAATTTCTGTGCCAAAGCCATACCTATGGTGGTTTTGCCAGCGCACATATACCCCACTAAAAAAATGCGTTTTGTCATAAGGCAGGACTTAATAAACGCGCCATGGATTGCAACATTTTACGCCATGCAGGGCGTCTTTTCCAACGCCAATACGATAGTTTTCGGCAACTTTGGGCATCGTGCATAAATATTTTGGTAAGCTCTTGCGCTTTTTGTGTGTTGTAGATAAAGGCATTTACCTCAAAATTTTGCTCAAAACTGCGCAAATCCATGTTGGCAGTACCCACCACGCTTAGCTCGCCGTCTATAACCATGGTTTTGCTGTGAATAAATCCTTTTTGGTATTGCAGTACCTTTACGCCACTTTTTAAAATGTTTTCCATGTACGAAATAGAAGCCTCAAAAGCAACGCGTTCGTCGCTTCTAAAAGGAATCATCAACCTAACATCCACGCCACGCAAGGCCGCCATTTCTATGGCATTGGTAATACTCTCGTTTGGCAAAAAGTAGGGCGTTTGTATGTAAATGTACTTTTTGGCGTGCATAATGGCGTGCAAGTAGCCTTGCATAATGGTTTGCCAATCCATGTCCGGCCCACTGCCCACTATTTGCATAAAGTAATTATTTGGAGTGGGCGAAACCGGAAAATATTGGTCGCTTTTAAACACGCGTTTGGTCATGTAAGACCAATCGGCCCTAAATATGTTCTGCAAGCTAATAACGCCGTTTCCTTGTACCCTGATATGCGTATCGCGCCAAACACCCCATTGCAATCCCTTGGTGTATCGGTCTGCAATGTTAAAGCCCCCTAAATACCCAATTTTACCGTCAATAATCACAATTTTTCGGTGGTTGCGGTAGTTTAGTTTGGTGGTAAAGTAAGGAAATCTAATTTTAAAGAACGAAAACAGCCTGATGCCGGCCTTTTTCATTTCTCTGATGGCCGAATTTTTTAAATGCCAACTGCCCAAATCGTCGTAAATGAGCCTTACTTTTACCCCCTCTTGCGCCTTTTTTATCAGCGCATCCTTAAACGCATTACCCGTTTCGTCGCTTTCCAAAATGTAATATTCGGCATGAATGTGATGCTTGGCCTGTTCAATGTCCCTAAGCATATCGGTTAACAGGGTTTTGCCATCGGTATAAATGTCTGCTTGGTTGTTGGTAGAAAGGGGCGAAGCGGCTGTTTTGTGCAACAGGTTGATAAGAGGTTGGTATTTTTGTATCAGCGAGTCGTTTATCGGTTCCAATTGGGTGCGGGCACTCTTGGTTTGGCTTATCAGTTGCGAGTGCATTTTGCGCGAAAGGCGGCTTTGGCGCTTAAAACTTCGGCCAAAAACAACATACAGCAACAGCCCAAAATAGGGTAAAAACAACAACAGCAACACCCACGCCACGGTGCGCACCGGGTTTTTGTTTTCCAACAAAACCACCGCCACACTGGCAATAATCAAGTACCAATAGGCACCAGAAAGCGTGTATTCTATTATTTGTTCTAAAATTTCCATGTTACTTGTAATAATGCACAAAAGTGCCGTTGCCTATGCGTTGTATTTCTTGTTGCAAACCACTTTGCGGTAAAACAGGAGCCGGTGTTCCTTGTTTACAGGTGTACGAACCTATTTCTACCTGAATCTCGTCAAAATAGTTACCCTCAATAAAGCTTTTCAATGTTTTTTCGCCCCCCTCTACAATAAGCGATTGTATTTTTCTATTATACAATTCTGTTAGTAGTTGAGGTATAATGTTTTGGCCAAAATCTACCTGTAGGTAAGGCGCATCGTTGCGCGTTTGGTTTACAATAAGGGTGTCTTGCGTGCCGTCCAACAAATGGTGCGTGGGCGGTATTTTACCGTTCTTGTCTATGGCAATGCGAAGCGGATGCTTGCCAAACCATCGGCGGGTGTGCAAACTGGGGTTGTCTTTTAGGGCGGTTTGCGTACCTACCAAAATGGCACTTTCTTCGGCACGCATTTGGTGTACCAATGCTTTGGTAATTTCGGTCGAAATACGGATAGGCTTATCGTTAAAAGCGTCCAAAAAACCATCGGCAGTTTGTGCCCATTTTAAAATAATGTACGGACGTTTTTGGGTAAAGTAGGTAAAAAAGCGTTTGTTTAGCTCCCAACCTTCTTTTTCTAAGAGGCCGGTTTCTACCTCAATGCCTGCCTTGCGCAGTTTTTCTATGCCCCTGCCGGCTACTTGCGGATTGGGGTCAACGTTGCAAATAACCACCTTTTTTACGCCCTCGTAAACAAGCCTATCGGCACAAGGGGGTGTTTTGCCGTGGTGCGAGCAAGGCTCTAAGTTTACGTACACGGTGCTTTGGGGCAGCAAATGCCTTTCTTTTACGCTATTTAGCGCGTTTACCTCGGCATGCGGCTCACCGTACTGCCTATGATACCCCTCGCCAATAATACGCCCCTCTGCCACCACCACGCAGCCCACCATGGGGTTAGGAGCCACATAGCCTCGCCCCAAACGCGCTAAATAGAAGCAGCGTTGCATGTAATGCGCATCTAACGTAGAAAAAAGTGTACTTTCTGCCATAGAACCAATCTAATTAACCTCAAAGTTACATTTTTTTGGATGTATAGCCAAAAGATTACCGCTTTTTCTACAAAAATAGTACCTTTGTGCTATGCAAGCACTTTACAACCAATACAAAGTAGCCCTTCAACACCTATACACGCCCCACGAAATTTCCATGATTTTTAGGGCATGCGTGGCAGAGGTGTTGCAAGTATCGGATCAAAAAACCTACTTTTTGTCCGATTTGTCTTACACACAGGCGCATTTGCAACGCTTGCAAAGCATGCTAACACAGCTACAAGCCCATACACCTTTGCAATACGTATTGGGGTACGAAACGTTTATGGGTTTGTCTTTTGCCGTGTCGCCCGCTGTGCTTATTCCTCGCCCCGAAACCGCCCAATTGGTACAGCTTATCATAGACCAACACCAACACCAAAAACCCTTGCGCGTATTAGACGTAGGTTCGGGCAGTGGTTGCATAGCCGTATCGTTGGCACACTACCTGCCTCAGGCACAGGTAACAGCTGTGGATATTTCGCAGCAAGCCTTGCAAGTGGCAAGCAAAAACGCCCATTCCATCGGCGTAAACATACAATGTAAACAGTTGGATTTTTTAACACAATCAAGCCAGCTAACCAACACTTTTGATGTATTGGTAAGCAATCCGCCTTACATTACCCATGCCGAAAAAGCCCACATGGAAAACAACGTGCTAAACCACGAACCCCATTTGGCACTTTTTGTACCAGACAACGACCCCTTGCTTTTTTACCGCGCCATAGCCCAATTTGCCACCCAACGCCAAGTGCCCCATGTGTATTTGGAAATTAACCGCGCTTTTGGTCCGCAAACCTGCGCTTTGTTTCAACAAAATGGCTATCAAACCAACTTGCTCCAAGACCTCTTTGACAATCCGCGCATGGTAGAAGCCCACTTGCCATAACGCCCCCCAAAAAGGAATCGCTAACCCTCTCTGCTTAAAGGTTTTTTATTTATGGTAGCTTTCAAGGTAAAAAAACGATAATTTTTACCCAAATATTTGTTTTTGGCAAAAATACTTGCTAATTTGGCATACCGATTCAAACTCCTTATTAGCATGGATTATTTAAACTTCGACAAAACCGTTTTAACCAATTTAGAAAAATCGCTCACCAAAGAATTGTTGCGCACAAACCGTTCCGGTGCTTACAGCAGCAGTACTTTGGTAGGGTGCAATACCCGTAAATACCATGGGCATTTGGTTATCCCTGTTCCGTCTATAGACAACGACAACCACATTTTGCTTTCTTCCATAGACGAAAGCATTATCCAGCACGGAGCCGAATTTAATTTGGGCGTGCACCAATACGAGGGCGGACACTTTAGTCCAAACGGCCACAAGTACATTAGGGAGTTTACGTGCCAGGTTATTCCTAAAACCATATACCGTGTGGGTGGCGTAATTATTTCCAAAGAACATTTAATGGTAGCCAACGAGGCGCGCGTTATTACCAAGTACACCTTGTTGCAAGCACACTCTGCCACCACCATTCGGTTTAAACCATTTTTGGCGTTCCGTAGCGTGCACAGTTTGTCCAAAGCCAATAACTACGCTTCTACACACGTGCAATCGGCTAATAAAGGAGCGGCTTTTAGAATGTACCAAACCTATCCACATGTGTACATGCAGTTTTCCAAACAGCCCCATTATGTACACAATCCCCATTGGTACAACCACGTAATGTACGCCAAAGAGCAAGAACGTGGTTGTCCTTACACAGAAGATTTATTGGTGCCCGGCTATTTTGAAATGCCCATAAAAAAAGGCGAAAGCCTTTACGTTTCGGCCGGTATTTCCGAAATTTCGCCCGCACAATTAAAAACCATGTGGGAGCAAGAATTGGCGCTTCGTCAGCAACGAAAAGACATGTTCCACTGCTTGCGCAACGCCGCCATTCAGTTTAGGCATCAAGAGCAAGGCGAAACCTACTTATTGGCAGGTTATCCGTGGTTTAAGGTGCGTGCGCGCGACCAATTCATTGCCATGCCCGGATGCACGCTAAGTATCGGTGAAATGGACGCTTTTGAACAATTGGCACAAACCGCCATGCGTCAAATAGATAGCTTTATGGAGTTAGGGCAAACGGGCAGCATAACCGAATTAGATGCCCCAGACGCCTTGTTGTGGTTTGTGTGGGCATTGCAACAATACACCTTGCAAAAAGAGCAAGGCAGCCTGCAAACCCAAATAGCCCCCATGGTAAGCCGCATTGTAGAGTACTACCAGCTGCAACAACACCCACACGTGTTTATGCAGGCAAATGGTTTGCTTTACACAGACGGCACTACCGTACCCATGACATGGATGAACGCCACCGAAAACGGCATGCCCATTACCCCTCGTACCGGTTTTGTGGTAGAGATTAACGCCCTTTGGTACAATGCCTTGAGTTTTGCTTTGAGCCTAAATCCCAATTCTGCACACACCCAAAAATGGAAAACCTTGTTGGAACAAGTGGCGCAAAGTTTTGTGGATGTATTTTGGAATGGACTATACCTATACGATTATGTAAACGGACAGTACCGCGATGTTGAGGTTCGCCCCAATATGCTATTGGCTGTTTCGCTCCCTAATTCGCCCCTTAGCAGACAGCAACAAAAATCTGTATTAGACGTATGTACGCGCGAGTTGCTAACCACCAAAGGGTTACGTAGCTTAAGCCCCAAAAGTGGCTCGTATAGACCCAACTACGTGGGTGGTATGTTAGAACGCAACCGCAACTACCACAATGGTCCTGTTTGGCCTTGGTTTACTGGCGCGTACGCCGAGGCATACTTAAAACTACACAAAATGGGAGGCGTGTCGTTTGTAGAACGTTTACTTATAGGCATGGAGGCCGAAATGAAAAAACTGTGCATAGGCACCTTGTCGGAATTGCACGACGGCAATCCGCCCTTTAAAGGCCACGGCGCTATGTCGTACGCTCCCTCGGTGGCAGAAAT
>JAFOWX010000007.1 GCA_017391905.1 Paludibacteraceae bacterium | reverse complement strand
GTGTGTACCGCTGTTATAGTTTTGCAAATCGGTTAGGGTGTGTTCGTACGCATAGCCCAATTTTACGTACTCGGTAATATTGAAACCTATCATGGGCACAATAGATTGTGGTTTAAGCTCGTTGCTCATGCGGTAAGATGCACCAAACCATACGGCTTTGGTGTATTCAAACAGCAAGTTCACTTCTTCGTTTACCGTTACCCCATCGTAATGCACCGCAATACTTGGCACAATGTTCCAGTAGCGTGCCACCTCAAAGCGATAGCGGGTATATAGGTGGTAGTTTACTTGTTCAAAGCGCAAATCTTTGGGCATAAAGTAGCGTTGCAAATGGGTAATAGAGGCACCAATTACCCAATTTTTTAAGGTGTATTGTACCCCAATATTCACGTCTGGGGCCAATTGTGTGTCTTGTTCGTAATAGGCAATGGGGTCGTCCGGACTTTCGTAAATATTGCCGGTGCCATCGTATTGGCAAAACTGAATGCCGGCGCCTACACCCAACGACAAGGTTTGGTGTTCGCCAAAACCTATGTGGTATGCGTAGTTTACGGTGGCGTTATACGTGCTAATAGGGCCGTACTTGTCGTATGAAACCGATAGCCCAAAACCCGAATTGATGCCGGGGGCCAATAGGTCCATGTTTAGCAAACCGGTAGTGGGAGCACCTTCAAACCCCATAAACTGATGACGTCCCAATAGGGTAATGTTGCCCATCCATGTAGAGCCGGTAGTGGCTGGGTTGTAATGCGTTTGTGTTAACAAACCATGGCTGATATTGGGGTCGGCATTTGCTGTGGCAAAAACCGATACAAGGGCTAAAAGTAAACCTGTTTTCTTAAGTATATTCATGGTACTATGGGTTTAAGGTTAGTTGTCGGTGATAATAAAGGTGGTACGTCTATTTAGGCGGTGTTCCCCTTCGGTAGCTGGGTTTTTGATTAGTGGGTAGCGTTTGCCATATCCTTTCCACGTTAAGCGGTCTTTGGAAATGCCGGCTTCTACCAAGTAATCCACTACCGATTTGGCACGTTGCCAAGATAGTTCGTCGTTGTAGGCATGTGTGCCACGTGAGTCGGTGTGCGAACCAAATTCCAATTTTAGGTTTGGATTAGACTCCATAAGCATGACAATGCGGTTTAGCGAAGCTTTTGACAAAGGCGATAGTTTGGCGCTGTCAAAGCTATAGTGTATGTCGTTTAGCTGAATTTCGCGGTGTCCGTATGCGTTGCCGGTATTGGTTGTACCGTTAGTACCTTGACCCAATCCGTTTACTTGCTGCGTGGCTATAGAAGCCAAATCAAATTGGGTGTTTTGGTTGCTTTGGTCGCTGTAAATAAATGGTTTGCTACTAATCGACAAGAAATTAGGTCTGTTTACTTTTACTTGATATTCTTTGCCGTTTTCCAAATCGGTAAAGGTATAACGGCCTGTAATGTCGGTACGGGTTTGTTGGATAACCTCGCCGTTGGATAACAGCATCACGTTTTCGTTGATAAACGGTTCGTTGGTTTCCATATCGTACACCCTACCACTAATAGACATAGCAGTTTGCGATAGGTAAAAGTCTTGTTCGGCAGGGAAGCTACCAATCATGGTTTTTTCGGTTTTAATCATGGCAATGTCCGAAAGATAACCCATGGAGCTTGCCAACAATTTGTAGTAATCGCCAGCTTCCACAAAGGCGTAATAGTAACCGTTTTGGTCTGTTTTTACGCTTTGTGATTTGCCCAATCCGTTGATGATGATTTGTGCATCGGTAAGGGGTAGTTCTGTTTTTTTGTCATATACATGACCCGAAATCATCATGCTGCTAAAAATACCGGTAAAGTTGTAAATGTCGTCGTTGGTTTCGGTACGACGGCTACTTACCAAAAAGGCCTCGTCTTTTTCTTTGGAAACAATGAGGTTAATATCATCGTACGATGAGTTTATGGGGCGGTACAAATTGCGTACGTTATAAATGGAGGCTCCGTCTATTTGTGCGCTGTAAAGGTCGTAACCACCAAAACCTACGTGGCCATCGGATGCAAATACCAAGGTGCTTTCTACTACGTATGGAAAGGCTTCGTTGCCGGCTGTGTTTACCACAGTACCCGCGTTAATGGGGGTGTAGTCCCATTTGCCGTTTTGTTTTTTGCAGATGTACCAAATGTCGCTTCCACCCATGCCTCCTTCGCGATTAGAGGTAAAGTAGAGGCGTTTGCCATCGGCCGAAAGGGCAGGGTGTGCCGCGTCGGTGTGGCGGTCGCCAATGGGTAAGATGCCTTTGTTTTTCCATTTCTCGCCGTCGTAAACCGAATAGTAGATAAAGCAATCGTTGTTTTCGTTGTTGATGCAACGCGAATAGTACAGGATATTGTTTAGGGTGTCGATGGCAAATGCGCCCATGTTGGGATTGCGCATCTTTATCATGTTTTCTATGGATTTACCTGCACCGTAATCATCGTTGGCATCGCAATAGTACATGGCAGAGCGTATGCCTTTTTTGTCTTGGTAGGTAGAGGCATAAATAAGTCCGGTTTTGTAGTAACCAATACCGTATTCCATGTTTTCGGTGCTAATGCCATCCAATCGTTTTTCGGGCGAAATGGGATTTAGCGTTTGATGGCTAAGGGCAAAATCGCAAGATAGTTTTAGATTCTTGGTACGTGGGTCGGTGGGCGACAATCGTTCGTATTCGTCAAATGCGGCTTTGGCCAATTTGTATTCGCCTACTTTTTGCAAGTTTTTACCGTAAACCAAGTAAATGTTGCTTTCCTCATAACCACTAACAATAGCATCTTTTAGGTAAACAATGGCTTGTTGTGGATTGTTCAAATAGGAGTAACATTCGCCAATTTTGTATTTGGCGTATGCTGCTTTTTCGCTACAATGTTGGGCTGTGTCTTGCTCAGAAATACTGGTTAAATAAGCATTTATAGCACCTATGTAATTGTGTTGTTCAAACAACCTATTACCGGTTATGTTGTTTGCCCATGCAAGGGTACAGCTAAGGGTTAAGCAGGTTATCCATGTAATGATACGTGTTTTCATGGTATGGTAAGGTTAGCGTTGTAAGGTAATGGTTAATTTGTGCGTATAAGATTTGCCGGTGGCATCGGTAACTTCTACCACGTATAGGTAAACGCCTTGGTTGGCAGGTTTGCCGTTTATGGTACCGTCCCAGCCACTTTCGCCTTGGTAAACCAAGTTGCCTTGGCGGTCAAATACGCGAATGGCGTAATCGGCTAATAGTATATCGTTTACACCGTCGCCGTTTGGCGTAAAGATGTTGGGGAACAATTGCGAGGTTATGGTGTGTATTTCCGATAGTTCCCAGTTGCAACCGTTGTTGTCGCTTACTTGCAAGGCAAAAATGTTGTCGGTAGTGCCGTATGCAAATTTTTTGGTTTTAAACTCGTTGGGTAGTTGGGTGGGTAATACTTCCTGGTTGTTTACCAACAAGGTGTACGATTCAAATCCGGGGGTAGCCGTAACGGTTACGTAGCTGCCGCTTATCATGGGGTCTGGAATGGTAACGTCCATGCTGTAATCAGGCTCTTGATAAACAACAATATGGGTATTCTCTACGTCTTGCTCTATGTTGGCTTGGCAATAAGCGTCTTGTAATTGCTCTAACGAATAGGTGGTGCTTTCCAATGGGGTTACTTGTTGGCTTACCATGGCTTGGTTGCTTTCGGCTACTTCTTGGTTGGGCAGCTGATACACAAAAGGCGCTGTGCCTTTAAAGGCGATGCTGATGTTGGCCGATTGGTTTTGACACAAATAACCTTTGTCTGTTGTTAGCACTGCGGTGGGGCGTTGGCGAACGGTTACTTTTACCGAGTTAGAGGTGCTGCTGCCACATCTATTGGTGGCTTTTAGCATAAGCACTTGTTCGTTTTCGGCTTGTACAAAGGTGTGTTCAAGGTCTTTGGCACTACCTATATGGGTGTCATTAAGTGTCCATTCGTATTTGCTGATGCCGGGTGTGGCAATAATGGTTGGTTTAATGGTGTAGGTAGAACCGTCGCAGAAATTGGCAACGTCGTTTATTTGTACTTGAGGTAAGCTGCCGGTTACTTCTACAGTAAAGGTCATGGTTTCGCCAAATTGGCATTCGCCTTGGTAGAACATGATGCTATAAGCTCCTGCTCCTAAACCGGATACGGTAATTTTATCGTCGCAGTCAAAACCTTTTAAGTCTTCAGTATAGTCAAATTTGCTTACTTTATATACTTCCTCTGCTTTGGTAGGCTCGTGGCAACCTTCTGCCCATAGGGTATCTCTGTAGGTTACGTTTTTGGTAATGGGGTCGCCGTTTTCGTTGTAGGTGGGGTTGCCATCCGGATCAAGCACAGGCTCTTTTTCGGTGCGATTTTTGGTTATAACCGGGTGGAAACGGTTGCTGTATTTTAAGTTGGGTACGATTAACTCTTGTTGGCGTGTAATGTCAAACAAGCGTACGCTGTAATAGCGTGCGGTATCTGAGGGGGCTACAGGTTGTACACGGCCTGCTACGGTAAAGGTAACTGATGCGGTCTTGTCGTCTTTACAAACCACGGTGGCTGCTGGTAGTTTGGTAAGTGGATCTACGGTTAGGGTTTCTGATTCTGTAATGGAAACCAATTCGTCTGGTGATGCGGTACATCCGTTTTTGTCGGTAACGGTTAGGCTGTACACGCCCATGGGTAATTCTTCAAACAAACCATCGGTGTTTGTGACATTTTTGGTTACGTTTACGCCTGTTAGGGTGTAGGTGTATGGCAGGGTGCCGCCGGTTGCTTCGCCAAAAATTTTACCGGTGCTTGCACCGCTACATTGAATGGTGTTGGCATAGGGTTGGTATGTAAGTGGAGCTGTTGGCTCTGTTACTGTAGCTTCTTTCCATTGCTCGCATCCGTTGGCATCCACTATTTTTATGTAGTAGTAATTGGCTGGCAGTTGGTTTAGGGTAAGGATATTGTCTGTTAATGTTTGTCCGGTGCTTACTTGGCTGTTAGGGTCGTCTAACTGGGTGTAAGCAGTAGCGGTGTAAGGAGCTGTTCCGCCGTTTATGGCAAGTTGGATGTTGCCGCTGTTTTCGCCGTGGCACAATACATGGTTAATGGCTGTGATGGCGGCGTTTAGCGGTTGGGGCGCTTCTATGTTAAACTGGATGTTTAGGGTACATGAACTGTTGTCTTGAATGACTCCCAAGTAGCTGCCTTGTTGCAATCCATCTATGGTAATAGCGTGTCCTTCTGTTTGTGCGTTAAAGGTAACGGTAAAGTTGGTGATGGATGTGTTATTGCGTGTAAGCAAAACTTTGTAGGGAACTTGGTCGTTAAAAATAACACCACCGTTTACGTACACGGTAACGCTACCGTCTGCTTTGTCGTAGCAAGTGGCGTGGGTTACTGCTTCCGGCTGTGTGTACTGGGTGGTAGGGCAAGTTGGCGTACTGGTAGCTGCCCAACTGCAGGTGCTTATAAGCAGTGCTGCAAAACCGGCTAAAAGTTTCAGTTTCATAGTAAGCGACAATGGTTAAAAAGTTAAATGCGGAGCGCATTTACATGCACTCCGCACAAAGTTATAAAAAAACTATCAAAAATGGAATAGTTTTCGTAAAAAACGTTTGCGTAAATCTATTTCTTTTTTCTGTCTTTTGCCTTTTTGACAATACAGCTAATCAATTTATAGCCTAATTGGAAGGCTGTAACAGGGTTTCTGCGTATGGTACCTACCGAAAAAAGCGTACTAACGCTGTTTTTTAGCAAGTTGATGGGCGATAGCTGCTGGCTGGTTTGCTGTTTGGCACTTTCCATGCAGCGTAGCACCACGCGCTCTTGGGCGTCGATGGCCTTGCGTAGCCTTTCTTTTTCGAGGGCTATGTTGGTTGTATTGGTAAGCGTGGCTGGTGTAATCATGGTTGTGGCTCTTTATTTTCGGTATCGTTAAACAAAATTTTGCTAAACTGACGCAATAGTGGGTTTATAAACCATTGGTTTTTAAAGGCAAATACGCATGCCAAAAGAACCAAATGTACCCCTATTACAATGCATAATCCGGGGATAAAACTGCCAAACAACGCATCGAGCCAAACCAATAGCAATGCCGATAAATAGGTAAAAATAAGTACACCCAATAGCAAAGCCACAATGGCCATTAACAGCAAAGCGCAAATGCGTGACGTCTTTTCCAATAGCTCCACGCGTAGCAAATCATACCTTAACTCCAAGTACTTTTTGCTTTCTTCCCAAACTTTTTGGTACGAATCCTTTAGCATGGTAATTATAGTATGTCGTCTTCTTCAATCACTTCTTGTACTGCAGCTTCTATGTCGTTGTTGCTGGCATATTCGTCTAATTTGCTGGCAATTTTGTTAATTAAGCTGTCCCAGTTTTCTTTGCTGATGCCTTTTTCTTTTAGTTTTTCTTCAATTTGTTTTTTTAGTTCGGCGCTTTTTAGGGCGATGTTTTCTCTAAGTTCTTGTCCGGATGTGGGGGCAAAAAGTAATGCAACTGCGGCTCCTACGGCTGCTCCGCCAAGAAAAGCCAAAATGTTTTTTGCGTTCATATTCGTTGTTTTTTTAAGTTGTGTTAATATTCAAAACCTACTGATATGGTAGGAATTGCTTCTGGGAACCAACGGTCTTGGTAACTGTCGTATAAGTGCCAGCCTGCCATAATATACATAGAACCACGTGCTCCAACTGCTTGACGGATACCTATGCCTGCGTCAAAATAGTTGGTCTCGTAAGGAGAGTAGTACCCCCAATGGTATTCGTACATATAAGCCAAGCCAAAAAAGATGTTGGTTTTGTACGAAGTGTATTTTTGGAGTCGTATAAAGTCAACACGGGTGGCAATACGGAACCCGATGGTGTGTTCGGCTATGCGATCATAATAACCGTACGTGTTGTTGTAGGCATATTTGGGTGCAAACGAAAATTGCCATGGTTCAAACAGCTTGTAGCCCACTTCCGGCATTACCATTAAGTAATATTGATAGCTGTTTAAGGTAAAACCAAAACTACCCCCGTAAGTAAGTTTGTCTTTGGTCCAAAAGGTGGACTTTTTGGGAGTGGTTTCCGTTTCCTCGTATGGCGTGTTGTTGGTTACAGTATTGTTGGTGGTGTTTGTTTGTGCCCAAGCAGTGCCTATAGTTACAACAAGAGCAATGAGTATGGCTAAGCGTTTCATGTTTTTCTGTATTCTATTCGCAAAAATAGTAAAAAAATCGAGAAATGCAACGTTTGAAATCAATATTTATGGTTTAAATGTGTGCTTGCTTTACCTATCCGCTCTTCGCGACGTCTTTTTATTAAATCGCCTCACCGTCTCACCGTTTGGCGCTTCAATGCTCAGACAGACGCTCCCGGTCGGGATTTTTACATACAAAAACTACAAAATGTGAACTCGCTTTGCTCAAACAGCACATTTTGCTTCACGTTTTTGCACATAAAAATCTATTTCCGCCCTCCGCGAATTGTCTTCGCATTCAAATCGCCTCACCAAATAACCAAATTACCAAATCACCGAATAGAACCGCAAAATCAAATAAATTTGCTTTTGCGCTCGGCTTGCACGTACTTTACTTGTTCGCTGCGCTCACTCGTGAAGATAGGCTGCGCCTCGGCAAAATCAAATAAATTTGCTTTTGCGCTCGGCTTGCACTATCTTTGCCGTTTCTTATATAATAATGTGTAGTGCACAAAAAATAGAGTTATGCCTGAAATAAAACAATTCTCGGTTCGGGTGTTAAATGATGCTCCGCTTATGGAGTTTTTAACCGAACGACTAAAAGATTATAATCGTACCAAATTAAAATCGTTGTTGATGCATCGTCAGTTGTGGCTCAATGGCGAAGTAATGCTTACCCGTCACGATTACCCCTTAAAAGCGGGCGATAGGGTGGATATTCGTTCGGCCAAAACATTGATTCGTGCCAAAAAATTGGAACATTCGCAAATCAAGGTGCTGTTTGAAGACGAAAGCATCATGGTGGTGTACAAAAACGAAGGTTTCTTAACCGTAGGTACGGATAGGGAAAAATTGCAAACGGTTTACCATGTGTTGAACCAGTACATGAAATCGTTTGGTCACGACAAACGCATTTTTGTGGTGCATCGTTTAGACAGAGAAACTTCCGGCTTGTTGGTGTTTGCCAAAAGTAAAGAGGTGCAAGAAACCTTGCAGTCTAATTGGGATACTTTGATGTTGGAACGTAGTTATACGGCTATTGTTAAGGGACAAATGCCCGAAAGCGGTGGCACTATCAAAGCCTACTTGTGGGAAGATAAACAGTTGCGTATGCACGCATCGCAAACAGATAACGGCGGTCAGTATGCCGAAACCAAATATCAGGTATTGGCAACCAAAGGTCCATACTCCATGGTGCAATTGTGGCTTAAGACAGGTCGCAAAAACCAAATCAGGGTGCACTTGCAAAGCGTGGGTTGTCCCATTGTGGGCGATAAAAAATACGGTGGCCCTGCCAGCCCCATTAAGCGTGTGTGTTTGCATGCCGGCTTATTGACGTTTAAACACCCTGTAACGGGACAAAATATGCATTTTGAATGGCCTATTCCGGCTTCGTTTAACAAATTGGTTAGAGTAAGATGAAAAAGATTCTTTTGTGTTTGGCACTTGTGGCAGCTGCCGTAACCGTGCAAGCTGCGCCCGAAAAACGAGTGGTACGTTACGAAAATGGCTTGGTTCGTTACGAAGGTACTTTTGAAGGCAACAAACCGGTGGGTGAGTTGCGTCGTTACCACGAAAACGGCCAATTGGGATGCGTACAAATGTTTGATAAAGAGGGAAATTCTACCGTTGTATTTTATACCGGAGCCGGCAATCTGTTGGCAGAAGGACAATACAAGGGGCAAAAACGCCAAGGCTTTTGGAAATTTTACGGCGAGGGCGAATATTTGTTTATGACCGAAACCTACCAAAACGGCGATCGCATAGGCGAAACCCTTATTTACAGCCGCGAGGGCAAGGTGATACAACGTATTCCGTATAAAAACGGTTTGATAGATGGCGAACGTATTCACTATTACCCCTACGGAAACGTATTGGCCAAATACACCTACGTGGATGGCAAATTAAATGGCCCTTACAGCTATTTTTACGAAACTGGTCAGAAAAACGAAGAAGGTTTTTACAAAGACGGAAAAGCGCATGGCTTGTGGCGTAGCTACGAAGAAGACGGCAGCTTTGAAGAGTTTGAATACGTGGAAGGCAAACCTGCTCACCCCGAATTGTACAACAAAGCGTTTCAAGATAAGTTAGACAGTTACGATGTTGACCCTCAAATAAAAGATCCCGAAGATTTTATTGATAATCCTTCGGCTTATTTCTTGTAAGCAATGAACAGCGAGGCGGTATTAGGATTACATGAATTGCATGTAGAAATAGGTGCTTGTGTGGAGCAGGCATTTCCCCATGCCGTTTGGGTAGCTGCCGAAATTATCAGCCTAAACGAAAACCGTACCGGGCACTGCTACCTGGAACTAATAGAAAAGGAAGAAGACGGCGCCATTATAGCTCGTGCCAAAGCTACCATTTGGGCTTCGCTTTACCGAAAAATAAAACCCTATTTTATGCAAGCAACCGGTATGCCCTTGGCGGTAGGTATGATGGTGGCTTTGCAAGTAGAGGTGGTTTTTCATCCAGCTTATGGGCTTAGCTTAAACGTACACGATATAAATCCTGCCTTTACGGTGGGCAATAGGTTGCTACAGCGCAACAACATAATACAGCGCCTGCACAACGAGGGCGTGTTTGATATGAACAAGGAGCTTTCGCTACCGGCTTTGCCGGCACGCTTGGCGGTGGTATCGGCTCTGACGGCTGCCGGTTATGGCGATTTTATGAACGAATTAACCCAAAACCAGTGGGGATTTCCGTTTCAAGTTACCTTATTCCCGGCATTGGTGCAAGGTGAATTGGCCGAGGCCTCCATGGTAAAAGCGTTGCATCAGATAGCCGAACAATGGCAAGACTTTGATGCCGTGGTAATTATTCGCGGAGGTGGTTCGGTGGCCGATTTGTCGTGTTTTGATGGGTACGACTTGGCGTATTTGGTAACGCAAATGCCCCTTCCTGTAGTGGTTGGCGTGGGGCATGATAGGGATGTTTCGGTATTGGATATGGTGGCATCGCTCTCGCTAAAAACACCTACAGCTGTGGCGCAATACATGGTGCAACAATTTGCACAGGCCTACCAACAAGTGCTTGCGTTGCAAGAACGTGTGGCAAAAGGGGTGGATGCCTTGCTAAACAGGCAACAACAGCGTTTGCAAACCATCGAGGCACTGTTGCCTGTATGTGCCATGCGTTTATTAGAGAAAAAAGAGAACAAATTGCGTTTGTTGGAGCGCTCTGTAGAGTTGCTCTCGCCCATTAACGTACTCAAGAAAGGCTATACCATGACCCTTAAAAATGGTGCGATAGTTTCGCTTGCCGATATACAACCCGGCGATGAAATTACCACTGTTTTCCATAACGGCGTCTTCACCTCTCAAGTAAAAAACGTCAATTTAGAATAATCGATTCACCGCATAACTGCATCACCAATACTATGACTTTTGAACAAGCAATAGCACAATTAGAAGCCCTTACCACCAAATTGGAGCGTGGCGAGGTGG
>JAFOWX010000081.1 GCA_017391905.1 Paludibacteraceae bacterium | reverse complement strand
GTTCACATTTTGTAGTTTTTGTATGTGTAATTATTCCATGTTTTTTCTCGTGACTCGGCATAGTCAAGTAAACTTGCCTCTGCGCTCGCTACTTGAAAAAATTCCGACCGGAAACCAAGTCGGAAGATGAAGCGCCGATACAAAAAATACACAAGTTTCATTTTTTTTATTTATCTTTGTGAGTTAATCAGCATTTATTCACTAAATTTTAAATACTATGTTAGAAGCACAAAAAAAGATGAAGACATGGTTCTATGCTCTTCTATCGCTTCCAGCAACCGCTATGGGATTTGGCCTTTCGGTACAAATTTCGGCATTAAGCTGGATTCTTTCAACCAAGTACGGTCTTGACATTCACGAAATTGGTATTGTATGGGCAGCAGGTCCTATTGCAGGTATCATTGCACAACCCATTGTAGGTGCTGTTTCGGACAAACTATGGTTTATGGGTGGACGTCGTCGTCCTTGGGTTATTTTAGGCGGTATTCTTACCGGTTTGATGCTACTTGCTCTTCCCAATCTTGAAATTGTACAAAAAGTATTTGGTATGGCAGGCGAAGAAGGCCTACTTGCCATTGCAGTAGCCGTTGCATTAACCTTAGACCTTGCTATTAACGTAAGCTTTAACCCAACCCGTTCGTTAGTTGCCGACTGTACAAGCAAAGAACAACGTAGTACTGGTTTTACTTGGATGCAAACCGTATCGGGTACATTTGGTGTGCTTGCTTACCTAATTGCCGTTATTTGGGGCAACGAATTCCTTATCTACGTAGGTGCCATCTTAGCCGTTCTATTTACCGTTCTTCCTATCTTCTTTATTGAAGAACCTCGCGAACTAAACGCCGAAGAAGAAAGTGCTGTTAAACAAGAAAAAACCTCTATCAAAGACATGGCAGAAACCATTCTTCCTCTTTCTGGTTTCTTAATTTACGGTATCTATGTAATTTGCGGCAAACTAATGGGCTTAACCGTTGGTGGTGATATTTTTGGTCTTGACTATGTAGAAACCGCCTGCGTGGTAATTGAAATTTTGGCCATCATTGCCGTATTGCTTAACCTTCCCAAAAGCACCGAAGACAACAACCAATTCCAAAAAATTCTGCTTGCTCACTCATTTACATGGTGGGGCGTACAAACCATGAACATTTACATGTTCTTCTATGTATCTACCAAAATTGCTGGTTTAGCAGAAGCTGATTTTGCCGACATCAACTCGTGGGCATTCTTGGTACGTGACTTGATTGGTGCATTGCTACCTGTATTGGTATTGAACGTTATTGCACAAAAAGCAGGTATGGCTAAAACCCACACCGGTTCTATCCTACTTATGGGCTTGGGCTACGGCTTAATTTACCTATTTGGTACTAACATCATTGTATTCTTTGCATCGTTGTGCATTGTAGGTATTGGCTGGGCTTCGTTGGTATCGCTACCTTTTGCTATTATGAGCGAACGCGTTGATCAAAGCAAAATGGGCTTATACATGGGTATCTTTAACCTATCTGTCGTATTGCCACAATTGGTTGCCTCATTTAAAATGGGCGAAGTGGTAAACGCTGCTGCCGACAAATCTATCATCTTTGCTATCTGCGCCATTTGCTTGTTAATCTCTGGCGTACTTTGGATTGCTGTAAAAGACAAAAAATAACCCTTACAATAGGACACAAAAAATAGGTTGCTAAATTTTAGCAACCTATTTTTTTTTCGCAATAAATAAAATGCTTAATCCAAATCGGCAGCTTTGCCGGTATAATTAGGCGTACGTTTTTCCATAAACGACATAATACCTTCTTTGTAGTCGTTGCCAACGTACACTTTAGAACGGAATGAGTTGATAAGCTCAAAGTTTTCGGACGAAACACTTACCGAAGCACGACTCAAAATTCTAAATTGACGTTTAATAGCACTGATAGACATAATAGAATTGCGACGCAATGGGTTTAAAATGCGTTCGTCTAACAAGGCTGGCAATTCTTCGATAGGTGCAATGTGGTTTAACAAACCTACGTTTAAGGCTTCTTGTGCCGAAATAGCATTGGCAGTAAAGAACATTTCGCGTGCTTTGTTGATACCTAATTGTTGAATAAAGTGTTGAATACCCGAAGCATTGTAAGGAATACCAATTTTTGCAGGGGTAATGGCAAAGGTAGAGGTATCGGCAGCTACAATCATATCGCACGAAAGGCAAAGGTCGCAAGCACCACCCCATACAGTACCTTCTACGTAAGCAATAACCGGAATAGGCAAGTCTTGTACTTTACGCAACAAGCGTTCCATGGGCACGTCGTATGCCAAAGGATCGGCACCATCAAGTGGTAACTCCCTAATATCATGGCCTGCGCTCCACACGCCATGTGCACATTGTGCAGAAATAACCACACCTACACACTCTGCTTTGTAAGCATCGTTTAAGGCATCAACCATTTTTTCACACAACTCTTCGCTCAAACAATTTAAGCGTTTTGAATTTTGCATTTGGATAAAACAAATGCGGTCTTTCACTTCGGTCGAAATCATAACCTTTACCTTTTGAAAGTTTGACAATTAGTTTATTTGAATCCCCATACGGGATAGTTTACTTGCGATTCTACGCGTTTTTCCACATCGTCTGCCAAACGACAGAAAAAGTCGATACCTGTTACTTTCTCTACCGAATCAACGGTGCAGACATACTCTTTTTGTTTTTTTCGGCCGGCAACATGATCAAAAAGCAATCCCAAAGCCTCGTACCTGCCGTTGGTTTCTACCAACAACACCTTGTAAAAGCCATCGGGCACTACCACGTTGTTTTGACCTATGGTTCCCAATCTGTTTTGGTTTACAACAGGACCGCATACCACGTACACCGTTTGGTATTGTTTGGCCCATTGGCGTGTTTTGTCCTCAAAATCTTGCCATATACCGGCATTTAGATTGTGCAATTGGGGGCAAATATTGGTAAAATAAAAGGATTCGCGCATGGCTGTTTCGCTCCATTTCATATCGGCAGCCGGTGCCATGTGGCCTTTGTCGTACCCGGATTTTTTATAATCGTCGTTGGTGGCTTGCATGCCCATTACCAACGGATCGGCATAAAAATGGTTGGAACGAGAAACGTCGCCTTCTACCTCTTGTGCCGTAAGTTGATAGGCAACCCAATTAGGCAAACGCCAAGCCGAATTGTACGAAACCGTGTACCCTTGGTGCGCAATTTGTTGCGAAGGCACTTGGGTGGTTAGCTGTGGCAATTCCAATTGCTCTGTGGGAAACGTGGCACGCTGACAACTGTTTTGATACCACACAGCACCTGCCACTATGAGTAGCAACAGCGTGTTTAGCACAAATTTTTGGTGTTTGCTATTTTTTCTCTTTTTTCGCATGGCGCAAAAGTAATTAAATAAAGAAAAACATAAACAGGGCACCACGCCGTTATGTTAAAATTTAACATTATACAACAATCTGTTAAACTGTATTGACAATTTCCGAAGCAAGTTTGTCACATTTAGGATTATTAGCAAAATCAATTATTGTTTTTTAGGTCTGCTTTCATTATCTTTGCCCTCGTTAAAGTAAAAAAGATGGCACTTTTTTCGTCAGGTAATCCACATTATAAATACAATCGTAAAACATTAAAATACGAACGCATAGACAATACCTTTACGTACCACCTGCTACGCATCCTTAAAATAGCGAGTTTGGGTATTATTATAGGTACCGGTGTGTTTACGCTTTGCGTCTTTTTTATTCCTTCGCCCACCCACAACAAACTAATAGAAGAAAACGACCGCATAAACAGCCAATACCAACTGCTTTCTAAACAATTAGACGATGCCTTGGAGGTATTGAGCATTATTCAGGAGCGCGACGACAATTTTTACCGCGTTATGTTGCAAGCCGATTCCATTCCTCAAGCCTTGCGCACCGGTAATTTGAGCAACACGGCTCGTTACGACAGGTGGGACAACTTGCGTACCGGCAACATTGTAAAGCAAACGTCGCAAAAAATGGACCAACTGAACAAGATGCTGTACACGCAGTCTAACTCGTTTGACGAATTGGTTAATTTGGCCAAAGAACGCGAAGACCGCCTACAACACCTTCCAGCTATTCAGCCCGTACCTAATAAAGACTTAAAACGTACCGCTTCCGGCTATGGCAGGCGTATCGACCCCATTTACAAAACCATTCGTTTTCACAAGGGCATGGACTTTTCGGCCCCTATTGGCACGGATATTTTTGCTACAGCCGACGGGGTAATTACATCTATAGGTTGGAAACAAGGCTACGGCAACTGCATCATCATAGACCATGGTTACGAATACACCACCCTATACGCGCACATTCACAAATTTAAAAAGGGTTTGCGCAGGGGCAGTAAAGTTTCCAGGGGCGATGTAATTGCGTCTGTAGGCAACACCGGTAAATCTACCGGTCCGCACTTACACTACGAGGTACGCTACAAGGGTGTACACCAAAACCCGCAAAACTATTATTTCTTAGACCTTTCGCCCGAAGAATACGACGAAATGGTACGCATATCATCTAACAGTTCACAAACCTTTGACTAATTTTGCATGGAACTAACCAAACAATACTATTCCATAGGCGAAGTGGCCGAACTTTTGCACGTGGCGGCTTCAAAACTTCGTTTTTGGGAAAGTAAGTTTGATTTTTTACAGCCTAAAACCAACGAAAAAGGCACGCGCTTTTATTCGCAAGCAGACATTAAGCTGATACAGCTTATTATGTACTACGTGGACGATAAAGGCATGACATTGGAGGGAGCTGCAGCGCAAATAAAAAAAAACAAGGGCAAAGCGCAAAACGAGTTTAGCGTAATAGAAGAATTAGCCCATTTGCGCGACGAACTGTATGCTATTAGAGCCGAAATGAATAAACTTAAAGAATCATAACGATGGATAAAAGAAAAATTTCAAACACTTGTTTTATAGTGAGCATTGTATTGTTTGCCGTTGCGATGATACACCAAGAATGGACAGAAAAAGATTCCAACACAACCACAACAGCACAACAAAACAACGTTAAAAACATCATTTTTATTATAGGTGATGGCATGGGGCCTAACCAAATGAGTTTGGTTCCTACCCCCAATAACTTTGAACGCAGCCAAAGCATTGGTTTTTCTAAAACCTATTCGGCCAGCCACCGTGTTACAGACTCTGCCGCCGGTGGAACCGCTTTGGCTTGTGGCGTTAAAACACGCAACGGCATGCTGGGTATGAACGCAGACAGCGTACCCGTAAATTCCATTATGTATGAACTAAGCCAAAGCGGTTTTGCAACTGGCGAGGTAGCCAGTTGCCGCATTACCCATGCTACACCGGCGGCTTTTTACGCACACCAACCCAACCGCGAAATGGATGCCGAAATTTTGCAAGACCTTTGCAAATATGGTCCTGATGTATTTGTAGCAGGTGGCAACAAATTATTGGTAGCAGACTCGCTTGTACAAGCAGGCTATCAGGTTATTTACAACTTAGACACCATGGCCACCATAGAAAGCGGCAAAGTAGCCTGCATTTTGGCCAAAGAAGACATGCCTACCTCGCCTTTCCGTGGCGACACCATAGCACAAAGCGTAAAACAAGCGCTTAGACTACTGGAGAAAAACGAAAAAGGCTTTTTCTTGATGATAGAAGGTTCGCAAATTGACTGGGCAGGACACGGCAACGAAGGCGAACGCCTACGCGCCGAAATGGCAGATATTGACCGTGTTATTGGCGTGTGCATGGACTATGCCGATGCCAACCCCGGCACCTTGGTATTCATCACTGCCGACCACGAAACGGGTGGTTTAAGCCTACCTGGCGAAGATTTAACCCCCACCTTCTCTACCGGACAACACAGTGGCGTTCATGTACCGTTTTACGCATACGGCACCGGTGCAGACAAACTAACCGGCATCCACGAGAATACAGACTTTAAAGCCCTTTTACTGTCGTTAGTTAATCGTTGATAGTAGATAGTCTCTTGTATATTGTTGATTGAATATTTAATAACAAGCAACAAGCAACAATTGAGAAATTTATTTTGCTACTTTAAAATTATTTTGTAATTTTGCAACCGTTTTTGGCGCAATCGCTGGCAAGGCATATTTTTTGGGGACTTGTTATGTTGCGTAGTACTAATTTAATAAG
>JAFOWX010000080.1 GCA_017391905.1 Paludibacteraceae bacterium | reverse complement strand
GCTCTATAATGAATTGATATGCATAAAGCTGGATTTGTAAATATCATAGGAAATCCCAATGTGGGAAAATCAACCCTGATGAATGCCTTGGTGGGCGAGCGTATTTCTATTATTACGTCAAAATCGCAAACCACCCGTCATCGTATTATGGGTATTGTAAATGGCGAGGATTTCCAAATTGTGTATTCCGATACACCTGGGGTATTAAAACCCAATTATCGCTTGCAAGAGTCTATGATGGAAGCCTCTACCTCGGCATTAAAAGATGCCGATGTGCTTTTGTATGTAACCGATACAGTAGAATCGTACGATAAAAACTTAGACTTTTTAGAAAAAGCAAAGAATTCTGGTATTCCTACGTTTTTGATAATCAATAAAATAGATTTGCTTTCCTCGCAACAAGCATTAGAAGAATTGGTGGCTAAGTGGAAAGTAATTTTGCCCGAAGCAGAAATTGTACCCATCTGTGCCATAGAAAAATTCAATATAGAGCAGTTGCTAATTCGTATCAAAGAATTGTTGCCCGAATCGCCTCCTTATTTTGATAAAGATGCTTTGACCGATAGACCTGCGCGTTTCTTTGTCAACGAAATTATTCGTGAAAAAATTCTTGAAAATTACGACAAAGAAATTCCATATTCTACCGAGGTGGTGGTAGAACAGTTTCACGAAGAAGCCAAACTGATAAAAATTCATGCTACCATTTACGTAGAACGCGAATCGCAAAAAGGTATTATCATAGGCAAGCGCGGTGCTATGCTAAAAAAGGTAGGCATGTCTGCCCGCACCGAAATTGAAGCTTTTTTTGAAAAGAAAGTATTTTTGGAATTGTTTGTAAAGGTTGAAAAAGACTGGCGCAACAAAGATAAACAGTTAAAACTTTTTGGTTATCCACTTAATAATCAGTAAATATGTCGTTAGTAGCTATTGTAGGACGTCCCAATGTAGGCAAGTCCACCCTTTTTAATCGTTTAACCGAATCGCGCAAAGCCATTGTTAGCGACGAATCGGGTACCACACGCGATCGCCAATACGGCAAAGTAGAGTGGGGTAAGAAAGAGTTTTCTATTGTGGACACCGGTGGTTTTGTTACGGGTTCGGACGATGTATTTGAAGGCGAAATAAACAAACAAGTGCGCGTGGTAATTGACGAGGCCGATGTTATTTTGTTTATGGTTGATGTACAAAGCGGTGTTACAGATCTGGATGCCGATGTGGCAAAAGTGCTTCGTGGTTGCAAAAAGCCTGTTTTGTTGGTGGTTAACAAAGCCGATAACAACGAGTTATTATACCAATCGGCAGAATTTTACAGCTTGGGCTTGGGCGATCCCATTAGTGTTTCGTCTATGACAGGTTCGGGTACGGGCGATTTGCTGGATGCCATTGTTCCCTTGTTGAGCGAGCGCGAAAGCAAGGATGCGTTTGACGAAAGTTTGCCTCGTATTGCCGTGGTAGGTCGTCCCAATGCCGGAAAATCGTCTATCATCAACGCTTATATTGGCGAAGAACGCAACATTGTAACCGATATTGCCGGCACTACTCGCGATTCTATCTATACCAAATACGATAAATTTGGCAAATCGTTCTACTTGGTGGACACTGCCGGTATTCGTAAAAAAGCCAAAGTAAACGAAGATTTGGAATTTTATTCGGTAATGCGTTCTATTCGTGCCATAGAAAACAGCGATGTGTGCGTGCTTATGTTGGACGCTACGCGTGGCATTGAAGGACAAGACCAAAATATTTTCTCGCTTATTCAACGCAACAGCAAAGGATTGGTGGTGTGCGTAAACAAGTGGGACTTAGTAGAGGAACGTACCAGTAAAGCGGTAAAAACCATGGAAGAAGCCATTCGTAACCGTTTTGCTCCGTTTACCGATTTTCCCATTGTATTTGCTTCTGCACTTACCAATCACCATATTTATAAAGTAATAGAAGAAGCGATGCGCGTGTTTGAAAACCGTCGTCGTCGCATACCTACCAACAAACTAAACGAGTTCTTCTTGCCTCTTATAGACAACTATCCACCTCCTGCAATTAAAGGCAAGTACATTAAAATTAAGTATGTAATGCAAATTCCCGAAACAAAAACACCTACGTTCTTGTTTTTTGCTAATTTGCCTCAATACATTAAAGACCCCTATAAACGTTTCTTGGAGAATAAGTTGCGCGATATGTGGGATTTGACGGGTACGCCGGTGCAGTTGTTTTTCCGTGATAAATCGCCCGACAGAAAGTAAAAGCAAATTTTAAGCGCGAACTTCTGCGTTCTGCTTGCCCTCGAAATCCTCACTTACGCTTAGTAAGCTCCGGTTTCTCAGGCTTCGCAAGCCTTGAATTTCACACTTAAAATTCACTTTTAGGTATTTGAGATAAAGACCGACAACTGACAATAGACAAGCGACGATTGACAATCGACAGATTTATGAAAAAGCGGGCTAAAAATAAAAGCAATCCTTACAAGGAGGCGAACGAGGTCTTTCTATCGCGCAAGGCGATGGAAGACGATGTGGTGGTGCTTGAAAGTGGAGTGATGTACAAAAAGTTGGTATCGGGTAGCGGTACTAAGTGTCCGGGGCCTAACGGCTTGGTGTATGTGCATTATAACGGTAAGCTGATTGATGGTACTGTTTTTGATAGTACAGAGGGTAAAAGTTTGCCTGCTCTTTTTCCTATTCGCGAATTGATTATGGGTTGGCAAATTGCGTTGGTGCGCATGCACGAGGGCGATAAATGGGAAGTGTATATTCCTGCTAAGTGGGGATATGGGGCGCAAAAATTGCCTGATATTCCAGCACATAGTACGTTGGTATTTACCTTAGAGTTAGTGAAAGTAGAACGATATTAGTTATTCTTTATTTACAGGGTCCTTTTGTCGTTGTACTCATGTTCAAAATCCTCACTTACGCTTAGTAAGCTCCGGTTTTTCACATTTCGTACGCCTAAAAATCCCTCCTTTAAATAAAGAATAAGCGTTTTGCGGGATTGATTCGTTATGTGATTGAAATAAAAAACCGACCTGTTGAGGTCGGTTTTTTAGTGTATATGTGATGCTAATTATTCAGCAACAACTTCTACAGTAAGTTCTGCAGCAACTTCGCGGTGCAATTTAACAGCAACTTTAGTAGTACCCAATTCTTTGATACCTTCTTTTACTGCGATAGCACGTTTGTCAACGCTGATACCTTGTTGTTCCAAAGCTTCTGCAATTTGCATAGAAGTAACAGAACCAAAGATTTTGCCACCTTCGCTGGCTTTAGCTGTCAATTTAACAGTAGCAGCATTGATTTTTTCTGCCAAAGCTTCTGCGTCAGCTTTAATTTTAGCCAATTTGTGAGCGCGTTGTTTTAATTCTTCAGCCAACATTTTTTCGGCTGATGGAGTAGCTAAAATAGCTTTTCCTTGAGGAATTAAAAAGTTACGTCCGTAACCATTTTTTACGGTTACTACTTCGTCTTTATAACCAAGACCGTAAACATCTTCTTTTAAAATAATCTTCATAGCTTTTTCCTCCTCTTATTATTTCATCATATCGGTTACATATGGAAGCAAAGCCAAGTGGCGTGCTCTTTTAACAGCTTGGGCAACTTGACGTTGGAATTTCAACGAAGTACCGGTAAGACGACGAGGAAGGATTTTACCTTGCTCGTTCAAGAATTTTTTCAAAAATTCTGGATCTTTGTAATCGATATATTTAATGCCTAGTTTTTTGAAACGGCAATATTTTTTCTTCTTTGTATCCACTGATTGTGGAGTCAAGAAACGGATTTCAGATTGATTCTGTGCCATGGTTTATGTCTCCTTCTTAAGCTTCAACGTTAGATTTTACTTTTTTTCTTCTCTTTTCTGCGTATTCGATAGCGTATTTTTCCATTTTTACGGTTAAGAAACGTAAAATACGTTCGTCACGACGGAATTGTGTTTCTAGGTTTGCGATAACTTCTGGTTCTGCAGTGAACTCAAATAGTTGATAAAAACCTGTAGATTTTTTTTCAATAGGGTAAGCAAGTTTGCGTAAACCCCAGTTTTCTTCATTCAAAATAGCTGCACCTGCGTTTGTAAGTACAGTTTTGAACTTTTCGACCGCTTCCTTCATCTGAGCGTCAGATAAAACGGGAGTCAAAATGAAAACGGTTTCGTAGTGGTTCATAATGTCCTTTGTTTTAAATTGTTAATAATTAATTGTTTAGTGCTTTTATGAAAAGCGGTGCAAAGATACGACAAAAATTTTAATTAAACAAATGTTTTTAATGTGAGAAATGAAAACTTTAATAATTTGATATTGACGCAGAAAAATGTATTTTTGTAGCCTAATTTTTCATTATATGAACACGATTTGGATTGTGATGCCTATACTCATTGTTTTAATGTTTCTTTTAGGCATTGATTTAAGCAGAAAAGCATTTGCGGATATAGTCAGAAATCCCAAAGCAGTGTTGTTTGGGTTGATAGGGCAAGTAGTGATTCTTCCTATTTTAGCCTTTGGAGTAGCATGGTTACTTGAACTTTCACCTATATATTTT
>JAFOWX010000079.1 GCA_017391905.1 Paludibacteraceae bacterium | reverse complement strand
TTCGCTCATGAATTTTAGTGCGAGGTGAATGCAGAAACCATGTTTACATGGGTTATGCTGAACCGATGCCTAAAATCATGTAATAAGTTGCTCCCGTTAGCTTCGCTCATGTTGCTCACGTTCGGCAAAACCAAGTAAACTTGTTTTTGCTCTCACTTAATCGCAACTGTCGGCATAGTCAAGTAAACTTACCTCTGCTCTCGCTTATTCGCATCTTGTAAGCGCTTTTGTTCTTCCTTGATGCGTTTTTGCTCTTCTACGTAGATTTTGTGACGGCGTTTGCGGTCTTCGCGTAATAGACGTTTGGCTTCGCGTTCTTTTTGACGCTCCAATTTTTCTTTTTCTGCTTTCGCCTTTTGCGCCTCTTTTTCTTCGGGCGTGCGTTTACGGAATACCTCTTTGTAGTATTTGTATAAGTTTTCCCAGGTATCAAAATCTTCGCGATACATGATACCCAAACCTTGTGTATAAAGCGCTGTAGAGTACAGACGGTCGTTGGTTTTGTTGTAGGCTTTTAGACGCAAACGACCCGATTCTATCAACTTATACTCCAAGTCAAAGTCGCCAATAAAGTCTTCGGTTCCATACTGATTTCTGTAACCTACATTACCATTTAATATAAGGCGGTTATTAAAGAATTTGGTAGAAATATTGGCCGTAATTTGGCGGTTGTTGGCAGCATCTGCCGAGTTTTCGTAATAGTTTAATCCTAAGTTAACGTTGTTGCTAATTTGCGACAGCCAATAGTTAAGTTGGCTTGAAATGGTAGCCGTAGCAAACGATGCGGCCAATTGCGTGGTATAATTGCCATTGCCTTGCGTTACTTGTGGGTTATAGAATTTACCCGTAAGCAATAGGAATACCATTTGTTGGCTCATCATATCTTCGGTGTTGATGGCGGCCTTAACCATGCGTTGTACCTCGTCGTCGGCATCGGGTAGTTGGATATCAAACTTAATAGATGGCGACATAAGCGGGCCGGTGATACGTGCTATACACAACGTTTTTACGGTTGAGTTTTTTACAGACTCCATAATGGAACTTTCCAATAAGTCGGTTAGCGAGGCAGTGGTTTGGTAGGTGGCGTTGATGTTCATGTTGCAATTGTTCATGGGGTCGCCATCAAACGATATACTGCTGTTTTCGCCCACCTCAAAGCGTTTGCGCAACGCTCCTTGCATGGAGAAGTCGTAACTACCTTCGGTTATCTTGTAGTTACCATATACCTTAACGTTTAGGTTGTTGTCCAGTTCTACCTTTATATTACCATTGCCCCTGGCTTTTATTATATCGCCCGTATGGCTATCCATAATAATTTGGGCCTCTACATCGGGGGTGGCCTCTATCGCCAAATTTACTTTCATTTTGGCCATGATGCTTTCGGAAATACGTTGTTTGCGTCTAATGCGTCTTTCGTTTACGCTTAGCTTGGTTTCTTTGGGCGTAATGTAGGTAATAAAATTGTTGTCGGTAGCGTCCATGTAGTTATTAAGCGGAATGGCAAAATAACTTCCTTTTTCGGGCTTTGCTATCACGTCTATCTCTACATTATTCATATCGCCCAAAATATGTGCGTTACCTGTGGCGTATAACTTGCCGTAAAAGTCGGGGCTATTAAGCTCGGTGGTGTTAAAGGCCAATAGGTTGTTTACGGCAATGTCTATGTTATACACAAATTCGTTAAACTTATTGTGCGTAACCAATCCATCCACCTTGCCTTTGTTGCCATATTCGTCCGTAATTTCTATGTCTTTTAGTATAAAGGCATTCTTTTTAATGGTTATGGAGTCTTCAAAATAGAATTTGGATTTTAAAAAGTCTATAGACAGCATGGCGTTTTTAACGTACGCATTGCCCCAAATTTCAATGGCATCCAAATCGCCACCCACGTATAGTTTGCCGTGTCCAATACCGGCCATGTCGTTGGCAAATACAGACAGGTAGGTTTTGATGAAACTTAAATCCAAGTTGTTTACGTCAATGTCCAATAACATTTCGTTTCTAACGGGCGAAACATATCCCACTACGAGCGAGGTGTCCATAACAGCGTTTAACACCGTACCTTTTAGGTCTATCTGCTCCAAATCGTAATTATAGGTGGCAGATGCGTCTATTACATCGCCCAAAGGATAACCGTTTAGCCCAAATTGTTTAGCCGATGCAGTGGCGTTGAGAATGGGTTTGTGCAATATTTGTCCCATCTCGGCTTCGGCCGTAACAATACCCAGTAGTTTGATGTCGGGCATGTACAATACATTGCTTAAATATTGTAAGTCTATGTCTTTGAGCGAAGCCTTGATTACTTGCGATTTGTCCTGCTTAGAGGCCTTGCCGTTTATTTTTATGTATTGGTCTTTGCCGTCAAACCAGATGTTGTTTACCACCAACTCGTCTTCGTTGTAGTGAATACTACCGGGTTGTATATGCCACAACGAGTCTGCCAATAGCATGGTAGAGGGTAGGAGCGAGCAGGTTACATCTATTACCTGGTCTTTGCGTTGGGGTTTGGCAAAATCAATTTGTGTTTTTAGGATGCCCGAAAAGTCTGACTCTACCGTGTTTTCCCAATCAATAGCCAATTTGGCCTGGTTATTGAATACATTGGTAGCTACGTGCAAATAGGTGGTGTCAATGGGCGATTGGTAGATGGCATTGATGTGCGAGGTAATGCTATCGTGAAAATTATGAATGTGCACAGCCATGCTATCAATGCTGTTTTTGCCAAAGTCTATTAAGTTAGACTGCACGGTTAATTCAATTTCTTCGGCTTTGTCGTTAAAGTAACCACTTATGTAGGTGGTGTCGTCTATGCTCCATTTTTGCTCAAACAGGTAAGTGTAGTCGCTAATGGGGTCTATTTGTACCGAAAAATTAAAATCGTTAAGCGCTTCTTTTTTCTCTATGGCCAAAGGTGGTAGGTTGGTAAGCTCTTTGGCAATCATGTATTGCACGTTTTGCGGTAGGCAAGACAGCGCAATATCGCCCTCTAATGAGGCTTGTATCAGTCCCGAATTAAAGTCTATGTAGTGTTTGTTGTCGATGATTTTGGAAGTAAGCTCAATTTTATTGGGCGAAACAGCTCCTTTCTTGTTACGAATATAGGTAGAGTCTATGGTAAAGTAACCAACAATGTCATCGATGTGTTTGCCGTGCAAATGGCTGTTTATGCGTGTAGAAAATACCAAATCGGGGTATGTTTCTATCAGTTTCATGCCGTGCAATTTTATGGTATCTGCCAAAACACTCAGTTGCAAATCGAGGCTGTCTTTGTGCTTGCTAAATGCCATGTCTGCTGTTAAGCAACCGTTGTTGGGGTCTTGGTAGTTTACCTTGGCCATAATGGCTTGGTCTGTGTACAAACCATCTATGTTTATGTCTTTAAAACGGTAATTGTTGTAGTTAAACTCGTTTACATTGCCACGTATGCTACCGGTAAGCCTTTTGTTTTTTGTCATTTCGCCGTTTACCAATACATTGGCCGAAACGGTTCCCAGTTTAGATTGCGCCCCCAATAATTTTTCCAAATCAATGCGTTCTGTTTTAACGCCACCACTAAATCCTAATTGATGGGTATTTTCGTTGTGGGTTAGCAAAAGGTCTAAATCTACGTTGCCAATGTCTGTTTTTAGCAAACCGTAGGCCACAATTTCCGAAAAGAAACCGGTAATATTACCGTTAAACTGAATTTTGCCTAAATGGTTAAGTTCTTTGGGCAAAACAAAGGGCTTGTTTTGCAGGTTGGCAATTAAGTTTTCAATGCTGTGTTTGGTAGCCTGAATGTGTTGGATATTGGCGTAAATATACGCATCAGACAGGTTGTCAATGCCGTTAATTTCGGCTGCCGTCTTAACCTGTATGTCTGTGCCGTATTTGGCCGAAAAATTACGCAATTTTACGCTATGGTTGGCGTATTGTAAGTAACCGTTTAGCGACAAAGGTTTGTGCAAGCCTTTAAGTTGGGGTAGTAAAGGTGCAAAGTCTGCACCGTATAGGTTTGACGGATGCAACGATACAGCAACCTTGGCATTTTTTACCAATTCTTTATGGGTTAGTTGTGCCAAACTGTCGTAGCCCAACTGCAAACTGTCAAATTTTAGGGTACTTTTGGGTAGTTTTAGCGCAAAATCGCGTATGGTACTGGCTTTGCTTCCCACCGATGCCTGGCACGAAAGGTCTTTTAACTTAAAACCGCATTTCTCTTGCAGCGACAAGGTGTGCAAAGTTAGGTGTGCGGTATCTGCCGAAAGCACTTCTAACGATAAACTGGTTTGTAAATTACTGATGCACAAATGAAGCGGATCAAAAGCCCCTTTTGCACCATAAGGAGCGGGTAAGTGGTTGTAATAAAATGTACCGTTGTTGATGTGGATGCTTCTAACCGAAAATACCCAGTCGCCTATGTGAGCAGGTTCTTGGGCAGGAAACGCATCGGCCAAAAACTGCAAATTGGTTTTGTGGTGGGCATCTGTGGTTAGGTAGAATAGGGGGCCTTCCAAATAAAGGTCTTTTATGGCCACTTCTTTTTTTAACAGTCTGCGGTACGAGATGTTTCCAACAAATTGGTCAAAGTGCGCAATGACGTTGTTGGTGGTGTCGTACAGCGTTACATTTTCTATGATAATCCCTTTAAATGGGTTGTAGTGGATGTTTTGGATGGTAAGCGGAGCACCGGTTAGGTTTGTAAAATAGGTAGTGGTGTAGCTAACCAATTCTTGTTGAATGTGTCTGTTGGTAAGCAATAGTAATCCGCAAATGGGCAATGCCATGAGAATTACCAAGATAATAACTACTATTTTAAGTTTTTTTTTAATAACTTTGTCCGCTAAAATAAGTGTAGCAAAAATACGAATTTATCGCCATTTATGAAAGAGGTGTGCAAAAAAAATAAAGACGTAATTATATTAGGTATAGAGTCGTCGTGCGACGATACTTCGGCAGCCGTGATAAAGGATGGCTTTTTGTTGTCTAATGTTATTGCCAGTCAGGCAGTTCACAGCGCATACGGTGGTGTGGTGCCCGAATTGGCATCGCGTGCGCACCAACAAAACATTATTCCTACCGTAAGCGAAGCCATTAAACGTGCCGGTATTCAAAAAGAAGATATTTCGGCCATAGCATACACCCGTGGACCAGGGCTAATTGGCTCATTGTTAGTGGGTAATTCTTTTGCAAAAGGTTTTGCCGTGGCACAAAACATTCCCATGATAGAGGTGAATCACTTGCAAGCGCATGTGTTGGCACATTTTATTCAAGAGGAAGGCGAACAGGCTCATTTGCCCAAATTCCCTTTTTTGTGCTTGCTTGTTTCGGGCGGAAATTCACAAATTATTTTGGTAAAAGCCTACAACGATATGGAAATTGTGGGACAAACCATAGACGATGCGGCCGGCGAAGCTTTTGATAAGTGCGCCAAAGTGTTGGGTGGTCCATATCCCGGTGGCCCTTTTATTGATAAGTTGGCCAAGGAAGGCAAGGCAGATGCATTTTCGTTTAGCAAACCACATATAGCCGATTTAAACTATAGTTTTAGCGGATTAAAAACCTCGTTTATGTATTTTATTCGCGACGAATTGGCTAAAAATCCTCAGTTTATAGAGGAGCGTAAGGCCGATTTGGCGGCTTCTATTCAACGTACTGTTATTGAGGTGTTGATGGATAAATTGCGCAAAGCCTCTAAACAGTTTGGTGTAAAGCGCGTGGCAGTAGCAGGGGGTGTTTCGGCAAACAGTGGCTTGCGTGCTGCTTTTGAAGCGCATGCCGCCAAATATGGTTGGGAAATTTTCTTGCCCAAATTTTCGTACACCACCGATAATGCCGCTATGATTGCCATTACCGCCTTGTTTAAATACCACGATGGCATTTTTGACACCATCGATTCTGTCCCATTTTCTAAAGTAGTTATTTAGTTTTGTTTTATGATAAAAAACACGCCTTTTTTTAAAGAAACTTACGCAAAGTTGGCTCCGTTTTGGGGTATGTTTTATTTTGCGGCTTTGCTGTTGCTAACCCATTTTGCCTGGAAGTATAGTTTCTCGGAAAGTTTACGCATGGGCGGTTTGCCCAATATTTGGTTGTGGCAAACCTTTGACTGCACCGCTTTTTTTGATAAAATAGCCGATTGGCAATGCCAATTTATCGATTGGTTTTTTAAAGATGTGTTGAGCATTGATGGCTATACGCTACGCGGACACCGTTTTTACAACGAATTTCCGGCACGTTCGGTGGTTAGTATTGTGTGGAGCTGTTCGGGCATGAAACAATTGTTTATTTTTACCACCATGTTGTTGTTTTATCCGTATGGTTGCAAACACAAATTATGGGCTATTCCTGTGTTTGGTATCATTATATTGGCATTAAACTTGGTGAGACTCATGGTATTGTTGTACCATACCCAACATGTGCCTGCCGATTTTGATTTGTGGCACGAAGGTTCTAAATACGTGTTTTATGCCATTATGTTTGGCATTTGGATACTTTGGGAAGATATTGTAAAAAAATATGCGCCTCGTAATTGATTGCGGAAATACGTGTGTTAAGGTAGCTGTTTTTGCCGATAAAGACACCCTGTTGTGTTTGCATAAATGGGAGAAACCTACCGGCAACCAGTTTGAAGAGGTGTTGCAGGCTTATGCCATACAGTCTGCCATTGTATGCTCGGTAGTTCCCGTAAAAGACGAATGGCTGATGGTGCTTACGCAAAACGTTCCGTATGTACTGCATCTAAACCACCATACACCATTGCCCATTGTAAATGGGTACAAAACACCCCATACGTTGGGGTATGATAGGTTAGCGGTAGTGGCAGGGGCACATGCCTTGCACCCAAATACCCCAGCTTTGGTTATAGATGCCGGCACTGCCATTACGTACGAACTGCTAACCGAAGACGGTGTGTATCGTGGGGGAAATATTGCACCCGGTGCAACCATGCGCTTGCAAGCCATGCATCATTTTACGCACAAGTTGCCTTTGTTGTCGTTGCAAGAAATGACGCATCAGTTAATGGGCAACGATACCCAATCTGCCATGTTGATGGGGGTTGTTCAAGGTATTGTATTTGAAATAGAGGGGTATATTGCGGCTTTAAAAGAAAAATATCCCAATCTTTTGATTTTTTTAACGGGTGGAGACGCTTTTTTCTTTGAAAGTCGGCTAAAAAGTAGCATCTTTGTATCCCCTAATTTATTGCTATTAGGATTGCATAGCATTTTAGAGTATAACGAATGTTAAAAAAACAATCAATAATTTGTTGTTTATTGCTTTGGTTGGTCTGTATGCCCATGTGGGGTATGGGGACTATTTCGCCGTATTCGCGCTACGGTTATGGCGAATGGCAAACCATGGCTTTCAGTGCCGGAAAATCGATGGGTGGTTTGGGCTATGGTATGCGCAATAGTCAGAGTATAAACGCCCTAAACCCTGCCTCTTATACCGCTATAGATAGCCTTACCTTTATGTTGGATTTGGGTATATCGGGAGTGGTTGATGGCTTTAAAACCGAAACATCTACTTCTACGCAATTTAACGGAAACGTAGATTATGTGGCGATGCAGTTTCCCCTTGCTAAATTTGCGGCTATGAGTGTGGGTATTTCTCCGCTTACGGCAGTAGGTTACGAATATGCGTTTACCGATGTAAAAAATCCATATACACACAGCGATACCCTAACCATAAAACAAAGTTTTAATGGTACAGGTGGTATGACGCAAGTATATTTGGGCTTGTCTTTTGATATTTTGGACAGGGTAGCCATTGGGGTAAACGGACACTATTTGTTTGGCAATATCCAGCACAACAGAACGGTTTCGTTTCCAAACGATGCCAATTACAGAAGAACAGAACAAAAAGAAGAACTGATAATAGGTGCTTGGTTGTTTGACGTAGGTATGCAATACCACCAGCCCATTGGCAAAGACGAATTGGTAATAGGTGCAACCTATTCTATGCAGTTGCCCATGCAAACACAAAGCATTGTTTCTACCACTACCAACGTACAAACCGTGGTGGAAAATACCGATTTGTTGTTTGATTATCCCCAAACCGTAGGTGCCGGTTTTTCGTACAAATGGGATAACCGATTGTTGATTGGTGTTGATGTTTCGTGGCAAAATTTTGCCAATGCCCATTACTTTAGCGAAACAAATGTGTTGCAAGACAGATTTTTATATGTGTTGGGTGCGCAATATGCACACAATCCGGGTGGAAAAAACTACGTGGATAACATGGAATTTCGTTTGGGTGCCAATTATGCCAATTCGTACATAACCATAGATAATAAACCTTTTAGTAAATGGGCTATTACATGGGGCTTGGGTTTCCCTATGCCTAATACCAAAACCAAATTGAACTTGCACATGGAATGTGGTCAGCAAGGTTCTATCCAAAAACAAGGTTTATTGGAACGATTCTTTAAATTTGGTATAGGAGTTTCGTTAAATGAACGTTGGTTTGTTAAACGAAAACTAAAATAATTCGTCAAATAGACAAAAACAATTTTAATTACAAAATATAGCTATGAAAATGAGACACTTTTTACTAAGTTTGGTTGCCTTGTTAGCAATGCCTGCATTTGCTGTTAAAGGCGTAGACGATGGCAGTAAATTTGGTACCGGCGAAGACAGTATTCGCTGCTTGGAAAATTTAAGTATGTACCAATCGTACTACAAAATTAAAGATTACAACGCTGCATTTGACAGCTGGAAAGTGGTATTTGACGAATGTCCAAAAGCTGGTGGTCGTACCTTGTATGGCAATGGTGCTTACCTAATTGTTCAAAAAATGATGAAAGCGCCTGCAGCCGAAAAACAACAATGGTTTGACCTTTTGATGAAATGTTACGAACAACGTATTCAATACTTTGGTGTAGATAAAAAATATTCTGAAGCTTGGATTCGTGGTCGTCAAGCAATTGATTACATGAACTATTCTGGCGATGCAGCTATGTTGGACAAAGTGTTGCCTTGGTTAAAACAAGCCGTAGATCATGGTATGCACGCTGCTGATGCCGACGTTATCAACTCGTATTTCCAAATGTTGGAAAAACAATACCAATCTAATCCAGATGCATACCGCGCTAACTTTATCGACGAATATTTGCGCGTAGGCGAAATGTTGGACAAACGCGTAAGCATGGCCGACAAACAAATGGAAAATTACAAATTGGTTCGTAGCAATATCGACAATATTTTCTCTGCAAGTGGTGCTGCCGACTGCAAAACCTTAGAAGGTGTATTTGTTCAAAAAGTAGAAGCAGAAAAAGAAAATGCAGAAGCTTTGAACAAAATTATCAAAATCTTCCGCATGGCTGGTTGCAAAGAATCTGATGTATATTTCACAGCTTCGCTTTACTCGCACAAATTGAATCCTACTGCCGAAACCGCTGCAGGATGTGCATACCAAGCTATCAAACAAGAAAACTATGCTAATGCAGTTACCTTCTTTAACGAAGCATTGCAATTGCAAGAAGACGTAAACGAAAAATACGATTACGCATACCACAAAGCCGTTGTGTTGCAAAAAATGGGTCGCTATGCAGAAGCTCGCTCTGCTGCTTACGAAGCCATTAGCTACAACAACCAACAAGGTGAACCTTACATGATTATTGCCATGATGTATGCTGATAGCAACCCATTTGGCGATGACAAAATTTTGGCAAAAACCGTATTCTGGGCTGCTGTTGATAAATTGGAAAAAGCTAAGAGTGTAGATGCTGACTGCGCTGCAGAAGCTAACAAGTTGATTAGCCTATATCGTCAACACTATCCTTCTAAAGAAGACGTATTCTTCAAACCCGAATTGAAACCTGGAACCATGTTCCACATTGGTGGTTGGATTAACGAAGACGTACGTTGCCGCGACTAATAGATTGAAACATTTGCTTATAAATAAAAACGATGGCGTAACGACTGCTCTATGGGTAGTCGTTATGCTTGTATTATCAGCTTGTAGTAGTTCGGTTAAAAATACGTCCAAATTAGAAGCAGAGCGCGATTCGGTGGCGGTAATGAAATCGTACCAGGTAACCACGCTTATTTCCGATTCGGGCATTACACGTTACCGGGTTACCACGCCGGAATGGTTGGTGTACGATAAAGTAAAACGTCCGCACTGGGAGTTTCCACAAGGGCTGCATTTGGAGCAGTTTGACGAATCGTTGTACGTGCATTCGGAGGTAAAATCGAGGTATGCCATTTACTATACCGAGGAGGATAGGTGGATATTGTCGGATTCGGTGCGCGCCAAGAACGTGGAGGGCGAATACTTTGAAACCAATTCGCTTACGGTGTTGCAAAAGCAAAACTTGATTTACACGCACGAGTTTGTAAAAATTACGCAGAAAAATACCATCCTAACCGGTATTGGTATGCGTTCCAATAGCACGTTAACATTTTATACAATTAACAAAGTTCAAGGAATGATACCGCTGGATGACGAAGAGGAGCTTCAAGCGGAAAAGGATAGTTTATGAGTACAACAATTTTATGGATTATTGTTACATTGCTATTTTCAGCTTTTTTTTCGGGCATGGAAATAGCTTTTGTTACATCCAATAAGTTACGCTTGCAGATGGACTTAAAGAAGGAGGACTTAACCTCTTCTGTGTTGTCTATCTTTTATGCCCACCCGGATAGGTATATCTCAACCATTTTGGTAGGTAATAACATAGCGTTGGTTATTTACGGTATGCAAATGGCTGTGTTGTTAGAGCCGTTGATTGCTGTGTTTATACAACATACTGCGTTGATAGCCCTTGCCCAAACCTGTGTCTCTACGTTGATTATTTTAATAACGGGCGAGTTTTTACCTAAAATGATTTTTAGAATAAACGCCAACGGCTGGGTACGCTTTTTTGCTATCCCCATGTTGTTGTTTTATGTGTTGTTGTATCCCATTTCTATCTTTATGAGTTGGATATCCGAGGCCATTATGCGCTTGTTTGGTGTACCCATTGGCAAAACAGATACCTACATGTTGGGCAAAGTTGACTTGGATAGGTTAGTGGAAGAATCAATACAAACTTCTGACGAAGAGGTAGAAAGCGACTTGAAATTTTTCCAAAATGCTTTAGACTTATCCAAAGTAAAATTGCGTAACTGCATTGTGCCACGTACCGAAATTGAGGCCGTGGAATACGATGCTTCGTTAGACGAACTAAAACAACTGTTTGTACAATCTGGTTACTCCAAACTGTTGGTGTACAAAGAAAATATAGACAATATAGTAGGGTATGTCCATTCTAAAGAGTTGTTTACCAAACCAGAACAATGGCAAACACATATTATAGCTGTGCCCATTGTGCCCGAAACCATGGCCGCCAACAAATTGATGAACATGTTGTTGCTAAAAAACAAAAGTTTGGCAGTGGTAGTGGATGAATTTGGCGGAACAGCCGGTATTGTTACCTTAGAAGATATCGTAGAAGAAATTTTTGGTGAAATTGAAGACGAACACGATACCGCTCAGTACGTAGAAAAGAAAATAAGCGACAGGGAGTATATTTTTTCAAGCCGTTTAGAAATAGACTACGTAAACGAAACCTTTGGATTGAGTTTGCCCGTATCTGAAGATTACCTAACCTTGGGCGGTTTGATATTGCATGTGTATCAAGGGTTTCCGCAAGTAGGGGAGTTGGTTAAAACAGATGGCTATACCATACGTATCCTTAAAGCGTCAAATAACAAAATAGAATTGGTAAAGTTGATAAAAGATAATTAGAAAACGTTCTTTTTTTGTAAAAAAATAATTATCTTCGCACTTTCTTAAAAAGAAAACGTTTGTTTTGTTCAAAAAATAATTCAACATAATTTATGGCAACATTAGAAAAAATTAGACAAAGAGGCATTCTACTAACCTGTATCATTGGTTTTGCCTTGTTTCTTTTCATTTTTACCGGTGTAGATTTCCAAACGTTGTTTGGTGATTCTCGTACCTTGGTAGGTGAAGTAAACGGTAACAAAATAGAAATTACCGAATTTGAAAAACGTTTTGACGAAGCACAAACCTTCTATCAAATTGAACGTGGTGTTACTACTTTAGACGAACAAACTTCTGTAGAACTACGCAATAACGTATGGGAGATGTGGTTGCGCGAACAATTGTATGGCGAAGCTTGTGCTGAAGCAGGCATTACCGTAACCGAAGAAGAATTGGTTCAACAAATGGCTGGCGATCAACCAAACCCCATGATGAGCAACTTGCGTTTGTTGTACAACCCAGAAATTAACGGTTTTGACAAAAACATCTTGGCGCAACTATTGCAATTGGTAGATCAAGAACCTACCAGCGATTACGCTAAATATTGGAATTTCTTGGAACGCAATATTCGTTTGCAATTATTGGAAAACAAATACAACTCGTTGGTAGCAACTTCTGTAAACTACAACAATGCTGACGCGCAAGCGTTGTACAATGCTAAAAAAGCAGCCAACATTGAGTATGTATTTACTCCTTACTATACCCAAGCAGATTCGTTGTTTGCTGTAACCGACGCAGAACTTAAAGCGTACTACAAAGAACACAAAAACCAATACCAACAAAAAGAAGAGCAACGCGTAGTAAAACTATTAACCTATGTTATTGCTCCTTCGCAAGCAGACTTTGCAGAAGCAGATAAATGGATCAACGATTTGAAAGCCGAATTTGCTACCTCTGCAGACTATATTGCTATTGCTAAACAAAACTCGGATGTTCCTTACAACGGTATTGCCGTTTCTGAAAAAGACATGGATGCAGACTTAAAAGACTTTGCTTTCTCGGCTAAAGCTGGCGAAGTATTTGGTCCTGCTTTGTTTGGTGACACCTACAAAATGGCACGTTTGGTAGAAAACGGCATTATGGCTCCAGACTCTGTAAAAGCACGTCACATTTTAGTGCCTAACCAAGCCGTTGCTGATAGCTTGGTTGCGCTATTAAAGAAAGGTGCTGACTTTGCTACTGTAGCCAAAGAAAACTCAATGGCAGGTACTGCACAAGCCGGTGGCGAATTGGGTTGGTTTAAAGAAGGTCAAATTGACGTTGATTTCAGCAAAGCTTGCTTCGCTGCTAAAGTAAACGACATCTTTACTTATCCTATGAGTGGTGCTGTTCAAATTGTACAAGTTACCGAACGTACCAAAAACGTTAAAAAGGCAAAAGTTTGCGTATTGCAACGTAAAGTAACTGCAGGTCAACAAACCTACGGCCAAATTTACTCGCAAGCAAGCCAATACATTGCTCAAAACCACACCGCATCTGCCTTCCAAGACAGCGCATTTGCCGAAAAAGGATTGTTCTTGCGTACTTATACCTTGTCTAAAAACGATTATCGCGTAGGCGGTATGGACGATTCTCGCAAATTGGTTCGTTGGGCATTTGAACACAAAGCCGGCAAAGTATGCGACGAAGTATTTGAATGTGGTTCAAACTTTGTAGTTGCCATGGTGGACGAAATTATTCCAGAAGGCGAAAAATCATTTGACGCTGTAAAAGAACAAGTGAAAATGGCCGTTATGCAAGATAAAAAAGGCGATAAAATCATCGCAGATATGCAAGCTGCAGGCGATAACTTGGCTGCTATTGGTACTATTTCGCAAGCACAAAACGTATCGCTTTCGTCTTCGTTCATTCCTTCTATTGGTCGCGAACCAAACGTAGCCGGTTGTATTCCTGCTTTGTTGGAAACCAAACAAATTCAATACGTTAAAGCAACCAACGGCGTGTATGCTGTTAAATTGGTTTCTGAAGTTCCACAAACTGAATTTAATGCTGCTACCGAAATCAACGAGTATGCAAACAGAAATCCATTTGTATATACCACCTTTGAATCGTTGAAAAACGGAGCAAAAATCATTGACAACCGCATCAAATTTTATTAAGAAGACTTCATAAATAATTGGAGAGTAACAAAGAGGCTGACCAAATGATTTTTTAGTCAGCCTCTTTTATCTGTCTTTGTAACCTATGACAACATCGCAATTAAACGAATCGCAAAAAGCTGCTGTTATGTACAACGAGGGCCCTTCGTTGATCATAGCCGGTGCCGGTTCGGGCAAAACAAGGGTACTTACTTATAAAATAGCCTATTTGTTAGAGGTGGTTGGTTTGCAACCCTATCAAATAATGGCACTAACCTTTACCAACAAGGCTGCGCGCGAAATGAAAGAGCGTATAGCCCAAATGGTAGGGGAAGAAAAGGCACGCTATTTATCCATGGGTACGTTTCACTCGCAGTTTTCCAAAATTTTGCGAAACGAGGCATCGTTGCTTGGACTTTCGTCTAATTTTACGGTGTACGATACGGCCGATTCTAAAAACCTCATTAAGGCCATTGTCAAGGAAATGCAATTGGACGAAAAAACGTACAAGCCCTCTGTGGTGCTATCCCGTATTTCGGCAGCCAAAAATAAAATGGTCATGCCCGAACAGTACAACGATGCTACGGGTGCTTCGTTGGATTTTATGCGCCGTATTCCCAAGGTAAAGGAAATTTATGCTGCTTATCAGCAACGCCTTAAATTGGCACAATCCATAGATTTTGATGATATGCTTTGCTTAACCAACTTGTTGTTTGCTAAGCATCCGGAGGTGTTGGAAAAGTATCAAAACAGGTACCAATTTATTTTGGTGGACGAGTACCAGGACACCAACTATGCGCAATACCTTATTTTAAAGGCTTTGGCTGCCAAACACCGTAGAATATGTGTGGTAGGCGACGATTCGCAAAGTATTTACGCATTTAGAGGGGCTGATATTAGCAATATCTTGTATTTTCAAAAAGAGTATGCCGAATCCAAGCTGTTTAAGTTGGAACAAAACTACCGTTCTACCCAGGTGTTGGTGCAGGCTGCCAATAGTTTGATAGCACACAACAAAGGACGTATTCCCAAAACGGTGTTTTCCAACAACCAAAAGGGCGAGTGTATCAAATTATTGGAAGCAAATTCGGACATAGAAGAAGCCAATATGGTGGCTTTGCGTATTGCCAAATTGGTAAGAAGTGCCCAGGTTGAGTACAAAGAGATAGCGGTTCTGTACCGCATCAACGCGCAGTCGCGTGTGTTGGAAGAAGCGTTGCGTAACCATGCCATTCCGTACGTTATTTATGGCGGTTTGTCGTTTTACCAACGCAAAGAAATTAAGGATGTGTTGGCGTACATGCGTTTGTTGGTTAATTTATCGGACGAGGAGGCTTTTAAACGTTGTATCAACTATCCGGCTCGTGGCATAGGCGAAACCACTATAGCCAAAGTGCGTGACGTGGCACGTACACAAGGCGTGTCGCTGTTTGAGGTGGCAAGTAATCCGTTGGCCTATAACTTGCCTGTTAATCAGGGTACAGCGCGTAAATTGGTAGATTTTACCCAAAATATGCAGCGTTTTGCCGCTATGGTTGATCAAGAGGATGCCTATCAGTTGGCTTCCGATGTGGTACGTTTTTCGGGCATACAAACCATGTTAAAAGAAACGCAAGATGTGGAGTCTGAAACGGCCTGGCAAAACATTTCGGAGTTGTTAAACGGTATTCGCGAATACGTGGATACCCGCATGGAAACAGACGGCGTTTCGCCATCGTTGGGAGAATACTTGCAAGAGGTGGTGTTGCTTACCGATGCCGATACAACCACCACCGAAAACGACAACCGTGTTACGCTTATGACGGTTCACGCTGCCAAGGGCTTGGAATTTGATGCGGTTTTTGTGGTGGGATTAGAAGAAGAATTGTTCCCTAATGGCAAAGATGCAGAAAATGGCGATGCCATAGAAGAAGAACGTCGCTTGTTGTATGTGGCCATAACGCGTGCCAAACAATGGTGTTACATGTTGTATGCCAAAAGCAGGTTTAGAAACGGCCAAAGCAACAGCACTTTCCCCAGCCGTTTTATCAGCGAAATTGACGCTACTTGCATAGAAGGTTCTGTGCGAAGTGTGCCCCGATATAATTTTTCCAAACAAAGTGAGTCGTTTTTCTCCAAACCCATGTATTCGTCGCATCGTGGCATGCCGGGTTCTATTCGTGGCGGTTTGGGTAACCGTGTGGAAAATACGCCAAAACCAATGAGTTATAACCAAGCTGCAGTGCCCTCCAGCGGTGGTTTTGCGGTGCAAAGTAGCGTAAAGGTGGGACAACACGTGGTGCACGAAAAATTTGGCAAGGGAGAAGTTACCATGGTAGATGATTCGCCCAATGGTACCCGTATAAAAGTGCAATTTGAGCATGCCGGTGAGCGTTTGTTGTTGCTTAAATTTGCCAAAATTAGGTTGATAGATTAAGAATTTTAGTAAATATATAGCGTGTTTCGTTTGTTGAACATAGTAATGTTGTGGTTGGTGGCAATGTGCAGTGCGTTGGCTACTAACTTGATACATGGTTACGTTCGTACCGAGGGGGGCGATTTGCTATCGCACGTGGATGTGATGATTAAAAGCGAAAACATGCATACCTATACTGACTCTGTAGGTTCTTACGCCTTGGCAGTAGAGGTGGATTCGGTGATTGTGGAGTTTTCGTACGTAGGGTATAAAACAGAGGTAAGGCACTTTTACTTTACCGATAAAAAGAAAAACATTCGTCGCATGGATGTTTTTATGCGCGAAGAAGCCCAGGATTTGGGCGATGTGATGGTAAAAGGCGAACGCTTGCAACATACCATGTCGCAAAAGGTGGATTTGAGTGCCTTGCAGTTAATGCCCACCGCCTCGGGCAATGGCATAGAAGATCTGGTAAAAACCTTTCAGGGGGTAAGTTCCAACAACGAGCTAAGCTCGCAATATTCGGTGCGTGGCGGTAGTTACGACGAAAACAGTGTGTATGTAAACGGCATCGAGGTATATCGTCCGTATTTAATTAGAACAGGCGAACAAGAAGGGTTGAGCTTTGTAAACCCGGATTTGGCGGGCAATGTGCAATTTTCGGCAGGTGGTTTTGATGCCAAATACGGAGATAAACTATCGTCAGTATTGGATATCACCTATAAAAAGCCTTATGCTTTTGAGGCTGGTATTGGGGGTAGTTTTATGGGAGCTACCGCTTATATAGGTTCTTCTAACGAAAAATACAGCCAAATACATGGCTTTAGGTATAAAAATGCGTCGTGGTTATTGGGAACATTGCAAACCAATGCCGAATACGACCCTAACTTTTTGGATTATCAAACCTATATTACCTACAAACCTCACCCCAAGGTGGAGTTGGCTTTGTTGGCAAACTTATCGCAAAATACCTACAATTTTAAGCCGGTAACGCGTTCTACCACGTTTGGATCGTTGGGCGATTTGCAAAATTTTACCGTTTACTTTTCGGGACAAGAAAAAGACCGCTTTAGAACGGCTTTTGGTGCGTTGTCGGTAGCTTATAAGCCCACAGACCGTTGGAAATTAGGTTTAACAGTGTCTGCCTTTTATACAGACGAACGCATCAGCTACGACATCGAGGGCGAATATTGGCTCAACAAAGTGTATAGCATGGAAGATAATTTGGGCGAGCAAACCGGCGTGGGAAACTACTACGAACACGCTCGCAACAACATGAACTCTTTTGTGCTAAAAGCGGCGCACGATGGATCGGTAGCATTGACGGAAAATAACAGTTTGTTGTGGGGTGTTGATTTTACGCAAGAAATAGCGCACGAACAAATCAATCAGTGGGAGTTTAGGGATTCGTCTGGTTATTCCATTCCTTATAACGACGGTAATCCACACCTGTATTATAGCTTGCAATCGGTTAATACATTAAATTCTTTTAGAGTAAGAGGGTATGTGCAAGACGAATACCGTTTGCATTTGCATAAAGGAGGAATTGTTACGTTTAACGCTGGGGTACGATTTAATTATTGGTCGTTTAATAACGAGGCAACCGTTAGTCCACGTATGGTAATTGCCTATTTCCCCGATATTAAACCCGATATTCGTTTCCGTTTTGCAGCTGGTTTGTATTACCAATCGCCCAGTTACCGCGAAATTAAAGATACCGTACGCGTAAACGGGCAGCTTACCAATGTGCTTAATCAGGACATAAAGTCGCAGCGCTCGTTGCAATTTATAGCGGGTATGGATTATTATTATCAATTTTTGCGACATCCCTTTAAACTATCTGTAGAGGTATATTACAAGCATCTGTCCAACCTGATTCCGTACAACGTGGATAACATGAACATTACCTATTTGGGTAAAAACAATGCCAGTGGGTATGCTGCCGGTATGGATATTAAGTTGTTTGGCGAAATGGTGCCGGGCGTTGACTCGTGGTTGGGATTTTCGTTGATGCGTACCATGGAAGATATTCAGGGAGATGATGTAGGGTATATTCCACGCCCCACCGACCAACTCTACAATGTTTCGCTCTTTTTTCAGGATTACATACCTGGTTTGCCTCAATACCGTGTGCATGTGTTGTTTAATTGGGCTCAAGGCTTGCCTGTTTGTCCGCCACATAGCGATAGGTCGGCTGCCATTAACTTGCGTGCGCCCGATTACCGCCGTGTGGATATAGGTATTTCGCGCGTGTTTGAAAAGGGTAAAGACCCTTGGATGGGTAGGGGATTCTTTAAACCCTTTAAGCAGATTTTGGTAGCCTTTGAGGTGCTAAACTTATTTGGCTTTAACAACGTAAACTCTTACTATTGGGTAACCGATATTTACAACGTGCAATATGCAGTGCCTAACTATTTGACAGGTAGGCAGTTTAATTTAAAAATTCAACTAAAATTTTAATAGAAGATGTATAACGTAGTATTTTGGCTGATTATTGCCTTGGTGGTAATAGAATTTGTAGCGGAACGCTATATATCCAAACTAAACGCCGGTTGGTTTGGAAAACCCATACCCCAAAAATTAGCAGGTATTTTTGATGCCGAAAAGTATCAAAAGCAACAAGCGTATTCGTACACCAACTACCGTTTTGGTGTGTTTTCTTCGTCTTTTTCGGTGCTATTCTCGTTAGTGGCTTTGGGCTTTGGCTTGTATGGCTGGTTAGATGAATGGTTACGCACGTGGCTTGAAAACGAGGTGTGGCTATGCTTGGCGTTTTTTGGCATTATTATGTTGGTTAATGCACTGATTGACATTCCGTTTGACTACTACCGTACTTTTGTAATTGAAGAAAAATTTGGCTTTAACAAGGCTACTTTAGGTGTTTTTTGTGGTGACGAAATAAAAAACATCTTGCTTACGGCTGTTATGGGCGGTGTAGTGTTGGGCGTTATTACTTGGGTATATACGGTAATTCCTGCCTATTTTTGGTTGATTGCTTGGGGCGTGGTATCTGTTTTTATGCTGTTTATGACCATGTTTTATTCTGAATGGATAGTGCCCTTGTTTAACAAGCAAACACCCTTGGAAGAAGGCGAGTTGCGTACCGCTATTGAGTCTTTTGCACAAAAGGCTGGTTTTGAACTAACTAATATTTACGTAATGGACGGTTCTAAACGTTCTACCAAGGCAAATGCTTATTTTAGCGGATTAGGAAGTAAAAAACGTATTGTGTTGTACGATACCTTGATTAAAGAACTTACCACACAAGAAATTGTGGCAGTATTGGCGCACGAAATAGGACACTACAAACACAAACATACCCGCACCATGATAGTGGTGTCTATGTTGAGTAACTTGTTGATGTTTGGTTTGTTGGGCTTTTTTGTTTCCAGCCCGGCTTTGTCTCAGGCTATGGGTGGGGTAATTCCTTCGTTCCACTTGGGCATTATGGCCTTTGGTATTTTGTATTCGCCCATTTCTACGGCTTTGGGATTGTGCCTTAATGGTTTGTCTCGCCGAAACGAGTATCAAGCAGATGCCTTTGCAGCCTCTTATGGATTGGGTGACGATTTGATTTCGGCCTTGAAAAAACTATCTACCACAGCGCTTTCAAACTTGCAACCGCACCCTGCTTTTGTGTTTGTGCATTATTCGCACCCCACTTTGTTGCAACGTTTGTTGGCTATAGAAGCTTACAAGGCTTAGGGGTGTTTGGTAAAGTATTCGTCAATGGCAGCTAATAGGTTTTCTATTTGGTAAAAATCTTCGCTGTGTAGCGGGTTGCTAAAGGTCCATTTAATAGGGTCGGTTGTGTGTAATGTAATCACACAATCGGCCTCTTTGTTTAGGGTATATCCGGCACGTTCAAGGGCGCGCAGTGTCCAGTATAAGGTGTTGTTGTTTGCGCCTTCTACGTTTATTTGGCGGTTTTTATCGGTGTGTTTTACCTGAAAATGGCCGTTGGTATCGTCAAAATAAAAGTGTGGCGAGGTAAAGATACTGGGAAGGTAATTGCTTAGTACAATGTCTTCTGGTATGCCTTTTTTGATGCCTTGGCCGGTAAGCAACCATAGTTTGTCGGCTATTTGCAAGGCTAATTCCAATTGGTGTGTAGAAAGCAAAATAGCTTTGCCTGTTTGGTGTGCCAATTGTTTGAGCAAAAGCATAATATCTATGGTATTTGGCAAATCGAGGTGCGCCGTTGGCTCGTCTAAAAAGATAATGGGTGTGTCTTGTGCCAAGGCTTTGGCTATCATAACGCGTTGCTTTTCGCCGTCGGATAGTTCGGTGTAAAAGCGGTTTGCTTTGTGCGTTAAATTTACTTGCTCTATGGATTTAGCCACCAATTGCTTGTCTTTTAGTTTTAGTTTTCCTGCCCAATTGGTATGTGGAAAACGCCCCATTTCTACCAATTGGGTAACGGTAAGCGATTGGGTGCTAATGCTATCTGTAAGCACAACGGCTATTTGTTTGGCTCTTTGCGAAGAACTTAATTTTTGGATGGATGTGTTGTCTATGATGATGTTTCCGTGAAGCGGTTTTTGCAAACCAGCTAAGGTTCTGATAAGGGTGGATTTACCCCCGCCGTTTGGACCTATCAGTACTACCATTTGTCCCGCATTGAGTTGGAGCATCATGTTTTGATGCAATACCTTTTTGCCATAACCAATGGATAATTGCTTGGCTGTGAGTAATGTATATGTGTTGCTCATTATTGGTGCAAGTGTTTGTTTCTAATAATAACCCACAAAATAATAGGCGCTCCAATGAGCGAACTGATGGCATTGATGGGTAAAATGTATTCGCTTATGGGTAATTGCGTAAAGCAATCGCATAGCATTAGCAACGATGCTCCTATCAGCATACAAGCCGGTAAGATAACGCGGTGATTGGATGTTTTAAACAGGCCTCGGGCTATGTGTGGTACTGCCATGCCGATAAAGGCAATAGGGCCTGTAAAGGCAGTAATGGTGGCAGCCAACAAACAGGTGGTAAGGATGATGTATGTTCGTGCCCAACCAATGGAAATGCCTAAACCAACGGCGTAATTTTCGCCCAAAAGCAAGGCGTTTAGCTGTTTGCATAGCAATAGCGAGGCAATCAATCCAACGGCAATAAGGGGTGCCATGATGTGTAGCATATCCCACGTAACCGCGCCTAAACTGCCCATAGACCAAACTACGTACATTTTTAGGGATTCGGGATTGCTAATGCTTTGCAATACGTTGATAATGGCACCTGCCAAACTGCCAAACATCATACCTACCAATAACAGCGATATGGTGTCGTTGGTGCGTGTAGAAACCAATAGTACCAAAAGCATAACCACCAATGCACCTACAATGGCTGCGCCTACTTGCAATAGACCACTGCCTATAAGAAATGTGGGAAGCAACGTACTGCCTAACAGCAAGATAGCTACCCCCAATCCGGCCCCTGAACTAATGCCTAATACGTATGGTCCGGCAAGTGGGTTGGCAAATAGGGTTTGCATCATTTGTCCCGAAACGGCAAGTCCCGCACCTGCCAAACAAGCGGTGATGGCTTTGGGTAATCTAAAACTGTGGATGATGTTGTGCAAGCCCGGGTTGGTAGCCTCGTTTCCTGTTATCCATTGCCAAAAATCGGATAGACTGAGCTTGACACTGCCTATACAGATGTCTGCCACCCATGCGCCAATAAAGGCAAGGCATAAAAGGCTAAAAAAGAGGGTATATCTGCTGTTTTTCATGGTAAGGGTGCTGCGTAATAGGTACTATCGTTTGGGAAAAGGGCAGGGTGCGCTATGATGATTAAATCGCGCAACAGCCTGTGTGGAAATACCACGGCACTTTCCCAAAAATCGTTTCCGCCTTGGGGGGTGGTTCGTTTTCGATAGTGGTATAATTTATTGTTTTTAAATGCTTTAAATGCGGTTAGACGATGGTCTGTTTGTTGTAATTCTGCCTTGCTGTTGGCATCAATGCCTACCCACATATCGGCGGTGTTAAAATGAAACCAGACGGTTTCTATGGATAGGGGTAAACTGTTGGTTTGCTGGTTGTTGCTGTAATGATACGCAACGTTGGCGTGTTTAAACAATTGTCCCATAAAACTATTGCCACCGGGCATGTACCACGTGTCTTTGTAAGGCAATCCGCTTAGGATGTTAGGTTTGTCTTGGGCTTGCTCTGCTTGTTGTGCCAATTGGTGGTAAGCTTGTGCGGTATGTGCAAACAGGCTGTCCGCTTGTGCACGTTGGTTAAACAGCAGGCCGTACACTTTTATCCATTCGGCGCGTGCCAATAAGTTTGGCTCTGTCCACTCTACGGTGGGTAGGGTGGGTATGTTGTTTTCTTGCAAGCGACTTTGTAGTGGATCTGCTTGTGGGTATGCGGTGGTTATAAGTAAGTTAGGCTGTAGTTGTGTTATTTTTTCGAGGTGCATCTGGTAAGCATCGCCCAAATGCGTAACCTTGCCTGCTTGGTACAATGCTTGCAGTGCCGGACTGTAAAACAGTTGGGGCGAACAAGCTCCCACTACTTGGGTGGTTTGTTGCAAGGCATCTATGTAGCCAATGTGTGGGGCAGATTGGACGCACACACGTGTTAAGGGAATAATGAGGCGTGTGCCATCGGTGGGTGTTTGCACGCTGTCGTGCTTTATCAAGTAGTATTTGGCAAGTATTTGCCCGGCTTGCCATGGGTTGTGTATGGTAAGTAGGGTGTGGTTGTGGGCGTGTTGCAAGCTAAAATGTTGTGCGTATTGCAAACTGTCTGTTTGATACGCTATGTTGTGCAATGTGGGTGTGTTGGCTTGTGGCGAGCTACATGCCACCAATGCGCACAGGGATATGATGTATAATAGGTGTCGTAACATGCTACAAAGATAATGCAAATGTGGGTTATCATGGTGTGCAAAGTGAATAAAGATTGAAATATTTGATTATCTTTGTTAGTTGAAATAAATTCTCCACGCATGAAGATTATCATTGTAGGTCCGGCGCATCCATATAGGGGTGGATTGGCAACGTTTAACGAATGTATGGCACAGCAATTTCAGCGTGATGGCGTTGATGTGTGCATCGAAACGTACACCTTGCAATATCCTTCCTTTTTGTTTCCCGGAAAAACGCAATATACTACCGATGCACCTCCTGCCGGTGTGCGCATTAACCGTTCGGTACATTCGTTAAACCCCTTTAATTGGCTAAAGGTGGGTAAAAAATTGCGCAATGAGCGTGCCGATTTGGTGTTTTTGCGCTATTGGATGCCGTTTATGGCACCTTGCATGGGTTCTATTGGAAGGCTGATTAGAAAAAACAAGCATACCAAGGTGGTAGGCTTGATAGATAATATTATTCCGCACGAAAAACGCATAGGCGACACCCTGCTTTCGCGCTATTTTGTAAATAGTATGGATGCTTTTTTGGTGTTGTCCGATTCGGTAAAAGAAGAGTTGCGCAGGTTTGATGCAGTTAAGCCGTGTGTGGTAACCCCGCATCCTACCTACGATCATTACGGCAGTTTGATGAGTAAGCAAGAAGCCGCTACTTTGTTGCACTTAGATGCTTCGGCAAACTATATCTTGTTTTTTGGATTTATTCGCGACTACAAAGGGTTGGATATTTTGATGCGTGCGTACGCAGATAGTCGCATGGCGGAGCGAAATATTAGGTTGATAGTAGCCGGCGAATTTTACAACAATGCCGAAAAATACCATGCGTTAGAAAAAGAATTGGGATTGGAAGGAAAAATACACTGGTATTCTGATTATATACCTAATGAGGAAGTTACCCGCTTTTTTAGCGTAGCCGATTTGGTGGTACAGCCCTATAAAACCGCTACGCAGAGTGGTATTTCGCAAATGGCTTATCATTTTGAAAAGCCTATGGTGGTAACGGAGGTAGGTGGCTTGCCCGAAATTGTGCCACATGGCAAAGTAGGTTATGTAGTTCCCATTAGCGATAAAGCTGTGGCGGATGCAGTAATTGATTTCTTTGATAACCATCAGTTGGCTGATTTTCTGCCATCTATACAAATAGAGAAGCAAAAATACACGTGGAAGAATTTTTGTAAGGTGGTAGTAGATGCATTTTTGCCTCAAAAAAACAACGAATAGAATACTATAATCACATTGTTGAAAAGTTTTTAAAATTTTGTGAGTTAATTATTTGTGTATTTGTAAATAATGTTCTATTTTTGCAATCCGTTTTGAAGAATATACAAAAAACACTATAGCGATGTCAAAAATTTGTCAAATTACCGGTAAAAAAGCTGTTATCGGAAACAATGTATCTCACTCAAAGAGAAGAACAAAACGTAAGTTTGATGTGAACCTTTTCACTAAAAAATTTTATTGGGTAGAGCAAGATTGCTGGGTTAGCCTTAAGGTTTCTGCCAATGGTCTTCGTGTTATCAATAAATTAGGTTTGGATGCAGCTATCAAACGTGCTGCTGAAAAAGGTTACCTATAATCGTTAAAATTAGGAGGTTAAAACCATGGCAAAGAAAGCAAAAGGAAATAGAGTACAAGTTATTCTTGAGTGCACCGAGCACAAAGAAAGCGGTATGCCAGGCATGTCGCGTTACATCACTACCAAAAACAGAAAAAATACAACTGAACGTTTGGAGTTGATGAAATACAACCCTGTTTTGAAAAAAATGACTCTTCACAAAGAAATTAAATAAGATATACTATGGCAAAGAAAACAGTTGCAACGATTCAAAGAGGTGAAGGACGTTCGTTCGCTAAGGTGATTAAAATGGTAAAATCACCTAAAACCGGAGCTTACATGTTCCAAGAAGAAATTGTACATAACGACAATGTAAAAGAATTTTTAGCAAAATAATTTGCTATCTGAATATAGAAAAAGCGACTTCGGTACACGGAGTCGCTTTTTTTGTGTAATAATTTTATTAAGTGCATGATTTTCATTACTTTTGTGAATAAATTACGATAAAAAATATGGGATTCTTTTCATTTTTCAAAAAAGATAACGCAGAGAAAAAGCAAGAGGTGTTGGATAAAGGTTTGTCTAAAACCAAGGCCAGTGTGTTTGATAAGATTAAACGCGCTGTAGCCGGTAAAGACAAGGTGGACGACGAGGTGTTGGATAACTTGGAAGAAGCCTTGATAACTTCTGATGTGGGCGTGGAAACTACTTTGCGCATTATTGAACGCATACAACAACGTGTTGCGCGCGATAAATACATGAATACAGAAGAGTTGCATCAAATATTGTGCGATGAAATTATTGCGCTTTTGGCCGAAAACAATACAGAAAACTTTGCCGATATAGAAATTGATACCACCCAAAATCCATACGTTATTTTGGTGGTAGGTGTTAATGGCGTGGGTAAAACCACTACCATTGGCAAATTGGCTTATCAGTTTAAAAAGGCTGGTAAAAAAGTGTATTTGGGCGCTGCAGATACCTTTAGAGCGGCAGCAGTAGAGCAGTTGGTTATTTGGGGCGAACGTGTGGATGTGCCTGTTATTAAACAAAAAATGGGTGCAGATCCGGCTTCTGTTGCCTTTGATACGTTGGCATCGGCAAAAGCTAATCAAGCGGACGTGGTGATTATTGATACCGCCGGACGTTTGCACAATAAGGTTAATTTGATGAACGAGTTAACCAAGATTAGAAACGTGATGCAAAAATTGGTGCCTGATGCTCCGCACGATGTGTTGTTGGTATTGGATGGCTCTACCGGACAAAATGCCTTTGAACAAGCCAAACAATTTACCAAAGCTACGCAAATTTCGTCGTTGGCTATTACCAAGTTAGACGGAACAGCTAAGGGTGGTGTGGTAATAGGCATTTCGGACCAATTTAAGATTCCTGTAAAATACATTGGCTTAGGCGAGCAAATGGAGGATTTGCAACTATTTGATAAACAATCTTTTGTAAAATCGTTGTTGGGTAAAATTACCGAATAATATGAAAAAACAAGTAGTTGATTTTATCACGTTGGGTTGCTCCAAAAATTTAGTGGATACCGAAACGTTGATGACTAAATTTAAGCGAGCCGGCTATCAAGTAACACACGATGCCGAAAAACCAAAGGGCAAGATTGTGGTAATCAATACGTGCGGATTTATTGGCGATGCCAAAGAAGAAAGTATTGAGATTATCTTGCAACAGGCCTTACGCAAACAGCAAAAAAAGATTGATAAATTGTTTGTGATGGGTTGCTTGTCTCAACGTTATAGAACAGAACTGCAAGCCGAAATACCCGAAGTGGATGCCTTTTACGGCAAGTTTGATTTTGATGGTATTTTAGCCGAATTAAAGGCCGAACTGCCCGAACAAAATGCCTGTGGCGCGCGTCATACCACAACCCCTTCGCACTACGCTTATATTAAAATAGCCGAAGGATGCAATCGTGCCTGTTCGTATTGTGCCATTCCGCTTATTACAGGCAAATACAAAAGCAGAAGCATAGACGACATAGAACAAGAGGTAAAAGCGTTGGTAGAGCAAGGCGTGGTGGAATTTCAGCTAATAGCGCAAGATTTAACCTACTACGGCAAAGATTTGTATCAAAAATTTGCGTTGGCCGATTTATTGGTACGCTTGTCTGATATTCCTGGCGTAAAATGGCTACGTCTGCATTACGCGTATCCCACGCAATTTCCCTACGATATTTTGCCTGTTATACGCCAAAGAGATAATATTTGCAAGTATTTGGATATAGCATTGCAACATAGTTCGGACGCTATGTTGCAAAAAATGCACCGTGGAATAACTTGTGCAGAAACCGAGTTGCTATTAGACCGTATTCGCCAAGAAGTGCCGGGTATTTGTTTGCGCACCACATTGATGGTGGGTCATCCGGGCGAAACCGAAGCCGATTTTGAGGATTTGTTGGCCTTTGTGAACAGGCAAAAATTTGAACGAATGGGTGCTTTTGCTTATTCGGACGAAGATAATACATACGCTAACTTGCATTATACGGACGATGTGCCGGACGAGGTAAAACAACAACGTTTAGATACGCTGATGCGTGTGCAACAACGCATCTCTTACAAGCATAACGAAACATTGGTGGGAACAATACAGACGGTGGTAATTGATAGGATAGAGGGCGATTATTACGTGGGCAGAACGCAGTACGATTCGCCCGATGTAGATACCGAATGTTTGATTTCTTGCACTCAAGCAACCTTGCAAATAGGTTCTTTCTATAAAGTACGCCTAACAAAGGCCGAAGATTTTGATTTTTACGCCGAAATGGTGTAACTATTCAAAAAATATAGTACATTTGCGTATAACCGAAAAATCAGTGCCGTGAATAACAAAGAATTAGTTACGGAATTGTCGCACCGTTTGGGTAAAACCCAGAAACAGGTGCAGGCCATGTTGGATATTACCACAGAAGCCTTGGTTTCAACACTGCAAGCAGAGACCACGGTTTCGGTACAGGGATTTGGCTCTTTTGAAGTGCGCAAAAAGTTAGACAGGGTGTTGATAAACCCTACCACCAAACAAAAAATGGTGGTTCCGCCCAAATTGTCGCTTATCTTTAAAATGGGTTCTACCTATAAAAACAAACTTAAAAACCTAACTACACGTGGAAAATAAGAAAATATCGTTGCAAGAATTGACAGATACCATTGCCTCGCAATCCGGTTTTTCTAAACGTTTTACCGAGAGTTTTTTGCGTGAATTGGTTTTGGTTATTCAAGAAAACCTTGAAAAAGACGGCGTTGTAAAGGTTAAAGGCTTGGGAACGTTTAAACTATTGTGGAACGAACCCCGCAAGAGTGTGGATGTTTCTACCGGAAATTCCATTGTATTGCCCGGTTTTTACAAGGTGTCTTTTGCGGCAGATGCCGGTATAAAAGAACAAATAAATGCTCCTTATGCTCATTTGGATACCGTAATGGGTGGGGCAGAGGTTATATCTGAGGTGGAAGATGAGGAAGATACAGATAATGGAGAGTTGAGAGTTGAGAAAGGAGAAAGTAATGAGTTGCAGGATGAATTGATGAATGGTGAAATCAACTCACCAACTCACCAACTCACCGCATCGCCAGAGCGCAGCGAAATAAACTCCGAATCACCGAATAACCAAATCACCGCATCACCAGAGCGCAGCGATTCAAATTCCGCCTCGCCAAGCAAAAAGAAATGGTGGGTTGCCATGGTGGTGCTTATGTTGCTTTGCTTGTTAGGCGCTGCCGGTTTTTATTGGCGTAATGTGCTGATACCTCAACAAAATACCATGAGCCCTGCTGATATAAAAGCCCCTGTTGTGGTGGTACGCGTAGATACCATAGACAATTTGGTAGCAGATACCATGCATCACAATGTGTTAGTGCCTGCAGATACGGTAAAAGCTGATCCTGAAATTACCTTGGAAACCTATACCTACAAAGATGCTTTAAACGCACCTGTGCGTGAAACGGTAACCGTTATTGATGGTAGCCGCCTAACCATGGTAGCCTATAGAGCTTATGGACATAAGGCCTTTTGGGTGTATGTGTACGATGCCAATAGAAACGTGCTAAGCAGCCCCAATGCGGTAGAAAAGGGTATGGAACTAGTTATTCCTGATTTGCCTAAATCTATAGTAAATCCAAAAAGCAAATTGTGTTTGGATAAGGCGTACGAATTGGCAAAACAATATTGATAAACAGTAGATGCAATAAAAAAGCTGACTTTGCAAATAGCGAAGTCAGCTTTTTTTTGTGGGTTTATTGGTTTATCGTTTTAGGATAAAGTGTCCGCTTACCTTTTCGTTATTGTCTGGAATAAGGATTACGTACCAATAGTCGTCCATGGGCATGATATGGTTGTTGTAGTAACCATCCCAACCCGTAAAGTCAATGCCTCTAATGCTGCATAATAAGCGACTGTAACGGTCGTAAATTTGCACTATAGCATCTGGATAGTATTCTAAGTTTTCGATGTCCCACGTGTCGTTGTTGCCGTCTTCGTTGGGGGTAAAGAATACCTCTGGAGCAATAGGCTCGGCAATGATGCTAAACGCTTGTGTGCTTGAACAGCCCTTGTCATCGGTCATGGTAATGCTGTGGTCGCCAATAGACAGCCAAGTATATTCTGTGTCGGTAAGGGGACTTTGATTGTCCAAGGTAATAAAGTCAAACGTATTTTGGGTACTAATAGTAGCGGTTCTACCTTTTACCTCTACTTGGAAAGAAGGATTGGGGTTTACCGTTAGCTTAAGACTTTCGGTAATTTCCCATTTTCTGCCCTGTCTTGTTTCTTCATATACATTTGTTTTTTCTGTGGTTGTTGTATATGTAGTGTTATTCCAAGTGTATGAATTGCCTTGGCAGATAGATGCTATTATAGGTTGTCTTGTTTCTTGACATTGATCAATGGTTAAGTTCCATTGTTCGTCGCGAACGGTACCGTCTTGGTCTGTAACAGATCTAACCAACGATATTCTATTGGCATTAGGTTCAAAGCTTATAAACTCAACCAAATCTTGACAATCTACTTTGTAGTTTGTACCCACTACATCTATTAGTAACTCTTTTTGTGATAAATCGTTGTATGTTAGCAAGCGATACCAGGTTTCGTTACTACCAGTAAGGGTAGGGGTTAAGGTAACTTCGTCGAATTGACAAGGGTTAAGTTCTTCTGGTTGTGAAATGGAAAGAACAATAGATTCGGTATAGGTAATGCCTCCTACTATAACCACGCAGGTGTAATTGTTGATAGTTTCCTCAGTGCTTGGGTCTCTCAATACAATTTCTATGCTTGGTGCACCAATATGATTGTTGGTAATAGGGTCTAATACCGCATGGCCTTTGTGGTCGTACCAAAGGTAAGAGGACCCTCCATCAATTTTTGAGTGTAGGGTAATGGTGCTACCAATTAAAAACTCATCTTCCCATTCCTTGTCATCAGTACATTTTTTGATGGTAATGTTATAGGTGTCTTTCCAAACCAATTCGTCTATACTGGATGAACTACGATATACAGGTTGGAACATGATGTTATCCAAACCAAAGTCGTTGCCTGCATATGTATTGGTAGCATTGGTAAGCCAAATTTCTGCTTGTGCGTAATTGTTGTCAGCTTTCCAATATTGGCCTACACCAAATTGTTTCCAGGTATTGTTGTCAATAACTTGTTGGTTAACTAATGTTTCTTGTTTTACTTCGTTGCCATTTTCATCTTTTAGAACCAAAATAAAACTGATTTTGCCATAGTTGCTACCGCTTGTGGTAATAGCAGAATATGCAAATTGGTATTCTTTGTCTTTTACAATAGGACCATTTATTGGAGCTACGTAAGCTATGCTTCCTGCTTGGCTGTCGCCGTCACATTCCAAGAAATAGTTACCTCCGGTAGCGGTGTCGGGGTATGTGTTGCTCATACCATGGTTGGTTATATGATAGTAACCATCTGCTGCGCTTGTTTTTGTGGGGAAATTAGAGTTTACACCGTAGAATTGGTAGTTGCTGCCAAAACCATTGTAGCGTCCTAGTGCATTGGTGGCGACATCCTCAAAGTCTCCGTTTTCAATCAGGTTATTGGTTACACTTGGTGCCCCAACGTTATTGGCTCTGTTCATAATCACGCAGGTATATACCAATGGCGTGCCTGCTGGTGTTTCTGTATCGTGGCTAATGCTAATAGCACCGTTTGCGGCTTGCGGAATAGTTAATTCAGTGCCGTTTAAGTACCATGTGTATTCGTTACCTGTTTTGCTGGGTGTTAAAATAGTGTCTTGATCGATACATATCTTATGACTATTTTCGCTATAGCAGTTTGTGGTAACAATAGTATGTGTTTCTTGAATTACTACAGCATTTGGGCTGGTAGCGTTGGCAGGTATGGTTACTTGGCATGTGTAAGTGCTGTTTTCTGCATTTGTCAGTGTTAGGTAAGAGTCTGTTCCTAATTCTGCAGTTTCATTAAGCTTGCTCCAACTGTATGTGTAGCTGTTTCCTGTTGTAACGGCCTCTAATATAGCATTAGATCCCAAACAGTAGTTGTATTCTTTGGTTTCTGTACCAGTACATACTTGTGGGGTAATGGTGTGGGTTTCGTTTACGGTAAGCGGATTACCATCAGTCCCAATAGTTTCAACAGTACAAGTGTATATAAGCGGTGCTGTTGATGTAATATTGATAACCAAATCCGTAATGACAGTTCCGTTAGGATCTTTCCAAGTAGGTGTGCCAGTTGTTGTTACGGGCGAAAGAGTACAGGTTGAATTAACACAAGGGGTATATGTTTTAGATTCAGTGCTGGTGCTTCCACATACTTTTTCTGCAATTTCAAAAGTCTCTAACTTAGTAATTATGGCGTTTTGAGGTTCACCAAAATAGATGTTATCTAAAGCAAAGTCATTGCCGTCTTGATATATGTTATCATTTTGAATATAGATAGTGTATCTGCCTGTTTTAGGTGCAGTAAATGTTGCGTGACGTGGCTCCCATTTTGCAATTTCATCTGGTGCGATAAACCCGTCTAACAAGATGGGTGCTTCACCTTCTGGTTGAACCCAAAATTTTAAACTTGATAATGATGACATGCCGTGATCTGGAACACTATTGTCTGCTTTGAATTGTTTATCTACGTTTGCAACATCACAGCTAAATTGATACACGGTATTTTCCGTTAAATTTAACCATTTTGCTTCCCAAACTCTAAAGTCAGGACTTGCCATCCCAT
>JAFOWX010000006.1 GCA_017391905.1 Paludibacteraceae bacterium | reverse complement strand
AATAAACCGAAACTCTCAGGATTCTCATCTGTAGAATATATCTGACTATCTTCACCCAATGCCGCATGAAAGGCAAATAGTTTCATTTTTGCTTTTTTCTCCAATTCGATGTCATCATTAACTTTAGATGTTGGGAAACAGTTGAAAATGTGTACCTCTTTTGCTGTACTACCAATACGATTCACACGACCTATTCGTTGCATAAGTCTTGTTGAGTTCCAAGGTGTATCGTAATTTACTATAACATTAGCACGATGAAGGTTTACTCCCTCTGCAAGCACCTCTGTAGATATAACAATGTTATAATCGTTTTTCTTTTCGCCTTTGTAATTGGCATCGAAGTTTTCCTTTAATAGTGGCATTTGGGTATCTCTATTGTCACTTTGGACAGTCATAATCTTATCAAAACCATGATTTTTTAGCGAGTTATAAAGATACTTGGTTGTTTCTTTTGATTCAGAGAATATTACTAATTTTCCTTCATGATTAATGGATTTATCCAACAATGTATCATTAAGATATTGAATAAAAATATCCAATTTAGGATCTACGTTTACCATATTCCATAATGAAACTAACTCCTTAAGGATTTCATTATCTGCATTCAATCCTTCTATAAATGAGTCTTCAAAATCATCTGGTGTACATACCTCTATGGTAGGATCTGTATATTTAGCTTCTTCAATCAATTTAATAAGCTCGTCTTCTTTTCCTTCACTTAAAAGTTCATTTATTTTTAAGTTTGGAGCTATGTATATTGTTCCCTTATTAAACATCTCAAGCATTACTTTATTTGCATTATAATAACGTTGCAAAGATTGCTTGAATGCATAAAAACTACTATCTATTCGCTTAACAAGCAATGTTTTCATTATGCTAGCCAATTGGATAGAAATCATATCTGCCTTTTTATACTTACTCTTCTTTGGAGATTTTAGATATTTTATCGCCTGATATCTATAATATTTAAGTCCGTTTATTTTATCACTAAGATAAATAATAGTCTTGTCGTATAAACGTTCCAACTCTGTATCTAGTTGATAATATATTTTTTGAGGAGATTTCACATCTGGAAAGTGAATATTCTGTTCCTCCAAATCTTTTCGATATGCATCGTTTCCCATTAAGTCGGTACGAGTACGACGTACAGTCAAAGGTTCAACTACTTTGATGCGAATTTTCTCATAAATAGCCTTAACTTCATCAGCAATAATAGATAAATCCTTTTGTTTTTTCAACTTATTATACCTGTCAATATGCTCACGGAAGAATCTCTGCAAATTACCTTCCTCTAAGGTACTATCCTTTGAGTCCTGGAATAAATATACTAGATTGGCTATATCTTCTGGTTTGTTGTTAAGTGGTGTAGCGGATACAAGTATTACCTTCTTGTCGTGCAAACTACCATCATAACGTTTTGTTTTGGTTTTACACAACTTTTGCAGTTCGTTGTACATTGATGCTGTATCGCTTCTAAATTTATGCGCTTCATCGACAATAATCAAATCATATAATTCAGGATTCTTAATCTTATGAATACTTCCATTTGTTATAATCTTGAAATTATCTAATTTAAATTCATCTAGTATCTCAGCCCAATTATCCTTCATTGCAGGAGGAACTATTACCAATATACGAGAACGATGTGTAGGGAATCCGTTAGAGAAAAAGAATTTCTTTGCAATAAGAGCAGATACAATAGTCTTACCTAATCCGACGACGTCGGAAAGGAAAAATCCATTGTGCTTCATCATTTTGGCATATCCGTCATTGACAGCATCTATTTGGTAGGACAATTTTTTATAACCTATAGGCAAATCGGATACAGAATTAGGATCAAAGTCAATACTCTTACCAAAGTATTCTAATAAGAATTTCAAATACACTTCGTATGGAGTAAAGTTCGGATTAAGGTATGAATCATTCTTTATCTTTTCTATGTGTGTTATGTCTATCTCTACAGACTCTTCCCATAGTTTTTCAAAGGTTTCTGTAGCAAATTTTATATCATCATCATAACGCAACTCTACATTGAACTCAAAATTCTTCTCAAGCCCAGCTTCTGTTAAATTACTAGAGCCTGTAATAACCGAACCATAACCATGTGGATGATAAACATCTTCTCGAAATATGTATATCTTAGCATGGATATTTTGTTTAGGATGGATGCGCATTGTTATTCTGCCAGTCACAATATCCTCTATAAACTGATACATCCCATCCTCTACTTCTTTATCGTATTTAGCTTCTTGTATATTACGTTTAATATCATTAAAGAACTCTTCTTGTGATTGCTCCGCATTAGGGTTAAAAAGAAACCCTTGTTGATTTGCTTGATATGTGAGTTTATCGACATTAATACCAACCAATATACGAATTTTGGGAGTATTTTGTATGAATTTTCTAATTCTAAAATATCCTGAAGCTCGGAAATACCCAACAAGTGCATCAAAAAAGTGCACTTTCTTATGTTCAAATATTCCTTCTATTTTTTGAAGAAGAGTATTTTCTTTTTCATTTGTGAAAAAGTTAGTTCCCATATTTTTTATTCTGGTTTTAAATAACTTACAAATATACCTAATCTTCTTTACATCTCAAAGGTTTGCAGAAGGGTATTTATTAACACATCGCCACAAAAATACCACAAGGGTGTATCATTTTTTGCTACAGAATGAGGGGTTTAGAAGAATTTTTGGGGTCTAAGCAAAAAAGACACCGCAGTGGGTGTCTTTGAGGGGAAATTATAAAGGTGCATGTTGCACCGCCCTTAAACAAGGCTAATACACCAACGCTGGCTGTTGCCAAGTGCCATTAAAATAGGCCTCTTGAGGCAAATACAAACGCAGAATAAACGTCCAGCCAGGAAAAATATCCAAATAATTATCAACGGTTTTGTCTTCTCCACCAAAGTGTATTAGCGCCTCTCCTGCTTGGTTGGTTGTTGCAAAAGAACTATTGATATTGTAATATTCACCTTGTGGATACCCATTAGCATCATAAACGGTAACAGACCAGAAAGCGTTATCTGCCACAGGAACATCTTTTAAAAGCAAGGTACAAGGTTTATACTGATTATTTGTATAGTTTAAATACACGGCCTGATCGGGCGTAAAACCACCCCAACCACAAGCCACACCACAATTGTGATTTTCTAAACTTACCTCCCCTTTTTTACCAAACATTTCTGATGTAGGAATATTCTTTTCCACTGCAATATCCTGATACTTTTTACGCATAGCCAACACTTCGTCCATATTCCAATTATTGGTTACTATATACTCGCCCCTATCTGCTTGGGTTATAGTAATAGCATCTTGAAGCTGTGTTACCACCTGCATATCAGCCTCATCGCGCATATTTACTTGCGTTCTAAAAATGGCCAACACGTATTGGCTACCCATATCATTTTGCGTTATGGTATATGTACCCGGTGCAGTAATAGCCATTGGATTATAATGTTCCTCGGTTACAAACCAAATGCTTTGGTATCTGCCATTGGTTTCTGGCATGGTAATGGTAGCATTGCACGTTAAATCCAATACCGCAAAAGAATAGCGGGTATCAAAATTGATACGTACCACCGTTTTATCATTTGGGTCGGCAGCCGTGCGCACGTGATAAAGCACCCCAACCCCATTGGTACCCGTAAATTGAGCTGCCCTGTTTACATAATCTGTAAAAATGATTTGACTCTCTGCCAAGGCATAATTTTCGTCAGTAAGTTGTGTATATTGCCCAGGAGCTTCGCTCTCACAAGCAACAGAGAACACAGCCATTACCATTAAAAGAAATAAATGATGCACTCTCATAGTAGTAGATTTTTGTTTATTACTGGGTACGAAAATAAACATTGTGAACTATATTTCAAAAAATTACGGGCACTTATTTGTTATTGTAAAATATCTTTTATAGGAAGCATAGTCGCCTCTGCTAATTGCGGCTGGAGAATTGAATGATCCACATAATGGATGCGCAGGGCAGAAGAGCATGGGTATTGCCCAAAGAAAGGATTCTGGGTTATGTAGAGTGCTATATGGCTTACTGTAGGAGCCGCACTTACGGCCTTGTAGTAGTGATGTACTTTCTCTTTTATACGAGGTAGCACCTTGATGCCTGTTTTGCCGTCTTTCATAGTTACAACGGCAACTACACGGTAACGTGGCTTGGCATCAGCCATTTGCTCATGGGCTCTTACAGCACCTTTGTGTCTTATGCTAATGTTTCGGCCAAAATTTTTGTTTATCTGATTCATTATATCCTTAAACAAGGGCCCGTGCGCACTCTTATCTTTTAAGTTTTTAAAATGGATGTAATAATGAATCATTTCGTGAATAATCACGTCTTGCAGTTCGTTTTCGGGCAAGTCAAACTTGGTACTAAAGCGCAGTTTAAGGTCTGAATATACTTTTTTACCCCAAAAGGTTTTATGTACTCTATACGTAAAAGATCCTATCACCCGGGTTGCACGGCCTAACAAAATAGGAATTTTGGGGAGTTCTCCGCCAAATAGCAGCTTATTAAACTCCTCAAAATTCTTTTCTATGTAAGCCACCGTGGCAATCATCCTGCAATGGTTACGTTTAACCCGCTACGTGGGTATTTATTTATCCTTGGCTAATTCAAAGCGAAAACCAGCATACACTTTCCAGCCACTGAGTGGGCCGTAAATAACAGTAGCGTCAAAATCAGAGCTCCATGGGTCTTGGGCCCCAATAATAGGATTAGGTTGGCGGTAATTAGTCATGTTTTCGGCCCCTACATACAACGACCATCTATCCCAGTTTTTAGTAACTTGCGCCATTAACTGATGATAAGACTTGTACGTTTCGTCCCATAGCGGATGGTTAGCATCAGCCAATGGCATACGGCCACCGCCATTTATTTGCCACGTAGCATCAAATTGCCAGCCACTTTTTTGTGTTTTGTACGAAACCGTTACCAACCCTTTGTGGGGCGACGAAAGGGCTTTTTGACGCAACTCACCCCCCGTTACACTGCGCGCATCGCTGTATTTGTAAGCCGCCGTTAGCGACAAGCCCGTAACAGGCTCTACCGTGGCTTCTACTTGCACATTGTGCGAATAAGCCGCCGCACCATCTGAGTTGTAGAACAACACTTTGTGCGCATCTGTATCTACATCTACCACCACTTGGTTTAAGAAATGAGTGTAATAGTAATCGGCACTAATACTTAACGTTTTACTACCCAATGGTATGTCACCACTAATGCTTACACCCGTATTCCAAGCATCCTCTTGGCGCAAATTAGGGGCCACTTCTAAAGCACGCGACGAGGCAAAATAATGACTATTTTCTGCATACACATGGGGCGTTCTATACCCTTTTCCTGCCGAGGCACGAATCACCAATTGCTCTATTGGCATGTATTTAATGTGCAAGCGAGGCGTTACGTAAAAGCCATATAGGTTGCTATAATCGGCACGAATACCAGCCAACACTACCCATTTTTCGTGATGATTAAAGGTATATTCGGCAAAAATACCAGGCACATAGTTGTTGGTTTGCAAGGTGGGCAATACCTCTACCTGCTCCGTTAGCCAATTACCGCTAAAGCTTACACCACCCTTAATAGCATGCATGCCACATTTTGATAAATTGCTTTGAACCAAAGCTTTAAATAACAAATCACCCTCTGTACCGTTGTACAATCTATTGCCGTACAGGCTGTTAAATTGGTGATATACCCCCTGCCCTACAAACGCCAAGCTGGTTTCGTATTGGTGCGAAAGCTCTATGGCATGCTTAGTAAAGGCTTCGGCCCTAATGGTTTTCATATCAATGCCATAGCGGTTAGGAATAGACAACAATTGGCCCGATTGTTTATCCTCATACAACCCATTTATGCCCCATTGCGCGCTGTACTCGTGCCCAGCATAGTTCCAACGATTTATTAAGTGGTACATTTGCGAAAGAGGCATATCCAAAAATCCGTCGCCATTGCCATCCTCTTGCACCAACTGCTCGTTAGAAACATGTCCCAATACCATGGTAGATAAATGGTCGTTAATTTGAAAAGCACCATCGGCATTTAGCTCCATACGCGCACCAGAGTTAGCCATAAAGTTTATAGAGAATGGGGCCGAAGTTTGTGGCTTCTTATATTCGATATTTATCTGGCCACTAATGCCTTGCGCACCATTTACCACCGATGATGTTCCTTTTGAAATAGATACGGACGAAAGCCATGCACCGGGCACATAACCCAACCCATACAACGTGACCAAGCCGCCAAAATTGCCCATATTTTCGGTAAGCATTTGCACGTATATGCCCGAAAGGCCTAACAATTTAATCTGTTTAGCACCCGTTGCCGCATCGGCATACGCCACATCTACAGAGGCATTGGTTTCAAAACTTTCTGAAAGGTTACAGCAGGCTGCACGGCACAACTCGGCTGTACCAATGGTGCTTACTCTACCTGCCGATAGCTTATTATTTAACGTAGAACGTCCAGTAACGCTAATCTCGTCCAAATCGCCCTCCATATCGTTGTAAATGGAGTCGTAGTATTGTCTTAATAAATCTTCGGTGTGATTGTGCCCCTCGTGCTCGTGACGGTCACTGAGCTTGTTAACGTGCCCGTCATGACTATGCTCATCGTGACTAACCTCAGACTTTGGACTTTCAACTTCAGAGTCATGATGATGCCCCGTACATTTCTGCCCCGGCGGGTGCGCCCACGCCATTTGAAAAGCAAAAAGTAAACTTAGCGTAAAGATTAGGTTTTTCATATTTAATAGGTGTTTTGGTTTTCGGTGTTTGCGTCTGCTGCCCTCACGTTGCACAAAAATTCAACGATTCAACAAATTTTATTTATCGACTGCAAAGGTACAGCAAGTTCTCTGCAACCAAGTTGCAAACCAAGAATATGCATAAAAAGATGCAGTTCAAGGCGTGCGCAGCCCCAAAAAACCGGAGTTTGCTGAAGCAAATGAGGATTTTAAGGGCAAGCAGAACGCAGAAATGCGCTTTTTATGCCTATTCTATCGCATAGTGTTTTCGGGCTTAATCGCATTGATACACCCTTCTTTGCTACCAAAACAGCCGGTTTCTAACGCAGCTGCCGTAATACCCATTTGCTTAAACACATTTACCAAATTAGACACCGTATTTTTATCGGACATAAAAGTTACCACCACCTTTTGTTCGGCAGTATTCACTTCCACTTTGCTTACCCCCTCTTGTTTTTTTAGGGTTTTGTTTACGGTCGAAGCCTTGCCTTTAGGCATCATCACCAAAAACGTAGTGGTTAATTCTACAGGATCGTCGTTTTTAGCCTGCATAGGCATTGCCCACAACATCAATGCCGTGATTAAAAGAAATAAAATGTGTTTCATATTATTGATTATGCGTTAATTCAAAACTACTACTAAAGATACAATGCTTATAATAAGCCAAAGCAAAACACCAAAAATCATGGGTTTAAAGCCCACCGCTTTTAGCACGTTTTTAGAAAGCCCTGCACCTATAAAAAACAAGGTAAGGGTTAAGCACTTTTTAGACAAAATACTTATTACGCCACTTAATTGCACGCCCCACGCATAATGCGAAAGCACATACGTATTAAGCAACAACGCGCCTATAAAGAATAAAATAAACATGGGTATAGCTATTTTTTGCTTGCCACTGCCCTGCTTATCGGAAAATAAAAAAGACGTTACCAAGGCCACGGGAACAATCCACAAAGCACGTGTTAGTTTAATGGTGGTGGCAATTTCCAAAGCCTGCTCGCTATACGCCTGTCCTGCACCCACTACACTGCTTGTATCGTGAATGGCAATGGCAGCCCACGTACCAAAGGCTTGGTTGCTCATGCCTAAATAATGCCCAATGGGTGGAAAAACAAACAATGCAATGGCGTTTAAAATAAACACTACGCCCAACGCCACCGTCATATCGGTGCTTTTTGCCTTTACAATAGGCCCTACAGCCGCAATGGCACTTCCTCCACAAATGGCCGTACCGGCACTAATCAAATAAGCCAATGGTGCATCTATCTTAAGCCACTTTTTACCAATAATCCACCCCAACAACAACGTTCCAAACACGGACACAATGGTAAAAAGCATACCCTCGCTACCCGATTGCAACGCTGCATGCACGTTCATACCAAAACCCAATCCCACCACAGCATATTGCAATAGTTTTTTAGACATCGTTTTGTTAAACGATGGATACGCTTCGCCTACCAATAAGGCAAACAGCAAGCCGCACAACAAACTAATGGGCGGTGTTACCAAGCCTGTACAAAATGACAAAAAAGGCACATAATCGGCCAACAATAAAAAGGTTAGCAAACCAACCAAAAATACGTAAATTGCTTTTTTAATCAACATTGGGTAAAAGTTCTTGCACATGTGTCTATATTCAAGCATATAAATTGCAAAGATAATGCAAAATTACCGCTTCGTTGTGCGCATTTATGCAAAATACCTATTTTAGGGATAAAGTTTTTTTGACGAATAAAGAAATGACATTACTTTTGCAGTATGGAAAACATAAAAAAATATTTTACCCTAACAGCAGAGCAAGAAAGACAATTTTCTATGCTCAAGGATTTATACACCGATTGGAACAGCAAAATAAACGTTATTTCGCGCAAAGACATAGACAACGTTAATTTACACCACGTGTTACACTCGCTTGCCGTAGCCAAAGTATTGCCTTTTACAGACGGCACAAAAATCATAGACATAGGCACAGGCGGTGGTTTTCCAGGTATTCCATTGGCTATTTTGTTTCCAAATTGCCAATTTACCCTACTGGATTCGGTAGGTAAAAAAATTAAAGTGGCAAGCGAAATTGCTGCGGCAATTGGCCTTAAAAACGTGCGTTTTGTAAACGACCGCATGGAAAACGAAAAAGGTTTGTACGATTTTGCTGTTAGCCGTGCCGCCATGTCGCTATCTGATTTGGTAAAAGTGTGCAAAAAAAACATTGCTAAAACAGACAAAAACGCCCTACCCAACGGCCTTATTTGCCTAAAAGGCGGCGATATGCAAGCCGAATTGCAACCCTACAAAAAATTGGTAACGCTGTACAACCTCAGCGAGTTCTTTACCGAAGAATACTTTAAAACCAAAAACGCGGTGTACTTGCCGCTGCGTTAGCCTTTTAAAACTCGCTTCGCTCGGACTAATCGACTAAACGCATCACCGCATCACCAAATCACCATGAAAATAAAGACCTTTATATTCAACCCTTTGCAAGAAAACACCTACTTGGTAATAGACCAAGCTTCTAACCAATGTATGGTAATTGATGCGGGGATGTTATTTGACCAAGAAAAGCAAGAAATTGCATCCTATATACAAGACCATGGGCTAACGCTCACATACGTAGTAAACACGCACCTGCACTTAGACCATTGTTTTGGCAACGGCTTTTTGTATCAAACCTTTGGCATAAAACCCCTTGCCCACGCTGCCGACGAAAACTTGCTTCGTTTTATGAAAGCCCATGCCGGTATGTTTGGTGTACCTTTTAACGAAGAACCTCAACCCTTAGGCGGCTACTTAAACGAGGGCGATACCCTAACCTTGGGCAACCAAACCTTTACGGTACTGCACATTCCCGGACACAGCCAAGGCGGTATTGTACTGTACAATGCCAAACAAGGTGTACTATTTTCGGGCGATAGCTTGTTTAAAATGAGCATTGGTCGCACCGACCTTCCAGGCGGTAGTTACCAAGACCTCATTGAAAACCTTACCCAAAAGGTAATGACCCTACCCGATGCCACGGTTGTGTATCCAGGCCACGGTCCCACCACCACCATTGCCCACGAAAAAACGTACAATGCGTATTTATAAACCAAACATAGAATCTATCATTTTTAAACCAAACTAAACATGAAAAAAATCTTTATCCTTTTAAGCATGACACTTATTGCCACTACCAGCTTATTTGCACAAGCATACAAACAAAGTATTGGTGCTGTAGTAGGCGGTTTAAACGGTGTAAGTTACAAGTACTTTGTAAAAGAAAACGTAGCCATTCAAGCCGATTTGGGCGTTGGACTAACCTATGCTACTGGTGTCTTACACTTAGATCATGTAGGTTGGGAATTAGCAGGCGAAGCCAGTTTAATGAGCCTTCAAGTACAGCCCAATGCCTATTACCAAAACACCATTACCAGCGGTAATTGGGGTACTTTAGCCTATCAAGTGGGTGGCGGTATTACCATAGGCTGCGCACAAGATATTGACGCTGTTGATTACAAAGGTTTTAAAGACTGTTTTTTTAAATGGGGCGTTAATGCCTTTGCGGGTATAGAATACATCATGAGCAACACACCTATTACCATTGGTCTGGACTTCCGCCCTGGTTTTGCGATGAACACGTATAAAAATAACTTTGAAGCCGTACACATGAATCTTTTTGACTGGGTTTTGGCAGGTAGCGTTCGCTACACCTTCTAAAACACCCACACACAGCATACAGAGGTTAGTTTTTTTTAAGACTAACCTCTTTTTTTTGGCCGAAACCAGCCACATTACAAACCCATTACACATACCCTCCTAACTCCCACGCTTTAACAATTCTTATCACTGCAAAAAGAACAAGACATGCCTACAAGTATTATGTTTGCAGCCCAATTTAAAATTACATGTATTTAGAAAACTTAATTATGAAAAGTATTATTAAATGGCCTGCATTAGCCAGTTTTATGAGCATGCTGTTTTTTTCGTGCACACCAAAAGAAAACGTTAGCTTCTACCCCATCGTTTCTTCAAACACCATTGGTTGTGATGCTTCTTT
>JAFOWX010000078.1 GCA_017391905.1 Paludibacteraceae bacterium | reverse complement strand
ATCTGCCGAAGATTTCTCTAAAATTGTATTGGCATACGAACCAGTATGGGCAATTGGTACAGGCTTGACAGCTACCTCAGATCAAGCAGAAGAAATTCACGCTTACATTCGTAGCTTGATTGCCGAAAAATATGGCAACGAAGTAGCAGAAAACACTACTATTCTTTATGGTGGTAGCTGCAAAGGTAGCAACGCTAAAGAATTGTTCTCTAAACCCAATGTTGACGGTGGTTTGATTGGTGGTGCTTCTTTAAAAGCTGCCGATTTCAAAGAAATTATCGACGCATTTTAAGGATTATGAAACGTTCTCTCGTTTTTGCTACGGGAAACCAACATAAATTAGAGGAAGTGCAGGGTCTGTTAGGAAAGGACTTTGCACTTTCTTGTCTAAAAGATGTAGGTATTACAGAAGAAATTCCCGAAACAGCGCTTACATTGCATGAGAATGCCTTGCAAAAGGCACAGTACGTTTATAACAAGTGCCATTGTGCCTGTTTTGCCGACGATACCGGTTTGGAAATAGAAGCCTTAAATGGCCAGCCGGGCGTGTTTTCGGCACGCTATGCAGGTCCGCAAAAAGATAGCAACGATAACATGCAGTTGGTGCTTAAAAATTTGCAAGGTCAAACCAATAGAAATGCTCAATTTAGAACGGTAATAGCCTATATCAACGAGCAAGGGCAACCTTTTTTATTTGAAGGAAAAGTAGAAGGAACAATCATTGAAACACCACGCGGTACTGCCGGTTTTGGATACGACCCTATTTTTGTTCCTAATGGTTACGATGAAACATTTGCCCAGTTGCCATTAGAAACCAAAAATGCCATGAGCCATAGAGGCAGGGCAATACAAGAGTGGATAAAATTTTTATGGAACGAATAAAACAAATAGCTATCATAGTATGCCTATTATTGCATAGTGTATGCACATGGGCTTCATTTCAGGTAGGAGAGTGGAAAAGTTATCTTTCATTTCAAGGTGCCAGTCAATTGTTGGTAACCCCCAATAAAGTATATGCCATTGCCGAACAACACCTTTGTGCTTTAGACAAAGATAGTAAGGCATTACAAATTCTTACCAAAATAGATGGTTTGAGCCAAAACAACGTGCAAGCTATGGCTTACTGTCCACAAAACGATGTTTTGTTATTGGTGTACTCCAATGCCAATATAGATTTGGTAAATAGCAATGGTACTATTTACAATATCCCCGATTTATTAGATAAAAATTGGGCGGTAGATAAAACGGTTTACCAAATATACATAGAGCAAGACAAGGCCTATTTGGCCTGCGGATTTGGTATATTAGTGGTAGATTTAACCAAGCGCGAAATTAAAGAGACCTACATAATAGGTGTAGATGCTAAAAAAGAACCTATATATGGCATTACAGCCAACAATACGCATATCTTTGCCCTATCTACCTCTGCTATATATAAGGCAGAAAAAACAGCCAATTTGTTAGACTTTAACGTTTGGCAAATAGACCCCATTTCATTGCCCGTAGGTTTACAAAGCAAGCAACTATTTACCTTAAATAATCAGTTATTTACCATCGAAAATCAAACCAAAATATGGCAGTATAAAGATAATGCTTGGCAAGTGTTCTTTGAGGGAGATCAAAACACCGTAAGTTGGACTCAAAATAACCAAGGTATATACATAACAGGTGGTACAAAAGGTATATTTCATTATACGCCCCAATTAGAGCAGGTGGCTCATTATGATTACTATGCTTTAATGGCATGTGTAGAAGATAGTAAAGTATGGTTGGTAGCAGGAGGTAATGCCGTTGCATGCAGCACATCGCCCACGCAATTGGATGTTTATACCATAAACAGTATGCCTAATGCTCCTATCAAAGAATTACAAATGCAAAATGGCGTACTAACGGTTGCACCAGGTGGATATTGGACAGATCGTTATCGTTACTATTGCCAAATACCCATGATGCTACAAAACGAACAATGGGTTAATTATACAGAGCAAAGCATGCATGCCTTGTTGTTTACAGATTATGTGTTAGACGTAACCTCGGTAGCCATCAACCCCAATCATCCGGATCAATTTTATTTTACTACCTGGGGTGAAGGCTTGTTTCAAGTAACCAATGGCGTTGTATCGCAAGTTTTTAACGAAACCAATTCCAACGGCTTCTTTGTGTCTGCCATACCTGGAAACGACCATTACGTGCGTTTAGACGGTTTAACATACGATGATAAAGGCAATTTATGGTTGTTAAATACCTATTCGGGCATTAAAGTGTTAGACACAGAAAACAATTGGCATCAATTGCCTTACCAGCCATTACTGGATTGTTCGTCTTTGCGTCATTTATTATTTACCAAATCACTTAATTGGTGTGTCAATGTTCGTTCAAAACCGGGTGTTTTTGTTTTTGCAAACAACAAAACCTTAACGGACATGTCCGATGACAAGTACCGTTTCTTTGGTGGGTCCGATTTTATTGACAAAGACGGCAAAACCGTGTTGGTAGATAATGTGTACGATGTGGCAGAAGGCACCGATGGAACCGTTTGGGTGGGTACCAACGTAGGCCCTATCTTGTTTAATAACTTAAGCAAGGTATTTGATGCAAGTTACCGTTGTACACGCATTAAAATACCCCGTAATGACGGTACTAATTTAGCCGATTACTTGTTGGATGGGGTAGCCGTTCAAGCCATAGAAGTAGATGCCGGCAATAGAAAATGGATAGGTACGGCATCGGCAGGTGCATACTTGCTCTCGCCCGACGGTAAAACCACCATTCATCATTTTACCGCGCAAAATAGCCCGTTAACATCCAATAATATTGTGGATATTGCCATAGATCACCAAACAGGCATTGTTTATTTTGGTACGCCCGAAGGCTTGTTTGCTTATCGTTCCGATGCCATGCAAGAAGAGGACAAGGCTACCCAAGAAACCATCTATGCATTCCCCAATCCTGTAAGACCAGACTTTGACGGCGTAATTACCATTGCAGGTTTAGAAGAAAATTCAACCGTATGGATTACAGATGCATCGGCTAATGTGGTATTTCAGGGACAAACAAGCGGTGGCTCTATTTCGTGGAACGGACGTAATGCTTCCAATCAAAAAGTAGCAGGCGGTGTTTATTTTGTATTGGTTTCCAATGGAAATAGCAACAATCATCGAAGTGTAGCAACTAAAATACTTATAGTAAGATAACTTACGCCTCTTATTAACAATAAAAAAGCATCGGCTCTGCAGAGAACCGATGCTTTTTTGTATAAGGAGGTTTTACTTATTGTTCTACCAATACTTCTACGCCATTAGCTTTAACCAATGTTTTTAGAATATCTTTTTCCAAGCTAAATTCGCTGCCAAAGGTAGAAGCATACTTCTTACCTTCAAACATAGCAGGAAGTTGAATGGTAATGTCGTAAGGAATGGTATTTCTGTTAAATACTACAATGACAGTTTTGCCAAAGTAATTACGTGCGTATGCCCAAATGTTTTTATCCAAGGTTAACTCAATAAAGTCACCGTAGATAAGAGGTAGTTGGTTTTTACGTAATTGACCAAGCGTACCCACTGCTTCCAATACTTCTTGTTCGCGTTTAACCAAATCGTCGTCAAAACGCATCATACGGCGGCAGTCGGGGTCATTGCCACCAGGCATACCAAACTCGTCGCCATAATACACAACAGGAACACCGGGAATAGTCATGTTAAAGGCATTTAGCTGAATCAATTTGTCGTATGCAGTGCTGTCGTCCACGCCAATGTTTCTGGTCCAACCGGCTAATTTAGAATCTTCGCCGTATTTAAGCGAGCCAGAAGCGTAAGAAATAAAGCGTCCTCGGTCGTGGTTACCGCTAATATAACCCATTAAGTTGTGGCAACCATATACACGCAAGCTGGTGTTTAATGTGTTGCTTACACGGTGGAAATCTTCAGAGTTTAGTGCAAATACAGAAGAAGCATCGTCAGATACGTTAAAGTCAAATTGACCGGTAAGCATACCCGAGTTTACGTAGCTGCTAATAAGTTGAGGACTACCGTAAGATTCGCCTACTTGGTAGAAAGGTTTGCCGGTAGGAATTTCTACACGTTCTTTGATTTTTTTGGTAAGTGTACGCCAGAATGTTTCGGGAACGTGTTTGCAAGCATCGTGTCTAAATCCGTCCAAGCCAAAATGTTCAATCCAATACAAAGCAGAGTCTGTCATGGTTTCCACAATTTCGGTACGGCCATAGTCAATGGTAGGAATAAATTCGTCAAACCAGGTAGTTAAACGGTGTTCGTTCCATTGTGCAATGTTTTTGCTACCGTCAGGTAAGATTAGTGGAGTACAGATGGTTGGGTCGTTTTTAAACATGGGGTGCTCTTGGTGTACGTGGTTTGCTACGTAGTCCAAGATAACATTTAAGCCATGTTCGTGTGCGGTTTTAACCAAATCTTGTAGTTCTTTATCTGTACCAAAACGGAAATCCACTTTGGTAGATGAAATAGGCCAATAACCGTGATAGCCAGAGAATTTTGTGCGAGGATTTGGTTGTTCGCCGTATGGTTCCATGGGGTTTTGTACCACAGGAGTCATCCAAATGGTAGTAAAGCCCATTTGATTAAAGTAACCGTCTTCAATTTTTTGGGTAATACCCACCAAGTCACCACCATGGTAGTCTGCTTGTGGCAATACGTCAGGTCTGTTCATAGGGTGGTTGTTGGTAGAGTCGCCATCCATAAAACGGTCAACCATAAGCGAATACAAAATTTCCGCGTGTTTGTCAAAACGGGTTACTTGTTTAATGTTATCAATAACATTGCCTTTGTCCAATGGAACCAAAATGTCGTTGGAAATACCAAAACGGTTTGCACTAACAACACGTATGTAAGAACGATCCAATTTGTTAGCTTCGGCAGGGATATTTACAATAATTTTATCGTCTGCAATGCGGTGGAAGTTGCTGGGCAATAGGTAATTTTGCCAATAAACATACAATTGTTCGGGCGCGTTGATAGCCGACAATGTAAAGGTGTTGGCATCAAAAGACTCGGTAAGCAAGATAGGTGCTTTGTCTTGTGTGCCGGCAATGTGTAAAATAGAGTTAAACTTGCCCGAGTTGTTGTCCACTTTTTCGGGGTTTGTTTCATCGTGATTCCAATCGCCGTCTCTTACCAATTGGTACATATAAGTACCGGGACTAACGTTGATGGTAACTTCGTAAATACCATCGGCGTTTAAAGTCAAATCGGGGTGGAAAGAAGGCACCCAGTCGTTCATCTGACCGGCTAATTGTACTCTTTTCCAACGTTTTCCATTGGGGTTGTATTGGAAGGTATAATCAATTTTGTCCGAACGTTTTAGCAAGATATCATAGGGAACTCCTTGTGCCCATAAGGTAAGGTTTGCCAATGGACTCATAAAGTACACGTTTAAGACAACTTTGCTTTTGTCTTCCGATAATTCGGCCTTAATGCCTTTGTTGTCGCAACTTACCGAGTCAATCAATGCTACGTCAAGAATGTAATCTTGTGTGTTAAACTCGTTGTACCCTTTTATCAAGGTAATGTTTGAGTTAAGCCCGTACGCTACATCGGTGGTGGCGGGTAAGTCCAAAGACTTTTTGCCACATCCGGCAAGCGCAAGGCAGATACCTAAAAATAGTGTGATTTTTTTCATAATATTTGATGTGATTTTAATGTTTTTCTTTAATCAAATATACGCTAAGTGCGCCCAAAACAAGCAATACACCTGCGGCTACCATCATGCCCGATTGAGACTCGTTAATTAGGTTTAGCAATACACCGCCCAATAGAGCCGCAATAATTTGAGGCAAGCAAATGGTACAGTTAAACAAACCTAAATAGTAACCCATGCTTTTGCTTCCTTGTAAGGCATTGGTTAAGATGGTGAATGGAATAGCCAACATAGCAGCCCAAGCAGCACCAATCAATGCGTAAGAAACAAGAAGAATGTATTGATCGTTTACAAACATGCAAGAAATAAAGCCTAAAGCACCTACAATCAAAGAAATAGCATAAGCACCTTTCATGGTGAAACGTTTTTCTAAGAAAGGAATAAAGGCAGCCCATAGCATAGAACCTACTGCTTGAATAGCAAAGCAAACACCTACCCAGTTACCTGCATCTTGGAAAGCAGAATCGGCAGCGTTTACGCCATCCCAACCAAAACATTGCGAAGCAATAGCACCATTAGAGTATGTCCACATAAATAAGAAAGCTGCCCAGCAGAAGAATTGAACCAAACCTACGGTCCAGAAAGCAGAAGGAGCTTTTATAAGTAAGCTGATAAAGCTTGCTTCTTCTTGTTTTTCTTCTTCTTTGATGCCGTGGAATTCAGCATATTCTTTGGGGTCTAATTCTTTTACCGTAAAGAAAGTGTATAATACGCATAAAATCAAGATACCTGCACCTACGTAGAAACTCCATTTAACAGAGTCTGGAACTACGCCTTCAGGTGCTGTGTTGGCAATACCAATCCATGTAAATAGGATAGGGAAGATAAAACCAGCAAAGTTACCAGCATTACACAAGAAAGATTGGATAGAGTAAGCCAAACCTTTTTGTTCTTCGTTTACCATATCGCCCACCATCATTTTAAATGGTTGCATGGCAATGTTAATAGAGGTATCTAAGAACATTAACGAGAACAAACCAAACCACATAGCGGCGTTTAATCCTAAAAATACAGATTGAGTAAAGGTAAAGTTACCAGCGTTAGGAAGCATAGCCATTACCAAAATAGCTATAATAGCACCAACAAGTAGGTAAGGTTTACGACGTCCTAAACTGCACCATGTTTTGTCAGAATATTTACCAATAATAGGTTGTACAATCATGCCCATAAGGGGAGGTAGCACCCAAAAGAAAGAAAGTTGATGTGGGTCTGCACCTAAAGTTGCAAAAATACGGCTAATGTTTGCACTTTGCAAAGCGTAAGCAATTTGCACGCCAAAAAATCCAAAACTTAGGTTGAATAATTTAGCAAATGATAAATCTGTTTTGTTTTTCATAATTTATAAAGTTAGTTTAAGTTAAGGACAAAACAAGTCTTCCCAGGAATTTGGAGGTCCAAATGTAGTGGGTAATTCTTGTTTGTAATAATTTCGTAACCAGCTTTATAGTCTTTTAAAATTTCTTTATATCTTTCCAACGAAATGGTCTTTTCTTGCTCGTTATTGTTAGTAATTATTAAAACTGTTTGTTCATCGTTGGTACGAGCATATACGTAAATACCATCGTAAGGTATAAATTGAATCATTTTTCCGGTGTGCAAAGCGGTAGCATTCTTTCTGAAATTCAATAATTTACGAGTATAGTCAAAGATTTCGTTTTCTTCGTTAGTTCTACCTTGGGCAGTAAATGCATCACGTGCGTCTTCTTTCCATCCACCTATAAAATCAAAACGGTGTCCTTCGTAGTTGCCCCAAATACCGTCAAGCATGATTTCGGTACCGGAATAAATTTGTGGATAACCACGTGTGGTAAGCAAGTGAGCCAAGCCCATTTTAAATTTCTTAACGTCACGTTTTACAGCTACCGAAAAACGATCAATGTCGTGGTTGTCCAAAAAGTTCATCACGTTATTAACGTCTGGGTATGCAAAGTCTTGGGCATAGTGAGCGTATAAACGAGAAGTACCAAAATCCCAGCTATCTTGCTCGTTAAATGCCGCTTGCAAATGGTCTTTTAATAAAAAGTCCATTACACTGGGTAGTCTGGAGTCAAAACCGTCTTTGTTGTTATTACCAGATTGGTAGTAAGCCACTTCGAGCGGAGTTTTAACCCAACATTCGCCCACAATGTTCATGGTAGGATATTCATCTCTAAGGCGTTGAATAAATTGGGCAGCAACGTGAACGTTGTTGTAGGGATACGTATCTACACGCAAACCATCTACGCCTGCATATTCAATCCACCAGATATACATTTGCGACAAATAAACAAACAATTCTCTGTTTTCAAGGTTTAAGTCGGGCATGTTGCCGGCAAACCAACCTTTCTCCAAAATCTTTTTGTCAATTTCCGAAGCATGAGGGTCTGTAACCGCCGTCATGCGGTAGTTAGAGCCGGTATAAGTAGGCCATTCGTGAAACCAATCTTTAGTAGGTTTGTCTTTGCACCACCAGTGTGTGCCACCGCAGTGGTTAGGAACTACGTCCAAAATCAGTTTCAAACCATGTGCGTGGCAGCTATCAGCCAAATTTTTATAGTCTTGGTTAGTACCCAAGCGAGGGTCAACACGGTAATAATCACTGGTAGAATAGTGGTGATACGAATAAGCAGTATCGTTGTTGTCAAAAAACGGTGTAATCCATAAAGCAGTACAGCCCAAATCGGCAATGTAAGGTACTTTGCTGATAACGCCGGCCAAGTCGCCACCGTGGCGTTGGCCTAAATCAGAACGATTTACGCCCTGAATATATCCCTTTACAGCATCATTTTTGTAATTGCCATTAACAAAGCGGTCTGGCATAAGCAAATAAACAGCATCGCTTGAGTTAAAACTGTTTTTTACAGCCGCATTTTCGCTACGTGCTTTTAATTCGTACTTGCAAGAAGTATATTTTTTACCATTCTTGGTAAATTGAATGGTAAATTTACCCGGTTTGGTAGCAGGATCAATATTTACGTACACAAACAAATAGTTGGGATTATCCGTTTTTACTTGTTTGGTAATTTCAACGCCCGGATAGTTGATGCTTGCTTCGCACAAGCCCATGTTTTCGCCATGAATGCTTAGCTGCAATTCCGTATTTTGCATGCCAATCCACCAATAAAGTGGTTCCAAGTGGTTAATTTTGCAGTTGGCAGCCAGTAGCATTTCAATAGCACAACATGCTAAAACAGTGAGTAAAAGTTTTTTCATAAGTATATAATAATAAATTTGTTATCTGGTAGATTCTCGTTTAATCAAATTGGTTCTTATTACGCTGTGCGAAACCTCTTTCATATCATTGCCATCCTCTATGCGGTTAAGCAACATTTTGCAAGCCTCAACCCCCATGGCATAGCCATTTTGTTCTACCGTGGTAAGCGAAGGGTCTGATACCGCTGCCACAGTGCCATCGCCAAAACCGCATACCTGAATATCAGTAGGAACATTCAATCCTTTGCGTTTTACTGCATACAATACGCCAGAAGCGGTTTTGTCGTTGATAGCAAAAAATGCATCTGGTTGCAAATCATCAATAATGCCGGGAACCATTTCTATGGCTCTTTCGCGCGTGTCACATTCTATGATAAAGTTCTCATCGGGGGTAATGTTGTGTGCACGAAGCGCATCCATGTAACCGCTTATCCTGTTTTTAGAAATTTCCAAGGTTGTAGGGGCGCACAAAAATACAATACGTTTGCTACCCGTATTTATTAGGTGTTGTACAGCTTTGTATGCACCGGTATAATCGTCTGTAACTACGCGGTCTGTTTTTAATTCGGGACAGATACGGTCAAAAAATACCAAAGGAGTACCGTCATCTACCAATTCTTTGTAGTGGCTGTAGTCCGAAGTGCCTTTGGAAAGCGACGCCAAAATACCCGAAACGCGTGCCGATTGCAACGTGTTTACGCATTTTACCTCCTTATCGTAATTCTCTGCTGTTTGGCACACAATAACCGAATAACCACGCATATTACATGTGTCCTCAATGCCTGCAAGAACCGAAGAAAAGAAGTGGTGCACCATCTCTGGCATAATAACGCCAATGATGTTGGTACGTTTCATTTTCAAACTCAACGCAATGGCATTTGGCTTGTAATGATGCTCTTTAGCGTATTTGTTTACCGCTTCTTTTGTGTTTTTGCTAATATCAGGATGATCTTGCAATGCGCGCGACACGGTAGAGGCAGAAATGTTTAATGCCTTTGCAATGTCTTTAATGGTAATTTGCGATTTCATAGGCAGAGAACTTAAATGAATGTTAAAAAAAGGTGCTTGTATGCATAATACAACAGCATACAAAACGCAAAGGTATTTTTATTTTTTTTATTCGCAAAAATATAATGGCAAAATATACATTAAAATACAGTAAATAATTTTTGTGCTTTGTACTCGTTTGCAAAAAATATCCTGAAACGTTTTCGTGCTTTTACATTATTAACAATT
>JAFOWX010000077.1 GCA_017391905.1 Paludibacteraceae bacterium | reverse complement strand
CCCAGTGCAATCTTGCAACAAAGCATCCAAGAATTTAGCAAAAGCGCAGACGAAACATTGAAAAAGAAACAACAAGAATTGTTTGTTCCTATCATTTCTAAATTAGACGAAACCATTAAGAAAGTAGGCGATGAAAACGGATTTACCTATATCATTGATAATTCTGCAAACATCATTACATACACCTCTGCACAAGCAATCAACGTTGCTTCGTTGGTAAAAAAAGCATTGGGAATATAATTGATAAGGCCATTTAACATGCGTATCGGAGTATTTGATTCGGGCTATGGTGGCCTTACCATATTGGAACAATTTCGGGCATTGTTACCGCAGTACAGTTATGTGTACTTGGGCGACAATGCCCGAACTCCATACGGTACACGCTCGTTTGACGTGGTTTATCAATACACCCTGCAATGCGTAAAAAAACTGTTTGAAATGGATTGTGCGTTGGTTATCTTGGCTTGCAACACAGCCTCGGCCAAAGCCTTACGCACCATTCAACAAAAAGACCTACCTCTGCTCTACCCCAATCGTAGGGTATTAGGGGTAATCAGACCTACTGCCGAATGCATTGGGCAAATTACCCAAAGCAACCACGTGGGTTTATTGGGTACAGAGGGAACCATTCAGTCTGGTTCGTACCCCATGGAAGTAAACAAGCTGTTTCCGCATATAACGGTTACCGGGCAGGCTTGTCCTATGTGGGTTCCGCTTATAGAGAACAACGAACACTTATCGGACGGAGCGGATTACTTTGTTAAACAATACATTGACAAACTGCTACAAAACGACCCTGCTATTGACACCATGGTGTTGGCTTGTACGCACTACCCCATGTTACTTGACAAAATAAAAAAGCATGCGCCTAAGCACATGCATATTATTTCGCAAGGTCCTATTATTGCCGAAAGTTTGGCAAGCTACCTGCAAAAACATCCGGAAATAGATGCCGTTTTGGATAAACAAGGGGATTGTACCTTTTATACAACCGAATCGGTAGAAAAATTCAAGCAATCTGCCTCTACCTTCCTCAAAACGCCTATTGAGGCGCATCATCTTTCTTGGTAGCTTTTTTCTTCTTGGTTTCGGAGGGTTGCACCTCATTACATGCTACTTTGTAAAGGTGTTTATCTTCTGGTGCTTCTACCAATTTCAATTTGCCATCAAATACCGTACCGTCGGGACGGGTAAAGCCTTTGAGCGACAAGGTTTCGCCTTTGAGCAATCTACCTACTTGCGACGACGACAATTCTTTGCCACATTGCTCTTTCCATACCACAAAGGTACATCCTTCTTTGTAGCCACTACAGCCAAAGCCACGTTTGCCCTCTATGATGTCTTTTCCACACACAGGGCATTGACCTATTTGTTCGGGTGTAAAATCAAATACCATTTTTTGTTGTTCGGGGCTGTATTTTAATCGCGCATCAAATGGTTTGCCTGCCTTATTGGTAAAGCCTTTTATCACATCGGTCATGCCATTTTCTATAATTTGGCGCAAATGTTTTTCAGTGAGTTTCTTTTTAGCAACATCTTTCCAAAGCACAAATTTGCATCCATCTTTGTAGCCCAAACAGCCAAAGGCCTTTTCGGTTTCTTTGATGCGTCCGCCACAAACAGGGCATTTGATACCTTCTATGGCACCGGTTTGCACGGTTTTTCCGTCGTTGAGTAAACGAGCGGTTTCGGTTTTGGTAAACTGGATAATTTCTTGGTAAAATGCCTCTACCTCGTACTCGCCTTTGGCCATTAAGTTGAGTTTCTTTTCCCACTCGCCTGTTAATGCTGGGTTACCAATGGGCAGTTCGGCTGTTAGCTCGTACACTTGCATACCTATATCGGTAGGTATCAACTTGTTTTTCTCGTTGACAATGTAAGCACGTTTATACAAGGTTTCTATGATGTTGGCACGCGTAGCGGGCGTTCCTAAACCGCAATCTTTCATGGCTTGCACCGCCTCAGGGTCGTCTAATTGCTTGCCGGCTGTTTCCATGGCTTTTAACAAGGTGGCCTCGGTAAGCAAAGCGGGCTTTTTGGTCATGCCCTCTTTGATGCGAGAACCCGTTAATTGTACCTGTTCGCCTTTTTTTAGGTTGGGCAACAGCTGTTTATCCTCGCCCTCGGCATCGTCATCTATGGCATCTTTGCTTAATACCGCACGCCAACCGGCTTCTTTGATGGTAGTTCCCGAAGCCTCTAAGTGTTCGTGCGCATCAGAAAAATGAAATTTATAGGCCAAAATTTCTTTCTTACATACAGGAAGCAATGCCATAACCAACTGAAAACAAACCATTTGGTATATTTTCTTTTCTATATCCGTTAAATTTGCGTATTGGTTTGTATGCTGAAACGTAGGGATAATGGCGTGGTGGTCTGTTAGTTTTTTACTATCGAAACAAGCTGTATTAAAGGAGCCTGCCGAAAGTTGGGTAATGGCCTTACCAAAGGCTTCCGAAAATGGCAGTCCCGATAAGTTTCCTAACTTACCTTGCACCTCTTTAACCATATCATCGCCCAAATAGCGACTACCCGTACGGGGATAGGTAAGCATTTTGTGGCGTTCGTATAAGGCCTGTACGGTGTCCAGGGTTTGCTGCGCACTAACGTTGTAGCGCTTGTTGGCCTCTGCTTGCAAGGAGGTTAAATCAAACGGCAAGGGCGCTTTTTCTACCTTTTGTTTTATCTGCTTTTCGGCTACAGTAACGATGGCAGGCAAAAGGGCAGCCAAGGCTTCTGCCTTTTCTTTTTGCAAGAAACGCTCGGGGTACTTGCCTATAAATGACTGGCCTTGACCTAAGAGGTCTGTTTCGACCGTATAAAATGGCTCGGGCTGAAAGTTAGTATGCTCTTGATAGCGTTTGCAAATAAGGGCTAATGTGGGCGTCTGTACGCGACCCAACGACAATGCCTTTTTGGAACGTGATGCCAACGTAAGGGCACGGGTAGCGTTCATACCTACCAACCAATCGGCTTCGTTGCGGGCTTTGGCAGAGTGGTACAGGTTTTGGTATTCGCTGGCTGGTTTTAGGGTAGCAAATCCTTCTAAAATGGCCTCGTCTGTCATGGACGAAATCCACAAGCGCTCTACGGGTTTATCGCACTTAGCATGGGTGTATATGTAGCGGAAAATAGCCTCCCCCTCGCGCCCGGCGTCGGTTGCACAAATAATGCTATCTGCGCTTTGAAATAGGGAAATAATGGTATTGAGCTGTTTTTGTGCTCCATCGTCGCCTTGTGGTTTGTATATAAAAACACTGGGCAGCATGGGCAAATCGGCTGTATTCCATTTTTCGTATCCGTAGGTTCCCGGATTGGCCAATGTAATAAGGTGTCCAAACGCCCATGTTACTTGGTAGCCATTTCCTTCTATATACCCTTCTTTGCGGTTCTTTGCACCCAATACGCGGGCTATGTCTTTGGCTACCGACGGTTTTTCGGCAAGAATTACTTTCATAAACTCCTCAAAAAAATGCTCACAAAGATAAGGAATAAAGTTGAAAAATGGTTGCTTGTTGATTGTTGATGTAATCACCCAATCACCCAATCACCGATTGGTTAGATTCTTCAGGCTTTTGCAATCGTGGGCAGAGAAGCAAGTCACGTCGAAACGTAAGGTTTTGGCATTGTTAAGGTAAATGCTTAAAACATAACGGCTACTACCGTGGAGCAGGGATTTGTAGCTCTTTGGCTCGCTTTTAATGGAACATTTGGTAATTTCTTCCAGTTTTACGCTATCGTATTGAAAGAATGACTTTTTGTAGTGCAGACGGTTGTCTTCAATAATAAACTTTGTACCAAACAGCATTTTGACGGTATCGTAACATTCCCAACACGCCCAAGCAGTATAAGCAAGGGTTACAATCAGCCACCAAGCCTTTAAAGGAATGATAAAAAGAGCATATAGGCACCATAAACATGGGGCAAAAAGAATTAGATACAAAACAATGCCGCCTATAATCTCCTTGTAACTTGCGTGAAATATTTTTGTATTGTGCGTTGGCATATTAGGTGCAAAGGTAGCAAATAAAAGAGAAAGGAGGCAAGAGAAAGGATAATTTGTAGTATATTTGCGTGTTAAAATATATTGTATGCAAAACATTAGAAACATAGCGATTATTGCGCACGTAGACCACGGTAAAACGACCTTAGTAGATAAAATGCTTGTGGCGGGAGCTTTGTACAAAGACCACGAAAAAGCAGGCGAATTGGTATTGGACAACAACGATTTGGAACGTGAGCGTGGTATTACCATTGTGTCTAAGAATGTTTCTATTAACTACAAAGACACCAAAATCAACATCATTGACACCCCCGGGCACTCGGACTTTGGTGGCGAGGTGGAACGTGTATTGAACATGGCTGATGGCGTATTGCTATTGGTGGATGCCTTTGAAGGCCCCATGCCTCAAACCCGTTTTGTGCTACAAAAAGCCATTGAAATTGGTTTGAAACCCATTGTGGTTATCAACAAGGTGGACAAACCCAACTGCCGTCCCGACGAAGTACACGAGGCTGTATTTGATTTGATGTTTAGCTTGGACGCTACGGAAGAGCAATTAGACTTTCCAGTTGTGTACGGTAGTGCCAAACAAAACTGGATGTCAACCGATTGGAAAAACCAAACAGACAACATTTATCCCCTATTGGATGCCATTATAGAGCACATTCCTGCTCCCAAAAGCATTGAAGGTCCGCTACAAATGCTTATTACCTCGTTGGATTACTCATCGTACGTAGGCCGTATTGCCATTGGACGTGTACACAGAGGTACCATTAAAGAAAATACCGATATTGCGTTGGTACGCCGCGATGGCAGCATCAACAAATGCCGCATCAAAGAGCTAAACGTATTTAGCGGATTTGGCAAAACCAAAGTTAGCGAAGTTTCGTCGGGCGAATTATGTGCCGTTATTGGGTTGGATAAATTTGATATTGGCGATTGCATTTGCGACCTAAACGAGCCCGATGCATTGCCCCCTATTGCCATTGACGAACCTACCATGAGCATGGTGTTTACCATCAACAACTCGCCTTTCTTTGGCAAAGATGGTAAATTTGTAACCTCACGCCACATACACGAACGCTTAATTAAGGAATTGGACAAAAACTTGGCTTTGCGTGTGGAGAAAGAAGAATCGAGCGATATTTGGCACGTATATGGTCGTGGTGTATTGCACCTTTCGGTACTTATTGAAACCATGCGCCGCGAAGGTTACGAATTGCAAGTAGGTCAGCCTCAGGTTATTTACAAAGAAATTGACGGGGTTAAATGCGAACCTATTGAGGAACTTACCGTGAATGTACCCGAAGAAAACTCGGGCAAGGTGATTGAATTGGTTACCTCGCGAAAAGGCGAAATTGTGAACATGGAAAGCAAAAACGAACGCATCCACTTGCTATTCCACATTCCTTCACGTGGTATTATTGGCTTGCGTACCAACTTGCTTACGGCTACTGCCGGCGAGGCGGTTATTGCACACCGTTTTATAAAATACGCTCCTTACAAAGGCGATATTGCTCGCCGTGTAAATGGTTCGATGATTGCCATGGAAAGCGGTACTGCCTTTGCATACGCTATTGACAAATTGCAAGACCGTGGTAAATTCTTTGTATTCCCACAAGACGAAGTATATGCCGGACAAGTGGTGGGCGAACACTGCAAAGAAGGCGACTTGGTGATTAACGTAACCAAATCGAAAAAGTTAACCAACATGCGTGCCTCTGGCTCGGACGAAAAAACCAAGATTGTTCCTCCTATTGTATTTAGCTTGGAAGAAGCCTTGGAATACATTAAAGAAGACGAATACGTTGAAATTACTCCCAACGCTATGCGTCTAAGAAAAATTATTTTGGACGAAATTGAGCGTAAACGTGCCAACAAATAAGGTATATTTGGCATTGGGTAGCAATTTGGGAAACGGCAAAGAACTGATAGAGCAAGCCTACGCCCTGCTACAAGAACGCATAGGACCCATTACCCAAAAATCGGCGCTGTACACCACAGCGCCTGTGGGTTTTAAATCGGAACACTTGTTTACCAACAGCGCTATTTGCCTGCAAACCACATACAGTGCCACTGAGGTACTACAACTTACGCAACAAATAGAAAAGGACTTGGGCAGAACCCATAAAAGCGTAAATGGCTTATATGCAGACCGCTTTATGGATATTGACATTTTGTACTACAACGTAGAGCAAATAAACTTGCCAAACCTGATAGTTCCACACCCTCTTATGCACACTCGCCGTTTTGTATTGGAACCTTTGTGTGACATTGCACCCACTTTTAAACATCCTATATTAGGCAAAAACACCAAACAGCTATTAGAACGCATAGAACCATGACTATAAATCAACGTATATCTACCAATTTTGTCGCTATTTTTGTGGTATTTGCCCTTATCATCATCCTTTTTACGGTACGTTACGAGAAAAGTATTGCCACCGATAAGCTATCCGCACAATTGGCTACGTACACCCACCTATTCCAAAAAGGATACGATGTGGTTCAGTTGGCAGATACTTCGCTGTACATCAACACCTTTGACAATACGGGTAAGGTAACATACAACAACAAAGCCGGCATGGATAGTTTGCCCGATATTTTAGACCAAAAGGAAATGCGCATGGCTTTGCGATACGGCATTGGCACTTCGCTACGTCACTCTACCGTAAACCGCCAACTGTATTTCTTTTACGCCACCAAAGTAAAAGACGGTTATATTAGAATTGGCAAACCTTTCCCTAATAAGAGCGCAGCACTTCCCGTTGATTATGTGCCCATTTTTGTTACGCTTTTGCTGTTTGCCATGGCTACCATAGCGTATTTTGCCACATCGCGCCGTTTTTCAACCACCATCAATACGCTAAAACGACTCATTGAACGCGTGGATTCGGGCGATAAATACAATTTTCCGGATAGTGAATTTAGCGAAATTAGCGAATACATAGTTCGCAGCTACCAAAAATTGGAACGCACGCAAAAATCGTTGGATATGGAGCGTGAAAAATTGTGGGCGCACCTAAGGCTTTCTAAACGTGGTTTGTGTATTTTTTCGCCCCAACGAAAAGAAATTTTATCGAACGAATTGTTTATCCAATACGCCAACCTGATTTCGGACAGACCTATCCAATATTCGGAAAAAATATTTGATATTCCCGAATTGTTTGACGTGGTAGAGTTTTTTGACGATAGGCAACGTGACCATGGTAATGCATTGGAAACCAAGACAGTGGAGGTGCACAAAAACAACCGTATTTTGATTGTACACGGCATTGTGTTCCCGGATAAGAGTTGCGAGATTACCATTGACGATATTACCGAAAGGGAAGAACAAGCCTTGCTAAAACGCCAACTTACCCAAAACATTTCGCACGAACTAAAAACGCCTGTTAGTAGTATTCAGGGATTTATGGAAACCATTATCAATAATCCCAACATGGACGCGGATAAACGTAAATTCTTTATAGAACGTTGTCACGCCCAATCGGTGCGTTTAAGCTACCTATTGCAGGATATTTCCATGCTGAATAAATTAGACGAAGGTTCGGGTATCTTTGATAAGGATAAGATAGACTTAAACGAGGTAATACAAAGCGTATTGAGCGACGTATCGTTGGAATTGGAAGACAAACACATTACTCCGCATGTTTCTTTGCCTTCGCACCTATACATACAAGGAAACATGTCGTTGCTCTACTCTATTTTTAGAAACCTGATAGACAACAGCTTACATTACGCAGGTAGCAACATTAGTATTCACATTAACTGCTTTAGGGTGGATAGCGAGTTTTTGCATTTCTCGTATGCAGACACGGGCGTGGGGGTTGAATCCAAACACCTAAACCACCTGTTTGAACGTTTTTACCGCGTAGATAAAGGACGCTCCAGAAAATTGGGAGGAACCGGTTTAGGATTGGCTATTGTGAAAAATGCCATTGCATTTCACCAAGGAAGAATCTCGGCTAAACACCACCCGGGTGGAGGTTTGGAGTTTGTGTTCTCGCTACGCAAAGACCCACAAGAAAACGTAGATTAGTATCCTACAGGCTACACGTAGGGTAAATGCTAAAACAAGCGGTGTATTTTACTTTCTTTTAAGCTGTCGGCAATGGCTCGTTGCATCTGAATAAGCTCTGCCTGCTGTTTAAACAGTTCGTAGAGTTGTGGGCTATCTGCTTGCGTGGATAGCGCTTTTATTTGGTCCGAAAGTTCTTTTAGAAGACCTTTTACCACACGCATTTTAAATTCCAACACAACCTGAGGCAATACCTGCGAAAGATGCTTGGTAAGGTCTTTGGCTTCTTCTACTTTGTTGCTACGGCAATGCTCGTATTTATCTTCTACCAACGCAAACGCATAATTTTGAATGGCCAAATTGGTGTGATTTAAAAAGTAACTGCGCAAATCCGTATCGGTGGTATTGAGTGCTTCTTGTAGCATGCTTACGTGCATGGGGTATTGCAAAGGCATATCGTCTTGACGCAATATCGCATCTACATAAACCACCAAATCCATGTAAACATACTCGTTGGTTTCTTCGTCGTAAAAAGCCAACGGTTGCTTGCCGTAATTGATGACATAGCGCATGATTACTTGCTCTTGCGCATACGTATAGGGCAAATTAGTTGGGGCTGTATTTGGTGTTTGTTGCGCACCGGAAACAGCTTGAGCATCCAACACCGGCAATAGGGAGGGCTGATTTTGTGCTGTTTCTTTGGGGTCTTTTTGTTGTTGTTTGGCTTGGTTACGCGCTTTTTGTACCGCTTCGCCCAACAACGATTCGCGCATATTAAAACGATGTGCACAATCTTGGATGTACACCGATCGGGTAATGGTATCGGGTATAATGGCAATGGATTGTACTATGTCGTTGATAAGTTGCGCTTTTTTTATGGGGTCGTTGCCTGCTTCGTGCAACAACAGGTTTGATTTAAACTGAATAAAGTCTGTTTGATGTTGCTTTATGTAGTCTATCAGTTCATTGGCGTTGTGCGATTTGGCAAAGGAGTCGGGGTCTTCGCCTTCTGGCAATAGCACTACCTTTACGTTCATGCCTTCTTCTAACAGCAAGTCGATACCACGCAACGAGGCTTTGATACCTGCCGAGTCGCCGTCGTACAACACCGTGATATTGTTGGTAAAACGGTGAATCATGCGGATTTGTCCGTGTGTAAGGGATGTTCCGGACGATGCCACCACGTTTTCGATGCCTGCCTCGTGCATGGACAATACGTCTGTGTACCCTTCTACCAAATACACAGAGTCGTTGCGCACAATGCTGTCTTTGGCAAAATAGATGCCGTAAAGTTCGTTGCTCTTGTGGTAAACTTCCGATTCGGGCGAATTGACGTATTTGGCGGTTTTTTCTGTTTGTTGCAATACCCTACCCCCAAAGGCTACAATACGTCCCGATAAGGAATGTACCGGAAAGATAACACGTCCCCTAAAACGGTCGGTAAGTTGGTCACGGTCGTTGCGGGTGGCTAAACCTATTTCGGTTAATAGTTTGGCCGAAAAACCACTTTGAATGGCTTGGTCTGATAAGGCACGGTATTGGTTGAGGCTATAGCCTACCTGAAATTTTTGCAGAATGGTATCGGAAAAACCGCGTTCTCTAAAATAAGAAAGGCCAATGTTTTGCCCCTCTTCTGTTTTCCATAGTTGTGTGGTAAAATAGCGTCCGGCAAACTCGTTTAGCGCCATCATGCTTTCGCGTTTGGTACGCGCTTGCATCTGTTCGGCCGTTAGCTCTTTTTCCACTATTTCTATATTGTACTTTTTAGCCAAATAGCGCAAGGCATCCGGAAAATCCAAATGCTCGTGCTGCATGATGAAATTAACAGGCGTACCGCCTTTGCCACAACCAAAACACTTGCATATATTTTTAGCAGGCGAAACCGTAAACGAAGGGGTCTTTTCGTTGTGAAACGGACATAGGCCTATTAAGTTTACCCCGCGACGACGCAGGGTAACAAAATCGCCAACCACCTCTTCTATTTTGGCCGCGTCTAAAATACGTTGTTTGGTTGCTTCGTCTATCATGCTTGCTTACAAAGAAAACAATTTGGTTCCGCGCAATAGTTCTTGGGTTGTCATGGCTTTTTTGCCTGCCAACTGTAATTTTTTTACGGATAAGTAGCCCTCTTCTGTAGCAAAATACAAGTACTCTTTGCCATCGCTTACCAACGTACCGGGTTGTTCCGATACGGTTTGCTCTATAACCTCTGTTTCCAATATTTTTAGGCTAAGCACTTGGTCTTTGTCGTTTTTAACCTCTGTAAAGGCTGCGGGATAGGGCGACAATCCACGCACAAAGTTATGCAGTTCGCAAGCAGGTTTGTTCCAATTTAGCTTGCAATCTTCTTTAAAGATTTTGGGTGCCGGATTGCTGGCTACGCTGTCGTCTTGGGGGATGGTACTAACATCGCCCATGGTAATGCGTTCCATGGTTTCTACCACCAAATCTGCTCCCATGTTCATAAGTCTATCGTACAACGTGCCCACGTTATCGTTATCTTCGATAGGCGTACTGCGTTGTAAAATAATATTACCGGTATCAATTTCGTGTTTCAAAAAGAAGGTGGTAACACCCGTTTCTTTTTCGCCGTTGATAATAGCCCAATTGATAGGGGCTGCTCCACGGTATTGGGGCAACAAAGAGGCGTGCAAGTTAAATGTACCCAAGCGTGGCATGTTCCACACCACTTCTGGTAACATTCTAAATGCCACCACAATTTGAATATCGGCTTGCCACATTTTTAGCTGTACCAGAAAATCGTCGTCGCGCAATTTTTCGGGTTGCAAAACCGGAATATCTTCTTGCAAAGCGTATTTTTTTACAGGCGATTCTTGTACATGTTGTCCCCTGCCTGCGGGCTTATCGGGCATGGTAACTACACCAACCACATTATACCCCTCGTCCACCAAGCGTTTAAGCGGTTCTACCGCAAATTCGGGCGTACCCATGTACACTATTCGTAAGTCTTTTTTGCTCATTTATCATCTAAAATTTAAGCCACAAAATTAGCGGATTATTACGAAATTTACAAGCACATTTTGTTAATAAAAAAGGGTTGGCGCATTTGCCAACCCTATGGATTTTAAATAAAACAGTTTTGGTTAATCTGCATTTAAAATAGAAAGAATTTCGTCGGTTACATTTAATGCGTTGTCGCCATACAAAATGTTATCGGTACCGGCTGTGCTCAAAATGAAAGCATACCCTTTTTCTTGGTTGTATTCTTTAACTACAGAGTCGATGGTAAGTGCCAAACGGTCATTCATTTGTTTTTGTTTCACCATTAGGTCTTGCTCCATTTTTGCGTTTAACTCTTGTAAATCGCGTTGTTTTTTAAGAATACGTTCTTGCTCTGAACGTGCACGTTCTTCCGACAAGAAAGCGCGGTTTTCCAATTTCTTTTGGAAATCTTCCATGTCGCGTTGCAAATCGGTAGCTTTTTGGTTTAGCGTGGCACGTGCACTTTCTTCTTGTTTTAATAACTCTTCGCTCATTTGTTTATAAACGTTGTAGTTTAAAAGCAATGAGTCCATGCGCACAAACGCTACAGAAATGCCATCTTGTGTAACAGCCGAAACAGCAGGTTGTTTATCTTGTTTGGCAAACAAAACAAATAATACTACTACAGCCGCTACTAACAGCGCATTTACAATGTAAAGAACAGTTGTTTTCATGTTATTCTATTTCTAATATTGTTTTTCGTTTTCTTTCTATTTTATCTTGCGACTTTACACAGCCAATGCCTTTTTTGCGCAGACCGGGATTGCCCTCTACGTGTGTATGCGGAAACTTACCATCTTTGGTAAAAAACACGCGGTAACCCATTAGCAAAATAGCGGGTAATAATATGGCCAGTATGATTAAAAATAATTTTAACATGGTAAAGCGACACAAATATAAGATACAAACCTTTTGGGTGTAAATCCTTTTTCCTATTTTTGTACTTTATAAAGAAATTATATTCTGATTTTAAGTTTTTTTTACAGTATGCGCACAATAACACCCCCTATAGCCCCTTTGGTATGGCAACTATTTGCCGAGATATGCCAGATACCTCGTCCCTCAGGCAAGGAAGAAAAAATAATGCAATACTTGGCAGACTTTGCCCTAAAACATGGCTTTTTAACCCGTACCGACAGCGCCGGAAACATGGTGCTTATCAAACCCGGCAAACAACCTGCCATTGCTTTGCAAGCACACACCGATATGGTATGTGAAAAACGTACCGGATGCGCCCATAATTTTGAAACAGATGCCATAGAAACCACCATTACCAACGGATGGATGCACGCCAACGGCACAACCTTGGGTGCAGACAACGGCATTGGTATGGCATTGGCTTTGGCAGCTATGCTTTCTTACCAAGGCCACAGGCAATTAGAGGGATTGTTTACCGTAGCCGAAGAAACCGGACTTAGCGGTGCCGCTGCGGTTACTTCCGGGTTTATCAGTGCCAATACCTTGCTTAATTTGGACTCGGAAGACGAAAACGAACTTATTGTGGGCTGTGCCGGTGGCATAGAAACCGTAGGACATTGGACCATAAACGAAGTAAATGTGCCAGAAGGCATGTTCTTTATTGAAGTAACCATTAAAGGATTGTTGGGCGGACACAGTGGCAGCGACATTCACCAACCTCGTGCCAATGCCAACAAACTATTGGCGCAATTTTTGCAACAAACGGCTCAAAAATATCCTTTTTACCTATGCCGCATAGAAGGAGGTGGCTTGCACAACGCCATTGCGCGCGAAGCCAAAGCCCTTTTTGCCATTCCGTATGCTCACCGCGAGCACATACGTATTGATTGGAACATTTATACTGCCGAGGTAGAAGACCAATGGCTGCAAAACGAACCCAAAATGCGTTTTGAACTTTCGTCTCGTCCAAAACAAGAAAAAGCGTTTGAAGAAAGCCTAACCCGCGGTATCATAGACGCCTTGTGCCAATGCCCACACGGGGTTATTGCCATGAGCAAAACCTTGCAGGGCGTGGTAGAAACATCTACCAACTTAGCTTCTATTAAGCAAGTGGATAACCAATTGGTTATTACCACCAGCCAACGTAGCTCTTGCGAGGACGATTTAAACGCCTTGGCCTTTAACGTCTATACCTTGCTTACCGAATGTGGTGCTGTTGCCGGCATTAGCAATGGTTATCCGGCATGGCAACCTAAATTTGACAGCGAATTGTTGCAAACAGCCAAACAAGTGTACAGACAGGTATTTGACAAGGAAGCCGAAGTGAAAATAATCCACGCCGGATTGGAATGTGGGTTGTTTAGCAAAAGCATGCCATCGTTGCAACTTATTTCGTTTGGCCCTACCCTAACAGGTGTTCACTCGCCAGACGAACGCTTACATGTGGCTTCTACAGAGAAAGTTGCAGATTATTTAATGCTTTTATTAGAAAACTTATAGGTTATATCCACCAAATTTAAAGAATTATCGCTACATTTGCATAAACAAAAAAACACAGGCATGGAAAACTTTGTAGTATCGGCTCGCAAATACAGACCCAGTACCTTTGACACGGTAATTGGGCAACGCGCGTTGGTTACTACCCTAAAAAACGCCATTACGGGCAATCAGTTGGCTCATGCCTACCTTTTTTGTGGTCCAAGGGGTGTTGGTAAAACCACCAGTGCCCGTATTTTTGCCAAGGCCATTAACTGCCAACACCTGGTAAACGGCGAGCCTTGCAACGAGTGCGAATCGTGCATATCGTTTAACGAGGGAAGGTCTTACAATATTTACGAATTAGACGCCGCCTCTAACAACGGCGTGGACAGTATTCGTGACTTGATAGACCAAGTACAAACCCCACCGCAAATAGGCAAATACCGCATATATGTGATCGATGAGGTTCACATGCTGTCCACCAGTGCATTCAACGCATTTTTAAAGACATTGGAAGAGCCTCCTTCGTACGTTATTTTTATATTAGCAACCACCGAAAAGCACAAAATTTTACCTACCATTTTGTCGCGTTGCCAAGTATATGATTTTAACCGCATTAGCGTAGAAGACACCGTAGCGCACTTGCAAAACATTGCGCAAAAGGAAGGCATTACTGCAGACGCAGACGCTCTTAACATCATTGCCGTAAAATCGGACGGTGGTATGCGCGATGCCCTTTCTACGTTTGACCAAGTAGTTAGTTTTTGTGGCAAAAACATCACCTACAAGGATGTTATAGACAACCTGAACATTTTAGACTACGACTACTACTTTAATTTAACCGACTTGTTTTTGGCGCAAAAAATGAGCGATGCACTGTTGTTGTTCAACGACATTCTCAACAAAGGGTTTGATGCCGGACACTTTATCAGTGGTTTGTTGGCGCACTTTAGGGATTTGTTGGTATGCCAAGACGAATCTACCGCTACCCTATTGGAAGTGGGTGCTTCTATTAGAGAACGCTACAAGGCACAAGCTAAACAATGTAGCAGCACCTTTTTGTTGGATGCGTTGGAAGAAACCAACCAATCTGAGTTGGAATACAAGCAAAGCAAAAACAAACGCCTGCATGTGGAGTTGATGTTGATTAGGTTGTGCCAACTAACTGATCAAAAAAAAAAAGTAGATTAAGACGCGGTAACAAGCACCGCCCGTTGCTTCCCCTATTAGGTTTAAAAGCTCCTGTTGTACCTGCACCGGCAAGTACACCCACTGTTGCGCCCACGGTGCAACCTACCGTACAAGCTACGCCTAAACCTCAACCTACCCAAACCAACATAAACGCCCAAGACAAAGAAAAAATAGGCAGGTTGTTTGGTTCAATCAATCGCATTAAGAACACCAAAAAAGAGGTTAATACAGCCCAAACAAGCAAGCGCATGGAAGCATTCACCGATGCGCAATTGGAAGAGGCCTGGTATAGCTTTGTGAAGCAAATTCCGGAACACCCCGACTTGCATTTCTTGTTTAACAAAGCCCCCAACAGAACAGACAATACCTTGTTTGTTCAGGTTACCAACAGCGTGGTTTATAACAAGCTAAACGAGCTAAAAGGGCAAATCATAAAACACCTTGCCAACAGCATCAACAACGATTTGATAGACATTGCCTTTACGTTGATAGAAGGCAAAAAACAGCCCACTACGGCACGTGACAAAGCACGCGCCATGAACGAGAGCAATGGCGCGTTGCTAAAAATGTTTACTACGTGGGGATTAAAATTGCAATAGAAAAGTTATTGCGCAAGATCGTTCATCAACGAAACGGTATGACAAGCCACCAAGGCTGCGGTTTCTACGCGCAAACGGCTTTCGCCTAAGCTAACAGGCACAAAACCAGCTTGCAAGGCAGCTTCTACCTCTTCTTGGCTAAAATCGCCTTCGGGGCCAATCATAATCAAGACCTTTTTACCAGGCTGAATAGCAGAAGCCAAAAACTGCTTTTCGCTATCGTGACAATGCGCAATGAATTTTTGTTGGGCCTCTGCCTTTTTTAAGAAGTCTTTTATGCTTTGGGGCTCGTTTAGTTTGGTTAAGAAAGGCTGAATGGATTGTTTCATGGCCGAAACCAAGATTTTTTCCAATCGTTCATTTTTTAACACTTTTCTCTCGGAAAATCGGCAAAAAATAGGGCTGATTTCGTCGATACCAATTTCGGTCGCCTTTTCTACAAACCATTCTAATCGATCCATGTTTTTTGTAGGAGCAATGGCTATGTGCAAACCATACCCCCTGCCCTTGGACTCTTGTACCAGTTGCAATGAATTAAGCACACACCCTTTGGCATCTGCTACCGAAATGGTAGCATAGAAAGATTTTCCTTTTCCATCCAACACCACAATGGTATCGCCTACGGTAAGGCGCAATACTTTTACGGCATGATGCGATTCTTCGGGCGGAAGAATGGGAGTGGTTTCTATATCCGGTGCATAAAATTGGTGCATAATTTACAGCGCTTGCAAAATGTTTTTTACTAATTCAAAGTTTTTTTGTGGGGCATCTTCCCAAAAATTGGCGTACTGGTTAGCGTGATCTTCCACCCAAGGGGTATCGCTAATGATGCGCAAACTGATAAAAGGCACGTTCATTTTGGAACATACGTGCGCAATGGCATTAGACTCCATGTCCACAAAAAGTGCTTGATTAAACTTGTCTTTTATGTGGAACAATTCTTGCTTGGTGGTAATGAATTGATCGCCGGTACAGCCTAAACCAAACTTAACGTCTTCTCTGTCTTTAACCACCTCTTTTACCACTTGCAAGGCATGGGCATCGGCCTGAATGAATTGTTCAAAACCTAATTCTTTGGCATGATCGGACACCTCGCCGGCAAAGAAGTCGTGGTAACAGGTTTGGGTACCTACTACCAAATCGGCCACTTGCAAACAGGTATCAATACCACCTGCCACCCCACTGTTGATGATTAAATGAGGTTGGTGCTGGTTAATGAGGTTGAGCGTTGAAATAGCGGCATTGACTTTGCCAATGCCACTTTTTATCAAAAATATTTCGTGTTGTGGCAACTGTATGCCTTGAAGTAGCTCGTACTCCTTGCTCATTGCCACGATAATTCCAATTTTCATAAACTTCTAATACAAGTGCAACGCAGAAATTAGCATTTAAAATTATTTTATAAAGGCTTCGAAGGCTTTGTAGGTCATATACACATCCAACTTAGCTACCACTTCGTAAGGTGCGTGCATAGAAAGCACGGGAACGCCTACGTCCACTACATCTACGTTTAGGTTGGCTATATAAGCAGCAACAGTACCGCCACCGCCTAAATCAACACGGCCTAATTCGCCTGTTTGCCATACTACGTTGTTGGCATCCAACAGATGGTGTACTTCGGCTATGAATTCGGCATGAGCATCGGAAGAACCGGATTTACCACGCGCACCGGTAAATTTGGTAACTACCACACCGCGGTTGCAGAAAGAAGAGTTTGCCGCTTCAAACACATCGGGGAAAGTAGGATCGTAAGCCGAGTTTACGTCGGCAGATAAACATTTGGACGCCGACAACACGATGCGTGCTTTGCTACCCAATGTTTCGGCTATATCTTCTATAAAGTAAGCCATAAAGGTAGATTCCAAACCGGTATTGCCACAGCTACCAATTTCTTCTTTATCGGCCAATACGCAAAGTGCGGTATGGGTGGGGGTTTCCAATTCTAAAATGGCTTTAAGGGCGGTGTACGAACAAACGCGGTCGTCGTGCCCGTATGCACCAATTAAACTGCGATCTAAACCAACGTCTTTGGCTTTAAGCGCAGGTACGGCCGAAAGTTCTGCCGAACGAAAATCTTTTTCGGTAATGCCGTATTTTTGGTTTAAAATTTGCAAGATTTGTTCTTTTACCAAGCATTTGGCATCGGTATCGTCAGAAACAGGCATTGAACCAATCAGCAAATTAAGTTCTTCGCCTTTGATAAGCTCTGGAGCAGAACGTTTCATTTGGTCTTGCGCCAAGTGAGGCAAAAGGTCTGTAATGTACAAAACGGGATCATCTTGGTCTTCGCCTATGCACACTTCTTTTTTTGTACCATCTGCCAAAAATACCACGCCGTGTAGCGAAAGTGGCATGCTTACCCATTGGTATTTTTTGATACCGCCGTAATAGTGGGTTTTAAAGTACGCCAATTCGTCTTTTTCGTACAAGGGGTTTTGTTTTAGGTCTAAACGACAAGCGTCTATGTGCGCTGCCAAAATGCGAACACCTTCTGAGATAGGTGCACTGCCTATTACTGCCAAAATAATGGATTTGTTGCGGTTTTGGTAGTAAATTTTATCGCCGGCTTGCAAAGGCATACCCCATGTAAAGGGTTTAAAGCCTGCTTCTTGCGCCATTTGCACGGTAACCTGAACGGCTTCGCGTTCTGTTTTGGCTTGGTCTAAAAAGGTTTTATACGCTTCGCAAAATTGAAAAGCGGTGTTTTGTGTTGCTTTGTCAATTTGGGTAGCGATATGCGGTTGTTTGTAGGTTAATTCACTCATTTTCTTCTTAATTCTTTATAGTAAAACAATGCGGTTAATAACAAGGAACAAAATATAGAGGCAACAAGCGAGGGCACGTAAGCAAAGTTAAGGCCTTCGTCTGCTATCAAAATATACAACAAAACCACCACCGTCATAAATACGGCAGGGATAAGGGTTAAAAAGTGCCATTTGCGACGTGTACGCATAAGCCAAACGCTCAACGCCCATAGCGTGATAACACCCAATGTTTGGTTTGCCCACGCAAAGTAGCGCCATATTACGTTAAAGCCTTCTACGTCATTTAGGCTGTACAACAAAATGACGGTAGCTACCAAAAACATGGGTACGCAAATAAGCAATCGGTTTTTTATTGGGGCTTGATCGATGCTAAACATATCTGCCACTATTAAGCGTGCCGATCTAAAAGCAGTATCGCCCGAGGTAATGGGAGCAAATACCACGCCTAAAATGGCCAAAGCACCACCTACCACGCCCAACCATTCGGTAGAAATATTATTGACTATAACGGCTGCGTTGTTTTCGCCCATGCCAAATTGAGAGAAAAACACGTTAGCGGCAGCGGCCCATATCAATGCCACCATGCCTTCTACTATCATGGCACCGTAAAAGATAGGACGGCCTTGTTTTTCGTTAGTCATGCAACGAGCCATAAGGGGCGATTGCGTGGCGTGAAATCCAGATAATGCGCCACAGGCTATACTGATAAAGAGCATGGGAAAAATGGGCACATCAATGGCAAAGGGGTGCGTGTTTTGCAAACCGTCTGTAATTTCGGGCAAAGCGGGTTGTTTGATTAAAAGCACGGCAAGGATACCCACTGCCATAAACAGCAAGGCTACCGCAAACAGGGGATAAATTTTGCCTATCAGCTTATCTACCGGAAGCATGGATGCCAACAAGTAGTAAACAAAAATAATGCCTATCCACCACCATTGACCCAACGAGGTTAGGTTTTGCAACAAGCCGGCAGGTCCACTAATAAATACCACACCCACCAACACCATAAGCAAGATGGTAAATACGCGCGTAAACTGTTGCACACTCATGCCTAAATATTTACCTATCAACTCTGGCAAGCTTGCGCCATTGTTGCGCAACGAAAGCATACCGGATAAGTAATCATGCACCGCTCCTGCAAAAATACAACCAAACACAATCCAAAGGTAGGCAGAAGCACCAAATTTAGCACCCATAATAGCGCCAAAGATAGGTCCTAAACCGGCAATATTTAAAAACTGAATGGTAAATAATTTCCAAGGTTTTAGGGGCACGTAGTCCACCCCATCTTGCATAGAAATAGCCGGAGTTACTCTATTGGCATCTGGTGCAAACACACGTTCCACCAACTTGCCGTACACAAAGTAACCCACAATAAGCAATAAAAAAGATACTAAAAACGTAATCATGTTAATTTTGCTTTTAAAACTTGTAAAGATACACATTTTTAAGAAAATTTTACATGTCAAAAGCAAAAAAATAAGGGATAACGATTACTCGCTATCCCTTAGTATGCTTTACGAAACTGGACTAATTATCTTTTAAGATTGGCTTCGTCAGATACAGTTAATTTTTTTCTGCCTTTAGCGCGACGTGCAGCCAATACTCTGCGTCCGTTTGCAGTAGCCATTCTTTCACGGAATCCGTGTTTGTTAGCTCTTTTTCTGTTAGAAGGTTGGAATGTGCGTTTCATAATTATAATGTTTTATTTATTTTCTACAATTGGACGGCAAAGATAATGAGTTTTTTTTATTTCGCAAAATATTTTTCAAACTTTTATCCAATTAAGTTCTTACCGGTCATTTCATTAGGTTGTTCCATGCCCATAATGTGCAAAATAGTGGGTGCAACGTCTGCCAAAATACCGTCTGCAATTTTAGCATCTTTGTTTTCGGTAACGTACACACAAGGAACAGGATTTAACGAGTGAGCGGTATTTGGGGTGTCGTCGCTGTTTACTGCGTTATCTGCATTACCGTGGTCTGCAATGATGATTACTTCGTAACCATTTGCTTTGGCAGCTTCTACGGTAGCGTTTACGCAAGCATCTACAGCTACTACTGCTTTTTCTATAGCTTCGTACACACCGGTGTGGCCTACCATATCGCCGTTAGCGTAGTTAACAACAATAAAGTCAAATTTATTGGTGTTAATAGCCTCTACCAATGCATCTTTTACCTCGTAAGCACTCATTTCGGGTTTAAGGTCGTAAGTAGCAACTTTTGGCGAGTTGATAAGGATACGTTCTTCGCCTTCGTATGGAGTCTCTCTACCACCGTTAAAGAAGAAGGTTACGTGTGCGTATTTTTCGGTTTCTGCAATGTGCAATTGCGATTTACCTTGATTAGATAGGTATTCGCCCAAGGTATTTTGTACGTTTTCTTTGTCGAACAAAATGTGAACGCCGGTAAATGAAGCATCGTAAGGAGTCATGCAATAGTATTGCAAACCAGGAATGGTTTTCATACCTGCTTCGGGCATATCTTGTTGGGTTAATACAACCGTTAATTCTTTAGCACGGTCGTTGCGGTAGTTGAAGAAGATTACCACATCGCCTTCTTGAATGCGTGCATCTACAGCGCTGTTTTTAATAGGTTTGATAAATTCGTCGGTTACGCCTGCATCGTAAGAATCTTGTACCGCTTGTACCATATCGGTAACCTCTACACCTACACCGTTTACCAACAAATCGTATGCTTCTTTTACGCGTTCCCAACGTTTGTCACGGTCCATTGCATAGTAACGACCAATAATGGTTGCAATTTTACCGGCTGTTTTTTGGGTGTGCGCGCTTAATTGTTCAATAAAACCTTTGCCGCTTTTTGGGTCGGTATCACGACCATCCATAAAGCAGTGAATAAAAGTATTGTCAATGCCGTATGCTTGTGCAATTTCGCATAGTTTAAACAAGTGATCGAACGAGCTGTGTACACCACCGTTAGAGGTCAAGCCCATGAAGTGTACGTTTTTGCCGTTTTCTTTTGCATAAGTAAATGCGCTAACCACTTCGGGGTTTTGCATAATGCTGCCCGATTGGCATGCTTTGTTGATTTTTACCAAGTCTTGGTACACAACGCGACCAGCACCAATGTTTAAGTGACCTACTTCCGAGTTACCCATTTGGCCGTCTGGCAAACCAACGTTTTCGCCAGATGCTTGCAATTGCGAGTTAGGATATGTTTGAATCAAATAATCCCAGTAAGGAGTAGGAGTATTGTAAATTACGTCTGCTTTGCCTTTGTTACCGATTCCCCATCCATCGAGAATCATCAATAATGCTTTGTTTGCCATAACTTTATTTTTATAAGATTTGATTTTACACTGTATCAGTGTGCAAAGTTACAAAAAAAACGCATCTTTTTTAGAGAGAAGACATAAAAAAATCTTTCCTTGGATTTAGGAAAGATTTACAAAAAGTTTCCTAAAAATAAGGAAACTTTTTTTCTATTTATCTACATATTCTCCTCCACAGCTTGATATTTAACAAAAATAACTGCCAAAACATATTATTCTTTGTTTATGAGTGACTCAATATCTTTGCTGAATTTGTAGGTATATTTTTCGCTGAAAAGGTGGCCGGTGTAATACACTTCCAATAAGCCGTTGGCAAAATTTACATCCTGAATCCACATATCATCCACCTCTTGTGGCAAATTAAAACTACCCAAATAAGTGCCGTCTGATAGTGAATAGAAGTCTAAACAACGAAGTCTATTGTCTGTTTCCCAATTGTAGTTGCGGTGCTCAGGAGTAAGTAGAGCTATGTAACTATCGGTTATGTAACCAATGCAAGTGGTGCAAATACAGTTTGTTAAATCCAAAGACACATTTTCGTTGCCTAAGTTTCTAAAGTCTTTATAACAAGCTACTTTCCCATCGGCATGAACCACCATAAACTTTGGAATACGATGAAACATAAGCACTGCATCACCTTTTGCATTTACTTTTTGACCATTGCAAACTACGTCCCAATATTTCATAAATGTGGTGTCTATTTCAAGCATTTCTGCAAAACCATCAATAGGAATTCTTTCTGCAGGGGCTGAGATAACTGGAGTTTGTCTTCTCGTTTCTTCAAAGTATTCGTGAGCCACAGTTTCTACTGTTAAACCTTCTATAAATACACGGTTTGGTTCTTCTTCGTATGAATAATCACGACACGAAGTCATTAATGCCATAACAGCAACGGCTGATAATAATACATATTTTTTCATAATAATTCTGTTTTATTCTTTTACGTATTCTAAAATATCGGATGGTTGGCAGTCTAGTGCCTCGCAAATAGCCTCAAGTGTGCCAAAACGTATGGCCTTGGCTTTGCCTGTTTTTAGGATAGACAAATTGGCTTGAGTGATGCCCACTTTCTCTGCCAATTCTCCAAGCGAAATCTTTCGCTTGGCCATCATTACATCTAAATTTACAACTATTGGCATAAAATTAAATAGTTAAAGATTGTTCTTCTTTTAGTAAAATAGAATGCTTTAACATTTCGTTAAAGAGCAAGATAAGAAGGGCTACAATAAAATCACCACAAAACAAACTGGGCATGACAAAATTCCAACCTTCAATAGACACGTGCGCTGCAGCATAGTAGTGTGAGAACAAACCCACAGCATTGTTTAGTACGCCTAAAACTACTAAATAGATAGCCAAACGAGTAAGGCGTTTTGATTGTTGAAGTGTAAAAATGCGTTCGCGGGTAAAATTCCATAATATTTTACATGCAGCTACCATAACCATCACCAAAAATACAAAAAGGGCAAGCGACATTAGTATCAATACAATTCCGTAGGTAATAAATACGGATTTAAACTCATGCCTATTTTGAGCTGTTGCTTTTAACCAAACAACCGATACGCCAGGCTCCTCGGACGCTATGGTTAAATGAGCTGGCGCAGTTTGATTACTGAATCCTACCGTTCCTAAGTCAATGGCAGGCAAAACAGTTGCCGAGTCAGTTGCCTTTAATCTACATACCATAGGCAATTCTAATACAGGAGTTTCGGCAGAAGGCTCCGAAGGACCTTTCATAGGATTTGCCATGGCATCTATCGTGGCATTATTTTGCATAAATGCGTTTCCAATAACCAGTAGCAAGAGTAATGCAGACATTACTTTAAACATTCTCATTTTATTTTCCATGTTTTTAGTTTTTTAATTGATTTCTGCTGCAAAGGTAAAACAAGATTTTTGAAAAACAAAATATTTTTATCGTTTTTCGATATATTTTTATCCATCCTCATAAAATTTTTATTGTTTACACAAATGCTTATACAAAAAAAAGGAGGCTGCTAAAAATCCTTTTAGTCAGCCTCCGGTTATTTTGTGGTACTATAGTAGGTACGCAACATTACTTGCCTACTTGCGACTGAAACGCAATGGCATAAAATTTAAGTTGCTTTACCATAGCCAGCAAGCCATTGGAACGTGTAGGCGAAAGATGTTCTTTCAAGCCTATTTCGTTGATAAAATATAGGTCTGTTTCTATGATTTCTTGAGGAGTATGGTTGCTTACCACGTGCAATAGCAATGCCAATATGCCTTTTACAATAACCGCATCGCTATCGCCCGAAAATACCACCAAACCATTTTCGTCTAAACGAGCATCAATCCATACCTTACTTTGGCAACCTTCAATCAGGTTTTCGGGCAATTTCTTTTGTTCTGGAAAAGCAGGAAGTTCGTTTCCTAACTCAATGATACGGCTATATTTATCAAACCAATCGTCAAAAATGGCAAAATCTTCTATTACTTCGTCTTGTAATTGATTTATTGTCATAACAGTGCTTTTAAAAAAGTTGTTTTACACGTTTTATACCTGCCACCAAGGCATCAATTTCTTGTGTTGTATTGTATAGGGCAAACGAAGCACGCAAGGTTCCTTCTATGCCAAAATGTTTCATAATGGGCTGTGCGCAATGGTGGCCAGTACGCAAGGCAATACCCAATTTATCGAGCAAAGTACCCATATCGTAGTGGTGTATATTGCCTACTTGCATGGAAATAACCGCACTTTTGTGTGCCGATGTGCCAAAGAAACGAATATCGCCCAACGCTTGCAATTGTTGGATAGCGTAGTTTAACAGATAGGTTTCGTAGGCAGCAATTTGATCCATGCCAATATTTTGCACGTAACGAATGGCTTCTGCCAGGGCGGTAGAACCAATAAAATCCGGAGTTCCTGCCTCAAATTTGTAAGGAAGCTCGTTAAACGTGGTTTTTTCAAAACTAACTTGGGCAATCATTTCGCCCCCACCCTGATAGGGCATCATGGCTTCTAACCATTTTTCTTTGCCATACAATACGCCTATGCCGGTAGGACCGTAAATTTTGTGTCCCGAAAAAACGTAAAAATCTGCGTCTAACTCTACCACATTTACCGCAATGTGGGGTACAGACTGTGCACCGTCCACCAATACAGGAACTTGATGCGAATGTGCTATTTGGATAATTTCTTTAACCGGGTTTATGGTTCCCAATACGTTGGAGACATGGGTTACCGCCACCAATTTGGTTTTTTCCGAAAAGAGCGAAGCAAAGACTTGCATGTCTAACTCGCCTTGTTCGTTAAAAGGAATTACCTTGATGCTGATGCCTTTACGCATTTGCAACAGTTGCCAAGGAACAATGTTTGAGTGGTGTTCCATTTGGGATACAATAATTTCGTCGCCTGCTTGCAAAAAGGTTTCACCAAACGAATGGGCTACTAAGTTAATGGACTCTGTAGTACCACGCGTAAAAATAATTTCGTGCGAATGAGCTGCTCCTAAAAATTGTTGAACAGTAATACGTGCAGCCTCGTGCGCCTCGGTAGCCATTTGGCTCAAAAAGTGTACACCACGATGCACGTTGGCGTTTTGCGTGGTATAACCCTCTTCTATCTTTTTGATAACCGACCACGGTTTTTGGGTGGTTGCGGCATTGTCCAAATACACCAACGGATGTTTATGCACCGTTTGGGTAAGAATGGGAAATTGCGCACGAATGCTTTCTATATGGGTGTTAATATCCATTATCTACAAATTTTACAACCGTTGCAATGGGTGTTTTCGCCACGTAAGCGACGTTCTATAAGCAGTTGCAAGCGGTCTTTTAAGGGTTCTATGTGCACGTTATCCAACACGTCGTGCACAAAGGCAAACATCAACAACATGCGGGCTTCTACGGGGTCAATGCCACGCGCACGCATGTAAAACAGGGCGTTTTCGTCTAACTGACCTACGGTAGAACCATGGTTGCATTTTACATCGTCTGCATAAATTTCCAATTGCGGACGAGTAAACATACGAGCGGTTTTAGACAAACACAAATTGCGGTTGGTTTGGTATGCTTGGGTTTGTTGCGCATGGGGCAACACCTTTATCAAGCCGTAAAAGTTGCCTTCGGCATTATGGTCCAACACATACTTAAACAGCTCGTTGCTATTAGCTCCGGCCACGTTGTGGTTGATAAACGTATGGTTTTCTATTTTTTCGTTGTCGCGTCCCAAGCCTAAACCATTTAGCGACAAATACGCTCCTTTGCCGTTAAGGTTTGCTTCTACGCGGTTGTGCGTTTTGCCGTTTGCCAATGTAATAAGGTTAGACAGCACTTGGCTGTTTTCTTCTTGGCTTATGTATAAGGTAGAAACATTGGTTGTTTTGGCCGAAGAACTTTCCAACTTGTAATGCTCGTACGTGGCGTTTTTACCCACAAATACTTGCGTTAAACGGTTAGAAAGGTAGTTTACCTCGTTGCCGTATGCGTGGTCGCACACCAATACTTGGGCTTTGGCATTTTGGCCAATAATGGCTACGTTGTGGCTCACGCCCATCATATCCACGTTGCCGTACATCATGTTTACCAACTGAATGGGACGTTCTAATTGCACACCATCCGGCACGTACAAAAACATACCGTCTTGGGCAAGCAATTGGTTAAACGCCACATCGGGCTGGTTTAGTGCCAATTGGCTGATATAGGGTTGCAACAAGTGAGCGTGTTGCTGAAAGGCTTGTGCCAAACTGCAAATAATTACCCCTTGTGGCAATGAGGGCATATTGGATTGCGCATAAAAAGTATCGTTCAACACCAAATAGTTATAGGTGGTGATACCCGGAATATCGCACATAAACAGCGAAAACGGATTGCCTTTAAAAGGCAAACGCTGTGGGTTTAATCCGTAATCAAGGGCGTAGGCATCGGCAAAAGTAACCTCGTTTTGTGTCTGCAATTGCGCCACCGCATCGTTGCGCATTTGTTTGCGCCATGCAGGTAGGTTTTGCTGAAACAAGGCCTCGTTTTCCCTAAACAATGCTATGTAACCGTTGTGTACCATTACTCTCCTACTTCTTGTTTAATCCAATCGTATCCTTTTTCTTCCAACACTGCCACCAACTCTTTACCAGCGGTTTTTACTATGCGGCCTTTGTACAAAATGTGTACAATATCGGGCACAATGTAATCAAGCAAGCGTTGGTAGTGGGTAATAACGATAGAGGCGTTTTGTGGGGTTTTAAGTTGGTTTACACCGTTTGCCACAATGCGTAAAGCGTCAATATCCAGACCCGAATCGGTTTCGTCCAAAATAGACAAACAAGGCTCTAACATGGCCATTTGGAAAATTTCGTTGCGTTTTTTTTCACCGCCCGAAAAACCTTCGTTTACAGAGCGATTGGCCAATTTATTATCCAACTCTACGATGTCTTTTTTGGCACGCATCAGTTTTAAAAACTCACCGGCGGTTAAGGGGTCCTGGTTTTTGTATTTGCGGTGTTCGTTTACTGCAGCACGCATAAAGTTTACCATGCTTACGCCGGGAATTTCTACCGGGTATTGGAAACTCAAAAACAACCCCGCACGCGAGCGTTCTTCGGCAGGCATAGCCAACAAATCTTTGCCGTTAAAGGTAACGCTACCTTGGGTTACGGTAAAAGCAGGATGTCCTGCCAATACAGACGAAAGGGTACTTTTACCCGAACCGTTTGGTCCCATAATGGCGTGCACTTCGCCTGCTTTTACACTGAGGTTAATGCCTCTTAATATTTCTTTGCCGTTTACTTCGGCATGCAAATTTACTATCTCTAACATACTAACCTACACTTCCTTCTAACGAAATTTGCAAGAGCTTTTGCGCTTCTACCGCAAATTCCATGGGTAATTTATTGAGTACTTCTTTGGCAAAACCATTTACAATAAGTCCTACCGCATCTTCGGTAGAAATACCGCGTTGGTTGCAATAAAAAAGTTGTTCTTCGTTAATTTTTGAGGTACTTGCCTCGTGTTCCAACACAGCCGTTGGGTTTTTCACATCAATTTCGGGGAATGTATGTGCTCCACATTCGCTGCCTAACAGCAAGCTATCGCATTGCGAAAAGTTACGTGCACCATCGGCTTGTTGCGCCACACGCACCAATCCGCGGTAAGCATTTTGGCTTTTACCTGCCGAAATACCTTTAGACACAATGCGGCTGCGGGTATTTTTGCCCAAATGAATCATTTTAGTACCTGTATCGGCTTGTTGGTGGTGATTGGTAAAGGCTACCGAATAAAATTCGCCAATGGAGTTGTCGCCTTTTAAAACACAACTGGGGTATTTCCACGTAATAGCCGAACCGGTTTCCACTTGTGTCCACGACACTTTGGAAGCCTCTCCTTTGCAAAGGGCACGTTTGGTTACAAAGTTGTAAATACCACCCTTGCCGTCTTTGTCGCCCGGATACCAGTTTTGTACCGTAGAATATTTCACCTCGGCTCTGTTAAGCACCACAATTTCCACAATGGCAGCGTGTAGTTGGTTTTCGTCGCGTTGAGGCGCGGTACAACCCTCTAAATAAGACACATACGAATCATCGTCGGCAACAATCAGGGTACGTTCAAACTGCCCGGTATTTACCGCATTGATGCGGAAATAGGTAGAAAGTTCCATGGGACAACGCACACCCTTGGGAATATATACAAACGAGCCATCGCTAAATACAGCCGAATTTAACGCTGCATAAAAGTTATCGGTGTAAGGCACTACAGATCCCAAATATTGTTGTATCAACTGGGGGTATTGTTCTACGGCTTCGCTAAACGAGCAGAATATAATGCCTAACTTGGCTAATTCTTCTTTGTAGGTGGTTTTTACCGAAGTACTATCCATCACGGCATCTACCGCCATGCCCGAAAGCATTTTTTGTTCTTCCAAAGGAATTCCCAACTTTTCGAACGTTTTTAATAACTCGGGATCTACCTCGTCCAAACTTTTAGGGGCGTTTTTTCGGGGGGCTGCATAATAAGATAATCCCTGAAAATCAATTTCGGGGATATTCAAATGCGCCCACGTAGGCAAGGATTGTTTTACCCAATACCTATACGCTTTTAGCCTGAATTCCAACAACCATTCGGGCTCGTTTTTTTTGGACGAAATAAGACGTACAATATCTTCGTTTAAACCAACGGGGATAATATCGGTTTCAATCTGGGTAGAAAACCCGTATTTGTAATCGGAACCGGCTAAATTATCTAATATGGTGTTATCTTGTTGTTTCATTGTGTTTGTCGAGGTAAAGGTGTACATACGGCATTACAGTTGGCAGCACCGCCTTTACAGGCTTGTAAAACAAGGAATTTTGTTTTACCTGGGGCTGAATCCAATTGAAACGTTGATCTACCATATCAACCAAATGTATGAGTACACTCAACAATAAAGCAAATTTTAGTAGCCCAAACACGCCACCTAACAATTTGTTTATCCACCCTAAGGTTACCAACGATAAAAACTTATCTATTATTTTAACCAATAATGCGCAAACTACCACCACTGCTATAAACAATAGCACAAAGGATATGGCGTAGCTTTGGTCGGGGGTTAAAACAAACCATTGGATTAGCTGTTGGGAAAAAGGTTTGGCATAGACATACGCCAACACGATGCCTAATACCAAACCAATAAGTGATCCTACAGATTGAACAATTCCCTTAAATAGGCCACTAACTATGCCGTAAAGCAAGGGAATGCCCAATGCAATATCTAACCAATTAAATTCCATAATGCTACATCCTGCATTAGAATGTGCGTTTTACTTCTATCTCTTCGAAGGTTTCGATAAAGTCGCCCACGCGAACGTCGTTGTAGTTGGCAATGTTTAAACCGCACTCAAAGCCGGTAGCCACCTCTTTAACGTCGTCTTTCATACGTTTAAGCGAACCTAACTCGCCCGAGAATACCACAATACCATCGCGGATAAGACGCAATTTGTTGGAACGTTTTACTTTACCTTCGCGAACCAAACAACCTGCCACAGTACCCACCTTGGTAATTTTAAAGGTGTCAAGCACTTCGAGGGTAGCGGTAACTTCTTCTTTGATTTCGGGCGAAAGCATGCCTTCCATAGCGTCTTTGATTTGCTCTATTGCGTCGTAGATGATAGAATACAAGCGGATATCCACTTCTTCTTTCTCTGCCAAACGACGAGCATCCACAGAAGGACGCACTTGGAAACCAACGATAATGGCGTTTGATGCAGCTGCCAACAACACATCCGATTCCGAAATAGCACCCACAGCTTTGTGGATAACATTGACTTGGATTTCGGGGGTTGATAGTTTGATTAACGAATCCGACAATGCCTCGATAGAGCCGTCCACGTCGCCTTTTACAATCACGTTTAGCTCTTGGAAGTTGCCCAACGCAATACGACGACCCAATTCGTCCAAAGTAAGGTGTTTTTTGGTACGAATGCTTTGTTCGCGTTTAAGCTGTTCGCGTTTATTGGCAATTTCGCGGGCTTCTTGTTCGGTGTTCATTACGTTAAACTTCTCGCCTGCTTGTGGTGCACCGTTTAAACCTAATAGCAATACAGGTTCGCCTGGTTTTACCTCTTGCACGCGTTGGTTACGTTCGTTAAACATGGCTTTTACACGGCCAAAATGGGTTCCTGCCACCAACACATCGCCTTGACGCAAGGTACCGCCTTCTACCAATACGGTAGCCAAATAACCACGGCCTTTGTCTAACGACGATTCGATGATAGAACCTACCGCATTTTTGTTGGGGTTTGCTTTTAAGTCGAGCATTTCGGCTTCGAGCAATACTTTTTCCAACAACTCGTTGATACCAATGCCTTTTTTGGCCGAAATATCTTGTGATTGGTATTTACCACCCCAATCTTCTACCAAGTAGTTCATACCTGCCAACGCTTCTTTGATTTTGTCTGGGTTGGCGGTTGGTTTATCTATTTTATTGATAGCAAACACAATAGGCACATTAGCAGCCGCTGCGTGGTGAATAGCTTCCACGGTTTGTGGCATGATGCTATCGTCGGCAGCTACAATGATAATGGCAACGTCGGTAATTTGAGCACCACGTGCACGCATAGCGGTAAACGCTTCGTGACCGGGGGTATCCAAGAACGTAATGTGTTGGCCGTTTTCTAAGGTTACGTTGTAAGCACCAATGTGTTGGGTAATACCACCAGCCTCACCGGCAATTACGTTGGCTTTACGGATGTAGTCCAAAAGCGATGTTTTACCGTGGTCAACGTGACCCATTACGGTAACAATAGGAGCACGTGCTACCAAATCTTCTGGATTGTCCTCTTCTTCTTGCAAGTTTTCAGAAACCTCAGCACTTACGTATTCGGTTTTAAAGCCAAATTCGTCGGCCACAATGTTAATGGTTTCGGCATCCAAACGTTGGTTGATAGACACCATCAAACCTAAGCTCATGCAAGTACCAATTACTTTGGTTACAGGCACATCCATCATCGATGCCAACTCGTTTACCGTTACAAACTCGGTAATTTTAATAGTTTGGTTTTCAAGACGTTCCAATTCGGCTTCTTCTTGCATACGTTGCGACGCAGCCTCACGTTTGTCTTTGCGGTATTTAGCACCTTTTGATTTTTGCTTGTTGGTAAGCATGGCCAAGGTTTCGCGTACTTGACGTTGTACTGCTTCTTCGTCTGGTTGCGTATGTTCTACGCTGCGACGACCCTTGTCGTTTTTACCGTGTTTGCCACCTTTTTTAACATCCACCGGTTTGTTGATGTCCACGCGTTCTTTTTGAATACGGTTACGTTTCTTTTTCTCGTCCGCATTACCGGCAGCTTGGTTTGCTGTATTTTTAGGAGGGTATTTTTCTTCTCTTTCTTTACGTTTTTCCTCCTTGGTTTTTTTCTTGGGACGTGTTTGCTGATTCAAAGCAGACAAGTCTATTTTTCCTACTACGTTGATAGTAGATTGTATATTCTTATTGCCGTAAGTAAAGATTTGTTCGGTTGGTTTTTGGTTGGTCGATGTTTCTGCCTCCACGGTTTCTTGTTTTGGCTCAGCCTCGGGCTGCACTGCTTCCTCTTGCGCTTCTTCTGCTTGAGGCTCTACAACAGGCTCTTCTACCACCTCTGCTACCACTTCTACCTCTTGTTGAGGCTCCTCTACTTCTTCCACTTCGGGTTCAGCTACCACCTCGGCTGCTTTTTTCTTATTGAAAGCATCCAAATCTATTTTGCCTACCGTTTTAAATTGGATAGGCGCTTCTTTGGGTTGTTCCACAGCAGATGCTTCTTTTTGTGCATAGCTATCCAACACAACCGTTTCGTTTTTGGGTCTTTCTTTGTGGCGTTGAGCCGCAATTTCCGACTGTTTTTTTACGGTTTTATCTTTCGAAAACTCTTGCAAT